>DATAWZ010000236.1:0-9070 GCA_036266975.1 Solirubrobacteraceae bacterium
AACTCCCCCACCAACTCGCGGGCCCGCTCCCCGCCGCCCAGCGCGACCTGCTCCATCTCGGAACGCTCCACGCATGCAACATTCCCTGCACCCAGCAGGAACCCTGCACCCCCTCACGACACCCCCTGAACGACTACAAGCGCACGAGGTTCAGGGCGACCGGGGTGCGTGGGCCGAGAGGCAGGGACATGCGTCGATTATCGTCCTCGGCGTGGAGGCCGAGGTCATCATCGTCGGCGCCGGGCTGGCCGGGCTCGTGGCCACGGCCGAGCTCGCCGACGCCGGACGGCGCGTGCTGGTGCTCGATCAGGAGCCCGAGACCTCGCTCGGCGGCCAGGCCTTCTGGTCGCTCGGGGGCCTGTTCCTCGTCGACTCTCCCGAGCAGCGGCGAGCACGCGTGCACGATTCGCTCGAGCTGGCGTGGGCGGACTGGCTGGGCAGCGCCGCCTTCGATCGCCCCGAGGACGAGTGGCCCCGGCGCTGGGCCCGGGCCTACGTGGAGTTCGCCGCCAGCGAGAAGCGTGAGTGGCTCCAGGGCATGGGCGTGCGGGTCATGCCGAGCCCGGGCTGGGCCGAGCGCGGCGGCGGCGCCGGTCACGGCCACGGCAACTCGGTGCCGCGCTTTCACATGGTCTGGGGCACCGGCCCGGGGCTGCTCGAGCCGTTCGTGCGGCGCGTGCGTGACGCCCAGGCGCGCGGGCTGGTCGAGCTGCGTTTTCGTCACCGCGTGGACGCGCTCGAGAGCAGCGAGGGCTCGGTCACCGGGGTGAGCGGCTCGCTGCTCGCGCCCAGCGCCGTCACCCGCGGACAGGCAAGCTCACGCGAGATCGTCGGCGAGTTCTCGGCGCCGGCGGGCGCGGTCGTCATCACCAGCGGCGGGATCGGGCACAACTTCGAGCTGGTACGCCGGCTGTGGCCGGCGCGGCTCGGGCCCGCGCCGAAGGAGATGGTGGCGGGCGTCCCCGCCCACGTCGACGGGCGCATGCTCGAGATCGCCGAGCGCGCCGGCGCGAGCTGGATCGGGCGCGATCGCATGTGGCACTACACCGAGGGGGTGCGCAACTGGGACCCGATCTGGGCCGGGCACGGGATCCGCATCATCCCGGCGCCCTCCTCGCTGTGGCTGGATGCGCTCGGGCGGCGTCTGCCCCCGCCGTTGTACCCCGGCTTCGACACGCTCGCCACGCTCGCGCACATCGGCACCACCGGCCACGAGCACACGTGGTTCGTCCTGAACCGGCGCATCATCTCGCGCGAGTTCGCGCTGTCGGGATCCGAGCAGAACCCCGACATCACCTCCCGCAGCGTCCCACGCACGCTCTTCGAGCGCGTGCTGCCGCGTCCGCCCGGGCCGATCCGCCGCTTCATGGAGCACGGCGCGGACTTCGTCGTCGAGCGCGAGCTGCCCGACCTCGTGCGGCGGATGAACGCGCTCACCGACGAGCCGCTGCTCGACCTCGCGCAGGTCCAGCGCACGATCGTGCAGCGCGACGGCCAGCTCGAGAACCCGTACGGCAAGGACCTGCAGATCACCGCCATCCGCGCCGCTCGGCGCTACACGCCCGATCGCCTGGCCCGCATCGCCGCGCCGCACCGGATCCTCGACCCGTCCGCCGGCCCGCTGATCGCGGTCAAGCTGCACATCCTCACCCGCAAGACCCTCGGCGGCCTGGAGTGCGATCTGGAGGGACGCGTGCTCGCGCCCGGCGGCGCGCCGATCCCCGGGCTGTACGCCGCCGGCGAGGTCGCCGGCTTCGGCGGCGGGGGGATGCACGGCTACAACGCGCTGGAGGGCACCTTCCTCGGCGGCTGCCTGTTCTCCGGGCGCACCGCCGGCCGGGCGATCGCCGCGCGCGCCTGAACGACTGTTCGCCGGCGGGCGGCCGCTCTGGCGATCGCTGCGCGCGGCTGGTGGCGACGTTGGGATTGCGCGAAAGGGCACGCGTCAGGCAACCTCCGACCTTCTGTGTGAGGTCTGGGCCTGACTGAGGGGCTTGTGCTGTAGCTGTGACCAGCACACGCCTCGGCGTTCGCAGAGCACGTGCTCATAGCCGGGCCAGCGATCGGAGATGACGATCCCCGAGAAGAGGAGTCGATCAGCGCATCGGACGCTTCGCGGCTAGCGCGCTGTGTGGTCGTCAGGATCGATGCCGCGCCGGTGGTCATCGTCCACGGCGCGCGCGAGGCCCGGCGGTCCGCAACCGGTTTCCTCCACGTGCAGCCCGAGCACCCAGCCGTCTAACCGCTCGTGCAACGAGCAGAGCTCTCGGACGCCTGTACTCGCTCCGCGCTCCGGCAGTTTCGAGCGCTACCGACCGTAGTCACGGCGCCGTACCGGTGTTCGACGAGGCCGACGCGGTGTTCGGCAAGCGGACCGAGGCCGACCACTCGAGCGACCGGTACGCCAACCTCGAGACGGCCTACCTGCTCCAGAGGATCGAGCGGTACGACGGTGTCGTGGTGCTTGCGATGAACCTGCGCCGAAACATGGACGACGCATTCATCCGCCACTCGCCGCCGAAGCGGGAGCGTCGATCGACACGGCGAGCACGATCGATGCCGTCGCACTGGAATACGCCAAGCTTGGGCGACTCATTCTCGAAGTCGACTTCGGCCGTCTCTACTCGTTCGTCGCGCCTGGAGGGGAGGAAGCCGCGCGCGCGGCCGAGGGCAACGGCGGTGGCTTCAGCCACCAACGGGACACGAGCACACCGTAGCCCGGCAGGATTCTGCGTCCGACGCGCTGCGCGCGCCGTCAGCGCGAACGTGCCGCCGCGGTCAGGCCCAGCTTCTGCAGCTCGGGCACGACCTTGGTCCCCAGCAGCGAGAGGCTGTCGTTGACCTTGTCGAAGGGCATGCCGGCGTAGGACACCGACAGCGAGCTCTGGAACTCCCCGACGACGTCCATGCGCGCGCGCATCTTCTCGACGATCTGCTCGGGGGTGCCCCAGATCTGGGACCTGACGAAGTTGGCGGCCGCTGTCTCCATGCCCGCCTCGCGGATCATGTCCGCGCCGCGCTGGTAGGCCTGGTAGCCCTTGGTCTCGCGCCAGTGGGTGCCGGCGAAGTCGTAGTGCTTGATCACGCTCAGGAAGTAGCGCCCGATGTACTCGTGCGCCATCCGCTCGGCCTCCGCGGCGTCCTCGTGGCAGTAGGTGAAGTCGGTGAGCAACGGCGGCGGCGGCTCACCGAGCTCCGGGTGCTTCTCGCGGAAGCGCTCGCGCCAGCGCTCGATCATCTCCAGGTGCTCGTCGATCGGTCGCTGGATGAAGCTCATCATCGTCGCGCCGAGGTCGCCGGCGGCCTCGACCGAGTCAGGCGACATCGCGACGCAGAACAGGCGGGCGCGGAAGCTGCGCTCGGGGTTGGGCGCCGGGCGGATCTCCACCCGCGGCTGCGGGAAGCGCGGGCCGTCGCTCTCGGCGATGCCGGTGTCGAGCGTGCGCAGGAGCAGGTCGGCCGCCTCGTCGAACACCTCGCGCGAGGCGTTCATGTCCGCCCGGAACCCCTCGTACTCCATCTTGGCCAGGCCGCGGCCGAGCCCGAGGATCAGCCGCCCGTCGCACAGGTGGTCGAGCAGCGCGACCTTCTCGGCCACGCGCAGCGGATCCCACCAGGGCACGATCACCGCGCCGGTGCCGAGCTTGATCCGGCTCGTGCGCCCGGCGAAGTAGGACATCACCTGCATGTTGTCCGGGCACATCGAGTAGTCGTCGAAGTGGTGCTCGGCGCTCCACAGCGAGTCGAAGCCCAGCTCCTCGGCCCGCAGCCCCAGCTTGATCTCCTCGCGGTACATCTCCTCGTCGCTGAGATCCTCGTGCCAGTTCTGCCACACCAGAAGCAGTCCGACGTGCACAGGCGCTCCTTTGTTGGGGGAAAAAGGCGCGCGGGAGCGGCCCTCCGGCCGCTCCCGCGGACGCGTCGGTCAGGCGGGCGCGCCGGCTCCGGTGTGCTGGCCCACGAACGCGCCGATCTTCGCGATCGACTCGCGCGCCTCGGGCAGGAACGCCGCGAAGCACGGCCATACGTGGTACATCCCCTCGCCGACCTCGAGCTTGGCGTCCACGCCGGCGGCCGAGGCCTGCTCGACCAGGCGGACGGCGTCGTCGTGCAGGACCTCCTCGGTGCCCACGAACACCAGCATCGGCGGCAGGCCGGAGAAGTCGCCGTAGTGCGGCGAGGCGTGCGGGTGCGTGGCGTGCTCGCCGGGGGCGTACAGGCCGCCGAGCATCGCGAGCATCTCGCGCGAGACGACCGGGTCGAGTTCGGCGTTGGCGTCGACCGAGGCACCGGTGCCGGGGATGTCGGTCCACGGCGAGAGCGGCACGCCGGCGGCCGGCAGCGGCGACCCGGCGTCCTTGAGGGCGAGCAGCGTGGCCACGGTCAGCCCGCCGCCGGCGGAGTCGCCGGCGATCACGATCTGCGACGGGGAGACGCCCTGGTCGAGCAGCGCCCGGTAGACCGCGGTCGCGTCCTGCACCGCCGCCGGGAAGGGGTGCTCGGGAGCGAGCCGGTAGTCGACGAGCAGCACGCGCGCGTCGGCCGCCCGCGAGAGGTGAGCGCCGAAGGACTTGTAGCCCGGGGCCGAGCCGATCACGTAGCCGCCGCCGTGCGCGTAGAGGACCGTGCGGTCGCTGCCGGCACCGTCGGCCTGGACCTCGACGACCGGCACGCCGCCGATCGTGGTGTCGGTGTAGGTCGCGTCGGTCGGGACCTCGAGCTGGGCACACAGCGCCTCGTAGCCGTCGCGGAAGTCCTGGATGGTCGGCTGGCTGCCGTCCTCCTTCGGAGCGAGCGAGGCCACCAGCCCCTCCCACATCGCGCGTGCCTGAGCGTTCTCACTGCTGGGCATGTCGTCTCCCTTCGGGCATCAGTCGAATTGACGTCACGTGTGAGGCGGCGACGGGCGCACGTCTGGACGCGGCAACATGGACCTCTCGGTCACCTCCACACCAGGGACCGTACCTGTGGATGGCCGCTCGGGGAGTGCCCCGATCTGCACGTGCGTCACCTCTCCTCGTTGCCAACCAGAGCGTAGGCGACGACCTCGCGGGCGCTGGCGCACACCGCCGGGAGCCTTGTGCGTCCCGACAAGCCGTGCCACCGTCCCGTACCGGACCCGGCATTGCCCGCTCGCGCACGCGAGCGTACGATCGCCTCGGCCCTGCCCCGCAGAACCCCGCAGAACAGGAGCGCACCGATGAAGAGCACGATGCCGGCCGTCCCGCTGACGATCCCGCTGATCTTCGATCACGGGCGCACGGTGCACGGGGGCAGCCGGGTGACCTCGTTCTCGCCGGAGGGGCGCCGCGACGCGACGTTCGCCGAGCTGGCCGACGAGGCCGACCGGCTCGCGGTCGGACTGCAGCGCTTCGGCATCGCCCCGGGCGACCGCGTGGGGACGTTCTGCTGGAACCACCAGGAGCACCTCGCCGCCTACTTCGCGGTGCCGTGCATCGGCGCGGTGCTGCACACGGTGAACATCCGCCTGTTCAAGGACCAGATCGAGTACGTCATCAACCACGGGGCCGACCGGGCGCTGATCGTCGACGCCTCGCTGCTGGCCAAGATCGAGCCGCTCGCCGAGAAGCTGCGGACGGTCGAGCTGTACGTGATCGTCGGCGGCGAGCCGGGCGCGGGGGCGGGGGCGGGGCTGCCGGCGCGCGCGATCTCCTACGAGGAGCTGCTCGCCGAGCCCGGCGCGACGCCCGAGCGCCCGGAGATCGACGAGAACGACGCGGCGTCGATGTGTTACACGAGCGGCACCACCGGCAACCCGCGTGGCGTGGCCTACGGGCATCGCTCGACGTTCCTGCACTCGCTCGCCCAGTGCTCGGGCGCGGCCTTCTCGCTCTCCGAGCACGACCGCATCCTGCTGATCGTTCCGATGTTCCACGCCAACGCGTGGGGCCTGCCCTACTCGGGCTGGATGGTCGGGGCCGACTTCCTGATGCCCGGTCCGCTGCTCGGAGGCGAGCCGCTCGCGAAGATCATCGTCGAGGACCAGGCCACGTTCGCCCCGGGCGTGCCGACCGTCCTGCGCGACCTGCTGGACACCTCGCTGCGCAACGGCGCCGACCTCTCGTGCCTGCGCCTGACCCTGTGCGGCGGTGCGCCGGTCCCGGCGAGCCTGATCGAGGGCTTCCGCGAGCACCACGGCGTCCCGCTCCTGCAGGGGTGGGGGATGACCGAGACCTCCCCCCTGGCCGCGCTGTCGCACCCGCCGCGCGGCTCGGCGCCCGAGGAGGAACTGCGCTGGCGGACCAAGAGCGGGCGGCCGATCGCCGGCGTGCAGATGCGGATCATGGACGAGGGCGGCAACGAGCTGCCCTGGGACGGCAGCAGCGTCGGCGAGATCGAGGTGCGCGGACCGTGGGTCACCGGCTCCTACTACGCCGAGGACACGCCCGAGAAGTTCCGCGACGGTTGGCTGCGCACCGGCGACGTCGGGTACGGCGACGAGAAGGGCTACGTGCAGCTCACCGACCGCACCAAGGACGTCATCAAGTCCGGCGGGGAGTGGATCTCCTCGGTCGAGCTGGAGAACGAGCTGATGGGCCATCCCGAGGTGCGCGAGGCGGCCGTGATCGGAGTGCCCGACGAGCGCTGGGACGAGCGTCCGCTCGCCTGTGTGGTGCTCGCCGAGGGCACGAGCCTCGAGCCCGCCGACCTGCACTCCTGGCTCGACGGGCGGGTCGCCCGCTGGTGGCTGCCCGAGCGCTGGGCCGTCGTGAGCGAGATCCCCAAGACGAGCGTGGGCAAGTTCGACAAGAAGGCGTTGCGCGCCGACTTCCAGGACGGCCGGCTGAGCGTGCAGGAGCTCGTTCAGCGCGCGTCGCGCTGAACGAGCCTTTGGCCATCCTGCACGCTCCGCCGCCGTGCGGCACGGGCGAGCTCACGCCCGAGTGGCTCACGCGCGCGCTGCGCAGCGCCGGCCGCCTGCCGGCGGGAACGCGGGTGGCGCGCGCGACGATCGAGCCGGTCGGCACCGGCCAGGTCGCCGAGAGCAAGCGTGTTGCGCTGCAGTACGAGGGGCCCAGCGGCGACGCCCCGGCGACGCTCGTGGGCAAGTTCCCGGCCGAGGACCCCGACACCCGCCGCAGCGCCAACCGCCTGCAGGTCTACGTCCGCGAGGTGCGCTTCTACCAGCAGATCGCGCCGCGCTCGGAGGTCCGCACCGCCGAGGCGCTGTACGCCCAGATCGAGCTCGACAGCGGTGACTTCGTCCTGCTGCTGGAGGATCTGCACCCCGCCGTCCAGGGCGATCAGCTCGCCGGCTGCAGCGTGGACCAGGCGGCGATCGCGCTCGAGCAGGCGGCGGCGCTGCACGCCTCGCACTGGGGCGATCGCTCGCTCGAGCGGCTGGACTGGCTGCACCAGCGCGCGACGCTCTACCCGCGGGTCACGCGCAACCTGCCCCGCCTGCTCGAGGTCTTCCGCGAGCGCTACGGCGACTCACTCGCCCGCGAGCACCTCGACCTCGGCGAGCAGATCGTGCAGCGCGCCGGACGCTACTTCCAGGAGCAGCCGCGCCCCTGGACCGTCCAGCACGGCGACTACCGTCTCGACAACATGCTCTTCGACGCCCACGACGGCCGCGTGCCGCTCGCCGTGCTCGACTGGCAGACGATCATCCTCGGGCCCGGCGTGCTCGACGTCTCCTACTTCCTCGGGGCCGGGCTGGCCGCCGCCGAGCGCCGCGCGCACCAGGTCGACCTGGTGCGCGGCTATCACGCCGGGCTGTGCGCACGCGGCGTGCAGGGGTATGACTGGGAGCGCTGCTGGGAGGACTACCGCCGCTATTCGGTCGCCGGCTACCTGATGGCGGTGGGCGCCTCGGGGAGCGTCGCGCGCACGCCGCGCGGCGACGCGATGTTCATCGCGATGGCCTCCCGCCACGCCGAGCACGCGGTCGAGATGGACGCGCTCGCCCTCATCGCCTGACCGCAGGCCCTGGAGTTCCACACAAGCGCCCGCCGGCCACCCGGTGCCCGCGCCGCGTCAGTTCGGCGAAGCTCCACACCCCCGCAACGCAAGACGAGGAGGATGTCCTATGAGCGGAGTCGCGATCCTCGGTGGGACCGGCGGCCTCGGCGCCGCGGTCACCCGCCGCGTGGCCCGGCGCACCCCGGTCGCCATCGGCTTCAGAAGCAACCGCGAGAAGGCCGACCAGCTCACCAAGGAGATCGACGACGCCGGCGGCAAGGCCACCAGCGTCGAGGTCGACATGACCTCGGGTGAGTCGGTCAAGGCGTTCATCGAGCAGGCGAGCAAGGCCTGCGACGGTCTGGATGCCGTCGTGCAGGCCACCGGCCCGGCGATCCCGCTGTGCGCGCTCGAAGACGTGACCGAAGAGGACTTCACGCGCATCTTCGCCACCGACGTGCTCGGCTCGTTCCACGTCGTCAAGCAGGCCGTGCCCGCGCTCGCCGCCACGGGTGGCGGCAGCATCGTGCTGTTTCTGACCACCGCGGTCCAGCGCACGCTCGAGAACGACGGCATGTCGGGGATCCCCAAGACCGCGGTCGGCGGCCTGATGCGCCAGGCCGCCCGCGAGGCGGGCAAGGACAACGTGCGCCTGAACGGCGTGGCCCCGGGCGTGATCGACGCCGGCATCGTGCTCACCTCCTTCGAGGTCGACGACGTGGCCAAGTCGGTCATCGAGAGCTGCATGGCGCAGACCCCGCTCGGGCGCATGGGCAAGCCCGAGGAGGTCGCGGCGCTCGTCGACTTCCTGACCGGCCCCGAGGCCACTTACATCAGCGGCCAGATCATCTCGATCGACGGCGGATACAGCGCATAGACGCCTCTGAGCCGGCGCGAGCGAACCGGCCGGGGCCGCATCGGTTAGCGGTTTCTCCAACCGTCAGGCGTCGTCGCGCGCGACGCGCGAGCGGCCCGGCGGACGGGCCGGCTCCGGCACCGATCGCACCGGGATCGGCCCGGATTCGGTGAGCCGCGGCAGCCAGCGCCGAGCCCACATCGCCAGCCGCCGGCGCACGAGCTTGCCGTCGGCGTTGCGCGGGAGCGGCTCCTCGCGCACGAGCACCGCCGCCGGGCGCTCGACGCC
>DATAWZ010000237.1:0-13301 GCA_036266975.1 Solirubrobacteraceae bacterium
TCGCGCAGCTTGAGCTGGATCGGCATCCAGTCGGGCGTGCCGTGGCGGTGGTTGACGACCGCCACGAGCGCCTCGATCGCCTCGAGGTACTCGGCGTACTGGGGCACGTCCGTTCGCGAGGGCATCAGTTGGGCCACGAATGTGACGCGCTCGGAGAACTCCGGGTGCTGCTCGAGGAACAGGTCGAACGCCGAGAAGCCGCGCAGCACGTTCTTGGAGAGGTCGGCGCGGTCGACGCGCAGGATCATGAAGTCGCGCCGACGCCGCAGGAGCTCCTGCTCGAACTGCTCCACCCGGGCGCGCTGGGCGATGCGGCGTGTCGCCTCGTGGTCGATCGGCAGCGGATAGGCACGCACCCACACCTCGCGCTCGCCGCCCGGCGCGACCACGATGCCGCGCTCGAAGTCCACCTCGAGCCCCATCAGATCGCGGCAGCACTGCAGGAAGTTGCGCCGGTAGGAGCGTGTGTGGAAGCCGATGATGTCGTTCGCGAGCAGTCCCATGAAGATCTCCTCGCGGATCCGCGTGGGCAGCACGCGCCAAGCGTCCGACTGCGTCCACGGAATGTGCACGAAGTGATGCAGGAAGGCCTCCGGGCGCGCGCGACGCACTAGACCAGGAAGCGTGTACAGGTGGTAGTCGTGGATCATCACCACCGGCTCGGCCTGCCCCTCGATCTCCTCGACCACCGCGCGGGCGAGGTCGGCGTTGACCGTGTTGTAGCCGTACTCGAAGGCCTCGATCTCGTTGCGGCGGATGTCCGGCGCGTTCGACAGATCCCACAGGTAGTGCTGGATGAACCACAGCATCGGGTTCGCGAAGATGTTGTAGAAGCGGTCGTAGGCCTCGGGGTCGCTCTCGACCAGCCGCACCTGGTACTCGCCCCCGTCGGGCGCGCGCACGTCGAAGGGCCGGCCGCCGTGGCTGCGCGAGGCCTCGACGTCCTGCACGCTCATCGCCGAGGCGATCCAGATCGCCTCGCGGTGCGAGGCCAGGCCGGTGAGCGCGGTGACCAGGCCGCCCGAGCCGCGCTGCAGCTGCCCGCCGGGCAGGAAGGTGACCGGGCCGCGATTGGACACGAGCACGAGCGGCGCCGTCGCGTCGAGGTGCTGCTGGCCGTTCTCGGTCACGCGCTCACCAGGGGATCAGGACTGTAGTGAACCGGGTGAGGGGATCTCCAGCGTGAACACCGTGCGACCGGGCGTGGAATCCACGAACAGCCGGCCGCGCATGCGCTCGGCCAGCTCGCGCGCGATCGCGAGGCCCAGGCCCGAGCCCTGCACCTCGTCGGAGGTGAAGAACGGCTCGAAGATCCGGGCGAGCGCTTGCGGGGCGATCCCCGAACCGTAGTCGCGCACGGCGACCTGCGCGATGTCCTGGTGGTACTGGGCGGTGACGACGATGTCGGTGCCCTGCGGCGTGTGGGCCAGCGCGTTGTCGATCAGGATCCGCAGGATCTGGGCGACCCGCTCGGGATCGCAGCGCACGGGGATCCGCTCGCCGGGGACCCGCAGGCGAAGCCGCGAGGCGTGCTGGGTCAGCGCGGGAACGAACTCCTCGGTCACCGTGCGGGTGATCTCGCCCAGGTCGCTGGACTGCGAGTGCAGCTCGAGCGCCCCAGACTCCAGGCGCGAGAGGTCGAGCAGCCCGGTGGCGAGCTTGCCCAGGCGGTCGACCTGCTCGCGCACCTGGCCCAGGAACTGCATGCGCGTGTCCTCGTCGAGGTCCTCGTCCTGGATCAGCTCCAGAAAGCCGCCGAGCGAGAAGATCGGGGTGCGCAGCTCGTGCGAGGCGGTCGCGATGAAGCGCTCGCGGGCGCCGTCGAGCTGGGCCAGCTGGCGCTGCATGTCGTCCAGGGCGCGGGCGAGCTGGCCGAGCTCGTCCTGGCTGGTGACGGTCAGCCGCGTGGAGAAGTCGCCGGCGGCGACGCGCTCGGCGGCGAGCTGCAGGCCGCTGATGCGGGCGCTCAGCGCGCGGGCCACGAGCGTGCCGGCGAGCGCGGCGAGCACCAGCGCGAGCAGCCCGGCGAGCAGGATGTGGCGCAGGATCAGCGAGACCGTGCGCTGCACGTCGCCGAGCGTCTGGGTGAAGACGACGACGTCGACGACGCGGTGGTCGTAGGTCAGCGGCAGCGCCGCCACGCCGAGCGTGCCGCTGGAGACCGTGACCGTGCGGCCGGTCCTCGCCGCCTGCCGTGCGGTGGCCAGCTGGGGGCTCAGCCCGCCCGGGGGCGTGCTCTCGGAGTCGGCGCTGAGTGCGACCTCGCTGCCGGCGGTGCCGCTGCTGACCGACAGGAGCGTGACCTGGTCGTGCGAGCGCCCCGCGGCGTGGCGGACGGCGCTCCCGACCTGCCCGGAGCTGTCGTTGGTGCCGATCGTGCGCGCGATCGAGGGCGAGTAGGCCAGCGCGTCGGCGGCGAGCGAGCTGAGCTTCTCGGCGCGCAGGCTCGACCCCAGCGACGGCGCGACGGCGATGTAGATCGCGAACACCGCGACCAGTGCGGTGGCCATGAACCACAGCGTCAGGCGGTTGCGGATCGACTGCGGCGGGCGCGGCGCGGGCAGGCGCATGAGCAGCGAGGCCGCGCCGGCGGCGAGCGCGGCGAGGACGCCGGGGGTGGCGCCGGCCGCGACCGGGCCCGTCGGTTGGCGGGGGCGCGAGGAGGCCATCGGCTATTCGCTGTCGCGGAAGCGGTAGCCGACCCCGCGCACCGTGAACAGGTACTCGGGCTCCTTGGGGTCCCGCTCGAGCTTCTCGCGCAGATGGCGGATGTGCACGTCGATCGTGCGCGGGTCGCGATAGGCCGAGTCGCCCCAGATCCGCGCGAGCAGCATGTCGCGCGTGAACACCCGCCCGGGGCTGGTGGCCAGCGCGCGCAGGATCTCGAACTCGACGAACGTGGTCTGCACGGCCTCGCCCTGCAGGCGGACCAGGCGCTTGGCGAAGTCGATCCGCAGCCCGGCGCTCTCCAGCGGCTCCTCGACCGAGCTGTCGTCGGGCCGGCTCATCACCGCGCGGCGCAGGGCGGCCTTGACGCGGCTGCGGAACTCGCGCATCGAGAACGGCTTGGTGATGTAGTCGTCGGCGCCGAGCTCCAGGCCCAGCACCTTGTCGATCTCCTCGCTCTTGGCGGTCAGCATGATGATCGGCACCGAGCTGCGCGAGCGCACCACGCGGCAGACCTCCAGGCCGTCGACGTGGGGCATCATCACGTCCAGGACGATCAGGTCGAAGTTGCCCTCCCCGAAGCGCTGCAGGGCCTCGCCGCCGTCGGAGGCGAGCACGACCTCGTAGCCGTCCTTGCGCAATGGATAGGAGAGCAGGGTGAGAATCGCCTGCTCATCGTCGACGAGGAGTATGCGGCTCGCTCGCTCGGCCATCACGGGGGCCCTGCGGAGGGCTGACGCCAGCATGGCACATCGCCGGGACCATCGGCCGGGGCGCCAGCGCGCTGGCAGTGGGCCGAGACGCTCGGTGAGGGGGGTAAAGGCCCGAGGCGCCGCCGCCGCCGAGGAGGGCTGCTCGTCCTTGATAAGGCCTAAGGTTGCGGGGATGCTCGATTCGCGGATCTACCGCGCCGCCCTGCCTCCGATCATCGTCGCGGTCATCATCGCCGCCTTCTCGCTGAGCAACCGTCCGGCGCCGCTGACCACCTCGCTCGCTCCCGACGTCTTCTCCGGGCCGGCGGCGATGCAGCTCCTGAGCGGGCTGGTCGGGGAGGCGGGGCCGCCCGGCGGCGTCAAGGACCAGCAGCTGGCCTCGTCGATCGCCACGGACTTCACCAACGCGGACTTCCCCCAGGTGCGGACCTACGCCGACCAGGCGCGCACGATCGACGGCGAGCGCTCGCTGGACACGGTGGTCGCCGTGCGCCCCGGGACGCTCAACGGGTCGATCGTGCTGATGGCCCACCGCGACGTGTCCGGACCGCGGTCGGAATGGGGGGCCGAGCTGTCCGGAACCGCCGCGCTGCTCGAGCTCGCGCAGACCTTCGGCTCGGCGGCGAACTGCAAGATCAACTGCGCCGGGCGCATCTTCCAGCACACGATCGTGCTCGTCTCGACCAGCGGCGGGACCGGCGGCAACGGCGGCGCGAGCGCGTTCGTGGGCCACATCCCCGCGCCCGTGGACGCGGCGCTCGTGCTCGGCGACGTCGCCGGCACGGTCACCCGCCGGCCGTTCGTGCTCCCGTTCTCCGACGGCGGCAACCTCGCGCCGCAGCTCCTGCAGCGCACCCTCACCGGAGCGCTGCAGACCGAGGCCGCCGACGCCCCGGGCGAGCCCGACCTGACCAGCCAGTTCGTGCACCTGGCGCTGCCGCTGACCCTCGGCGAGCAGGGTGTGCTCAACAAGGCCGGCCTGCCGGCGGTCCTGCTCCAGGTCAGCGGCGAGCGCGGCCCCACGGCGGCCGAGCGGGCGCCCAGCGAGAACCGGATGAGCAACGTCGGGCAGGGCGCGCTGCGCGCGCTGAACGCGCTCGACAGCGGCCTGACCGGCGCGCTGGCGCCGTCGGCGTCGCTGGTCATCCACAACCAGCTGCTTCCCGAGTGGCCGGTTCGCCTGCTCGTCCTGGCCCTGCTCGGTCCCGTCCTGCTCGCGGCGGTCGACGGGCTCGCGCGGGCCGGGCGCCGGCGCGAGCCGCTCTCGGCCGACCTCATCTGGGCCCTCAGCTGCGCGGTTCCCTTCCTGCTCGCCGGCGTGCTCGCCGAGCTGCTGCGGGCGAGCGGCGCGCTGACCTCCGCGCCCTCGCTGCCGGTGCCGCCGGGCTCGATCCCGGTCGCCGGCGGGGTCATCGCGGCGCTGATCATCTTCTGGGTGCTGGGCTGGCTGCTGCGCGCCGGGGCGTTGCGGATCACCTTGAGGGTGCCGCGCCCGCGCCCGGGGGCCGCCGGCGTGATGCTCACGCTGGTGCTCGCGCTCGGCACGCTGATCGTCTGGGCGCTGAACCCGTACGCCGCGCTGCTGCTCGTGCCCGCCGCGCACCTGACGCTGCTCGTCGCCGTCGAGGACTCACCGCTGCCGCGCCCGGCGATCGCCGGCGCGCTGCTGCTCGGCCTGCTCGCCCCGGCCGCGGTGATCGCGCTGCACGCCCACGAGCTGTCGATGTCGTTCGGTCAGACGCTCTGGATGGTGCTGCTGCTCGTCGCCGGCGGCTACGGCGGCGTGCTCGCGCTGCTGCTCGGCAGCCTCGTGCTCGGGGTCGTCTCGGGCTCGCTGATCCTCGCCGTGCGCCCGCGCCCGGTGCGGGTGGCGCCGGCCGTCACCGTCCGCGGCCCGGTCGGCTACGCCGGCCCGGGCTCGCTCGGGGGAACCGAGTCGGCGCTGCGCAGATGAGCGCCCCCAGCGCGATCCAGCGGCGGCCGCGGACCTCCCTGCCGGGCCGGCGCGAGCGGATGCGGCACATGCTGCACGGCGCCTCGCTGGTCCTGATCGTCGCCGGGCTGTTCGTGCTGCTCGACGCGGTGCTCACCCTCGTCTGGCAGGAGCCGATCTCCGCGCTGTACGCCCACGTGCGTCAGGACGAGCTCGGCTCCGAGCTGGCGGCGATGGAGCGCGAGCCGCCGAGCCCGCTCGTGCTCGGCGCGCTCGACCGCCTGCACGCGCAGAACGCGCGGATCGCGCTGCTCGCCGCCGACTGGCAGCGGCGGGTGCGCGAGGACGGCGCGGTCGGCCGCATCGAGATCCCGCGCATCGGCGCCGACTTCATCGTGGTCAGGGGGACGAGCGCGCACGACCTGGAGAGCGGGCCGGGCGTCTATCCCCAGACCGGCTTCCCCGGGGCGCCCGGGACGACCGCGATCGCCGGGCACCGCACGACCTACCTGGCGCCCTTCCGCAACTTGGGCGAGCTGCATCCCGGCGACCACATCGTGGTCGAGATGCCCTACGGACGCTTCACCTACGCCGTCCAGTCCTCCGCGAGGGTCTCTCCCTACGACGTCGCGATCGTGCGCTCGGTCGGCTACCAGCGGCTGGTGCTCTCCTCGTGCGATCCGCTGTTCAGCGCGGCCCACCGGCTGGTCGTGTTCGCGCGCCTGTCGAGCGTCGTCGCGCTCGGGGCGGCGGTGCACCTCTGACGAATCACCAGCGGTGCTCGTAGCCGCCGCCGTCGTGGTCGTCGTCGGCGGGCTTGGCGCCGTCGATCGTCACGGTCCCCGCGGGGCCGTCGGTGACCTGCCCGATGAAGGTCACGTCGGGCAGCTCGGCGCCCGGGGGGGCGCACACGAGCAGCTCGTAGTCGTCGCCGCCGCTCAGGGCGAGCTCGACGGGGTCGCGGTCGGCGGCGGCGTGATCGAGGCCGGGCTGCAGCGGCAGCGCACGCGTCTGCAGGTCGATGCTCGCGCCGCTGCGCTCGGCCAGGTGGCCGGCGTCGACGGTGAGCCCGTCGGAGAGATCGATCATCGCGTGCACGCCGGCGCGGGCCAGCCGCGCGCCCTCGGCCAGCCGCGGTCGCGGGCGCCGGTAGCGATCGTCGAGGTCGGGGGGCGCGGGCTCGCCGCGCTCTCGGCAGGCGAGCGCGGCGGCGGCGCCTCCGAGCGTGCCGGTGACCGCGACCCGGTCGCCCACGCGCGCCCCGTCACGGCGGATGAGCGCCCGCTCCTCATCGGCCCAGCCGACGACGGTGAAGGAGACCAGGAGCGCGGGCGCGGCGACGAGGTCGCCGCCGGCGATCAGCACGCCGCTCTCGGCGGCGAGCGCGCCCGCGCCGCGGATGAGCGCGATCACCTCCGGCTCGCGGCTGCCGGGCGGCAGGCCCAGGGCCAGGTAGGCCTCGCCCGGGCTTGCGCCCATCGCGGCGAGGTCCGACAGCGCCGCGGCGAGCGCGCGCCAGCCGACGTCCTCGTGGTCGAGCCACCCCGGGCCGGTGCGGAAGTGCACGCCGTCGACCATCGTGTCCACCGAGGTGACCGACAGCCGGCGGGCGCGCACGATCGCCGCGTCGTCGCCGGGGGGGCACAGCAGCCGGTCTGCGTCGGCCGCGGGCAGCGCCGAGCGCGCGCGTCCGAGCTCGGCGTCGATCAGCTCGATGAGGCGCCGTTCGCGCAGCGGCGCTCTACTTCAGTGGCGCGAGGGGCGCGCCGGTCATTGCCCGCCGCCGGAGGGCAGCACGACCGCCGGCGGATTTCCCGCGGAGCCGCCGGGGGGCCCACCGGCGCCGGCGCCGGTGGGCGCACTGCCTCCGACGTCGCTCGTCGGGGCGCCCGGCGCCCCGGCCGCGGGCGTGCCGGTGCCGGTCGCGGGCGTGCCGGTGCCCGGGGCGCCCGTCCCGCCGGCCGGCGTGGATGAGTTGTCCGGTATGACCACGGTCGGCGCCGTCCCTCCGCTGGCGGGGGTGGTGCCGTGCTCGAGGCTGTTGCCGGTCGGGGCGAGCGGGGCGGTCACGCCCGTGCCCGTGTAGCTGTAGGCGTCGGCGCTCAGGCTCCCGCCCGTGCCGCTCGAGGTGGCGAAGTGGCCGTAGAAGGGCTCGTACTTGATCGGCTGGGTGATCTTCGGGAACGGCACGCACTTGCTGCCGACGACCTGGGTCATGTAGTCGTGCCAGATCTGGGCCGGGAGCGCCCCGCCCTGCTGCTCCTCGCCGTGCACGTCGAGCATCGGGACGCTCTTGTTCGGATAGCCCATCCAGACCACCGTGGAGAAGTTGGGCGTGTAGCCGTCGAGCCAGGCGTCGACGAAGTCGCTCGTCGTGCCCGTCTTGGCCGCCGCCGGGCAGCTGATGTTCGCCGCCGCCGCGGTGCCCGACTGGATGTTCTCGTGCAGGATCTCGGTCTCCACGCCGGTGACGCCGTTGGAGAGGACCTTCACGCGGTGGGGGGTGCCCCAGCTCGTGTCGACCCGGCCGTTGGGGAAGACGACCTTGGTGATCGCGATCGGCGTGTTGCGGTAGCCGCCGTCAGCGAGCGTCGCGTAGACGACCGCCATCTCCAGCGGGGAGACGCCGTACTTCAGGCCGCCGAGGGCCTCCGAGGGAATGCTGTAGAGCTTGGCCTGCTCGACGCCCATCAGCCGCGCCATGTGGGTGATCGTCGTCTCGCCCAGGTCGGCGGCGAGCTGGGCGTAGACCGTGTTGTCGGAGGTCAGCGTCGCCTGGACGAGGTTCTCCTCCTTGTCGAGCGAGGTGTTCTCGAAGGTGTGCACGTTGTAGGTCGGATAGTCCTTCAGCCAGCCGTCGGGAAGGGTGTGCGAGAGGTAGGTGGTCTCGAACGGGTCCACGCCGTGCGCGAGCGCGTCGGCGAGGTCGATCGCCTTGAAGGTCGACCCGGCCTGGCGCAGCCCCTGGGCGGCCAGGTTGAAGTTCGACTGGTCGTAGGACTCCGACTCGGCCATCGCCTCGATGTAGCCGTTGTTCGGGTTCAGCGTGACGATCGCCGACGAGGGGTCGCCCGGGTCGTCGAGCACCTCGGCGATCGACGAGCGCGCCTCCTGCTGCATCTTCAGGTTGATCGTCGTGTACACGCGCAGCCCGCCGTGCTCGACCGTGTGCAGGCCGTAGCGGCCGATCAGCTGCTGCTGGACGTAGTTGAAGAAGAACGGCTCCACGCGGTTGCCGTAGTAGTCGTTGGCGTGCACGACGACCGGCGTGGCGATGGCCCGCTGCTCCTGCGCGTAGGAGATGTAGCCGAGCTGGAACATCTTCGTGAGCACCTCATTGCGGCGGATCGTCGCGGCGCTCCTGTCCAGGAACGGGTTGTACTCCGAGGGGGCCTGCGGCAGGCCGGCGAGCAGCGCGCACTGCGCGAGGTTGAGCTCGTGCACCGGCTTATCGAAGAACACCCGGGCGGCGGCGGCGACCCCGAGCGCGGTCTGGCCGCCCACGGTGCCGTACGGGACCGCGTTCAGGTACTGGGTGAGGATGTAGGACTTGGAGTGGTCCTTCTCGTAGTCCATGGCCATCGCGGCTTCCTGGATCTTCTGCTTGAAGGACTTGGTGTCCGCGCCCAGGTACAGGTTGCGCATCAGCTGCATCGTGATCGTCGAGCCGCCCTGCACGGCGGTGCCGTGGATCACGTCGTCGACCGCCGCGCGGAAGATGCCCCGCAGGTCCACGCCGTTCTCGTGGTAGAAGCGCTGGTCCTCGATCGCCACCGTCCCCTCCTTGAGGTAGTTGGGGATCTCCGCGCTGGTCACCGGGGTGCGCAGCACGCTGGAGGTGATCCAGCCCAGGCGGGTCCCGTTGGCGGCGAACAGCTCCGAGCTCGAGCCGGCGATCACCGGCCGCAGGTTGTTCGGGTTCGGCGCCCGATCGGCGATCGAGACCACGTACGCGGCGACGCCGAGGACGCCGGCGATCCCGATCATCAGGACGGCGCCGAAGGTCATCATCAACAGGCGGGGGACGGCTCCGCGGGAGCGGCGGCGCCGGCGCTGGCGGGCTTGTCGTGACATGGCGACCGGAAGGGGTGGCGAACGCCTGCGCGCCGCGCGGTTTAATTCTGCCACAGGGTCTCGGGTCCCTGCTCGTGTGCCACTGGCCGGCAATACGGGTATCCACTCCCGGAGTCGCGCAGCGCGCGCGCGTGACACGATCCCGCCCGGAGCGCGCGTGCGTGACACGATCCCGCCCGGGCGTTGTCTGCCCGGCCCATCCCCGATGAACCCCGACACCAGCGAAACCCTCGCCATCGACGCGCCCGAGCTGCTCCCGCTCGGGTCGGCGGCCAGCGTCCCCCCGGTTCCGGCCAGCCTGCGCCGGGCGCGCGCGCGGATCGGGCTCGGCCTGGCGCTGAGCGACGCCCAGGCCGCGGCGCTGCGCGACGTGCGCCGCGCGCTGATCGGCTCGCGGCTGCTCATCTGGATCGTCGGGATCGCCGCCGTGGCGGTCATCGGCGGCCACGCCGACCTGCACGACGCGTACGACCCGCCCGGGGTGACCTCGGGCTTCGGCTGGCTCGGCAACGCCCTGGTGGCGCCCGCGGCGCGCTGGGACGCGGCCTGGTACCTGGTCATCGCCGGCCACGGCTACGAGCCCGGGCTGGGCCTGGCCACCGCCGCGCGCCCGGCCTTCTTCCCGCTCTATCCGTGGCTCGTGGGGCTGTTCGCCGACGGCGGGCTGGCCCTGGTGATCTCGGGGGTCCTGGTCTCGCTCGCCGCGCTCGCGTTGGCGCTCTACGGCCTGCACCGGCTGATCGACCTCGAGTTGCGCGCGCCCCACGCCTGGGCGCACCCCGACGTGCCGCGGTTGGCGGTGATGCTCACCGCGTTTGCGCCGATGGCCTTCTTCCTGTCGGCGGTGTACAGCGAATCGCTCTATCTGGCCCTCTCGATAGGGGTGTTCTGGTACGCCCGCCAGGGCCGCTGGTTCTGGGTCGGCGTGCTCGGGGGCCTCGGCGCGGCGACGCGCAGCGCCGGCGTGGTCCTGCTGCTGCCGGCGGTGCTCCTGTACTTCTACGGGCCGCGCGAGGACCGCTGGCCGGACCGCGAGCTCGTTGCCCGCTGGCGCCCGCGCTACCGCCTGAGGGCCGACGTGGCCTGGCTCGCGCTGATCCCGGCCGGCCTGCTCGCCTACATGGCCTGGATCGCGCTCAGCGGCGGGGACTTCATGATGCCGCTGCACGCCCAGGCGACCTGGAGCCGGCAGTTCTCCGGGCCGTTCGGCGCGGTCAAGGACGGCGCGGTGGCCGCCTTCGACGGGCTGCGTCAGATCATCTTGGGCTCGCGGCGCCCGGTCTACTACTCCCAGGCGGGCGGCAGCCCGTTCATCGCCGCCAGCCACAACATCGTCCTGTTCGTGTTCCTGCTGGCCGCGGTGCCGGCCATCGTCGGCGTCCTGCGCAAGCTGCCCTTCGCCTACGGCGCCTACGTGCTGGCCGCGCTGGCGATGCCGCTCTCGGACCCGAACCTGCCCCAGCCGCTGATGTCGCTGCCGCGCTTTCTGCTCGTGCTCTTCCCGCTGCAGATCTGGCTGGCGGCGATGCTCGCCACGCGGCGCTGGTGGCGCTGGGCGGTGTTCGCCTGCTCGGGGCTCGGGCTGGTCTTCTTCACCGGCCAGTTCGCCACCTGGCACTGGGTGGCCTAGCGTCAGTTGTTCCAGGCCGGGGCGTCGAAGACGAGCAGCCAGCGACCGTCGGGCTGGCGGCGGGCGATCTCGGTGCCGGTGCCGCGCGCCTCCGGAGCGCCGGCGCCGAACGCCCGCCAGTGGCTGGACATCAGCGCGACGTCGCCGTTGGCCAGCGCGAACGAGGTCGTCATCTCCATCCGCGGGCGTGCCGCGAGCGCACCCTCGAGCGCCGAGCGGATCTGCGCGGCGCCGCGCGCGGCGCGCCCGTCGGCCCCGATGAGCATCGCGCTGGGCTCGTACAGGGCGACGAGCGCGCCGAGGTCGCCGGCGTTGGCGTGCCGCTCGAAGGCTCGGTGCAGCTCGGCGGGCTGGGGGCCGCCGAGCGCCGCGGGCTCGCCCGTGGCGCTGCCGGTGCCGGCCCGGGCGAGTCGCTCGAGCGCCTCGCCGAGCAGGCTCGGGGGGATCGCGTCGGGGTCGACGAGCCGCTCGGCGGCCAGGCCGCTCGCGAGCGCGAGCGCCGCGGCGCCGAAGCGCTCGCGCAGCTCGCGTTGGCCGGCCAGGTAAGCGGGGCGCAACTCGGGGTCCCGGGCGGCGAGCGACCAGTGCTCCTGCATCAACAGCGTCAGCTCGCGGTCGTCCTGGAGCTGCGCCGGCGAGGCGAGCGCGCGCAGCCGCGGCTGCAAGCGCTCGTGCACGAGGGTCCGCCACAGCTCCTGCTTGGTCTTGAAATGCCAGTAGAGCGCGCCCTTGGTCACCCCGGCGTCGGCGGCGACGAGATCGGGCGAGGTGCCGCGGTAGCCGAGCTCGGAGAACACCCGCGTGGCGGCGTCGAGCAGCTTGGCGCGCGCGGTGCCGCGGGCGGCCGAGCGCCGGCCGTCGCCGGTCGTGCTCGTGGCGCGGTTCTCGCTGCCGTCGCTGTCGCTCTCGTTGCCGCGGTCGTTGTCGCGGTCGTTGTCGCGGTCGTTGTCGCGGTCGTTGGCGTTGGGCGGGTTGGTGGCAGCCATACGTACGAGTATGTATGCTACAGCGGATGGTGCTGTGGGTCCCGTACAAGCCCGGCCCGGCGCGCGGCGCCGAAGGTCCGCTGCACGTGAGCGTCACCGAGTTCACTCCTGCGCACCGGCTCGACCTGCCGCGGATCCTGCTCGCCGGGCTGCTGCTGCGGGCCGGTTGGCGGCGACGCCCCGGCGCGGTGGGGCTGTGGCTGTGGTTCACCCCGACCGCGCGCCGGCTCGGGTCGGTCTCGATCTGGCAGGGCGAGGCGGACCTGCGCGGCTTCGTGCGCCTGCCGGTGCACGTGGCGATCATGCGCCGCTACCGCACGCGCGGGAGCGTGAGGGCCACGAGCTGGACCGCCGACCGCCTGAAGGACATCCGCGGCCGCGCCGCCGGGTGGCTGGCGTGAGGGTCTGCGTCGTCGGCGCCGGCACCTCGGGCCTGGCGGCGATCCGCGGGCTGCGCCGGGCCGGGCACGAGGTCCGGGCCTACGAGGCCGCCGCGGGCATCGGCGGGATGTGGCGCTACGGCGACACGGCGGCGTACGCGTCGCTGCGCACGAACACCTCGCGCCGGCGGATGCAGTACCCGAGCCTGGCCATCGGGCGCTCGGTGGCCGAGTTCCCGCACCACTCGGAGATGCTCGCCTACCTGGAGCGCTACGCCGAGGCCAACGGCCTGGCCTCGAGCATCGAGCTGGCCACGCGCGTGCAGCGCGCGCGCCTCGGCCCGGATGGCGGCTGGGAGGTCGAGCTCGCCGACCGGCAGGGGGCGCCGGAGCGCTTCGACGCGCTCGTGGTGGCCAGCGGCCACTACCGGGACCCCGAGATCCCCTCGCTGCCCGGGCGCTTTGCCGGCGAGATCCGCCACGTGCGCGACTACGACGCGCCCGAGCCCTACTGGGGCCGGCGCGTCGTCGTGCTCGGCGCCGGGCAGTCGGCGCTCGACATCGCCGCCGAGGTCGCCACGGTCGCCGAGCGGGTCACCCTCTCCTGCCGGCAGGGCCACCACCTGGTCCCGCGGCGGGTGCTCGGGCGCCCGCTGGACGAGTTCGACCGCAGTACGGCCCTGCTGCTGCCGCCCGCGGCCGTGCGAGCGCTACTCGAGCTGCTGATCCGCGCCGGCCGGGCCACGCCGCCCCGGGGCGGCTTTCCGCTGGCCGCGCACCCGCTGCTTCAGACCCGCTGGCCGGTCGTCGTCTCGCCCGCGCTGCAGGCCGCCCTGGAGGAAGGCGCGATCCACCACCGCCCACGGATCGCCGCGCTCGAGGCCGACCACGTGCGCTTCGAGGACGGGACAAGCGAGC
>DATAWZ010000238.1:0-23862 GCA_036266975.1 Solirubrobacteraceae bacterium
GTTCGGCGGCTTCTCGGGCTTCGAGGGCGCCGCGACCCTGGGGGAGGAGTCCCGCCGCTCGACCTGGACGATCCCCGCCGCGGTGGTCGGCTCGCTGCTGCTCTCGGCCGGCGTCTACATCGTCTTCACCTGGATCGTCGACAACGCCTACGCGACGCCCGCCGCGCTCGCCGCCGACCCGGCGCCGCTCGTGCACCTCGCCGACGGCTACGTCGGCTCGGCGATGGGCAAGCTCGTGAACTTCGCCGGGGTGATCAGCGCGTTCGGCGCGCAGCTGGCGTGCGTCAACGCCGCCAGCCGGCTGCTGTTCTCCCTCGGCCGCGAGCTCGGCGGCGGCGCGCCCGCCCGCAACCTGCTCGTACGGACCGACCCCAAGCGTGGCTCGCCGATCGGCGCCCTGGCCATCATCGGCGCGATCAGCCTGATCGCGCTGCTCTCCTTCAGCTTCGAGCCCACCGCGATCCGGGTGCTGACGCTGATCGTCACCGTCGGCTCCTACCTCATCATCATCGCCTACCTGCTGACCGTGATCGCCGCGGCGGGCTGGGTCTGGCGCCATGGCCGCCGGCCGATCCCGCTGATCGTCCTCACGCTCGGCGTGGTCGTGCTCGGCTACCTGCTCTACAAGACCTTCTATCCCTTCCCGGCCTACCCGTTCAACTGGGAGGTCTGGATTGCCGCCGGCCTGTCGCTGCTCGGCGTGGCGTTTGCCTTCGTCCCGGCCGTCCATCGCCGCCTGGCGGGCTCCTCGCTGCTGCGGGCCGCCCGCTTGGTCCCCAACACCGCCGAGGCCGGCTGAGGCGCCTCGGGCCTTAACCCAAATCCTGCGAGGCCCAGTCGAGCACCAGCTGGCGGGCGCTCTGCAGCAGCGACCGTTTGGCCGCCAATCCGATCGTCAGCGGCAGCTGGGAGACCCCCAGCAGGCGGCGGATGACCTCGACACCGGCGAACGCCCAGGTCAGCGGCCGATCGAGCGGGGCGTGGTAGCGCGACAGGGCGCGCTGTGCGAGCGTGTCGGGCTGGCCGGACAGGCGCAGGTGGGCGAGCATCACGCTCACGTCGAACTCGGCCAGCCCGTAGAAGCCGAACTCGGGATCGATCACCCACGGCTCGGGCGCCTGCAGCCAGGACCCCGGGTAGTAGTCGCCATGCAGCAGCGTGCGGCCCGGCCCGAGGTAACGCTCGCCGAGCCGCTCGATCGCGCGCCGCAGCGGCGCGTCGTGCCCGAGCTCGGCGGCCAGCGCGTCCAGGCCCGGCGTGATCGCGTCGAGCGCCAGCCCGTTGTTCGGGCGCAGCGGCACCTCGAAGATGTGCTCGTGGTTGAGCACGCGCATGGCGCGGTTCTCGATCGCGCTCGCGCGCTCGTCGCCGGCGAGCTCGAGGTGCAACGTGGCCAGCCACCACACGAGCGCGTCGAGCTGGGCCTCGGCCAGCCGCCCGCCGCCGTACAGGTACAGGTAGTCGCCGTGCTCGCCCAGATCGCTCATCAGCAGCACGTAGCCGGCGTGGTCGATGGCCAGGACGCGCGGCAGGCGGGGCGCGAGCGGGGCGATCGCGCCGACGCGCTCGTACCACTCGCCCTCGAGCAGCACGCGTTCGATCGGAGCGGCGATCGTCGGGTACTTCTCGCACCACGGGCGCGCCTGCTTGACGATCACGCTGCGCTGCGTGGTCCGCACTCGCAGCGTCAGGTTCATGTTCCCCTCGCCGGCGCGCGCGACCGCCCGTACGCGCTCGCCGTTGTTCAGCCACCCCCGGTCGTCCATGAACGCCTGCAGGGCGGCGGGCGATTGCTCGCCCACCGCCGGGGCGTTCACTTCGGCTGCGGGACGATGCGGATGTAGGGCCGCGGCGACTTCCAGCCGTCGGGGTACTTCTCGCGGGCCTGCTCGTCGGACACGTTCCCGGCGATGATCACGTCGTCGCCCGGCTGCCACTGGGCCGGCGTGGCGACCGAATGCTTGGCCGTCAGCTGCAGCGAGTCGATCACGCGCAGCACCTCGTCGAAGTTGCGCCCGGTGGTCATCGGGTACACGAGCACGAGCTTGATCTTCTTGTCCGGGCCGATCACGAACACGTTGCGCACGGTCGCGTTCTGGGCCGGCGTGCGCTCGGTGGGATTGCCGGCGACGTCGGCCGGGAGCATCCCGTAGGCCTTGGCCACCGCGAAGTCCGAGTCGCCGATGATCGGGTAGTTGGGCGCGGTGCCCTGGGTCTCGGCGATGTCCTGCGCCCACCTGGCGTGGTTCTCGACCGGATCGACCGAGAGCCCGATCACCTTGACGCCGCGGCGGGCGAACTCGGGCTCGATGCTCGCCATGTAGCCGAGCTCGGTCGTGCACACGGGGGTGAAGTTGCGGGGATGGGAGAACAGCACCGCCCAGGAATCGCCGATCCAGTCGTGAAAGCGGATGCGGCCCTCGGTCGTCTCAGCCTCGAAGTCGGGCGCGGTGTCACCGATGGTCAAAGACATCGGGTTCCTCCTTTTCGTGGGATTCGAGCGTACCGCCGGAACGGAAAGTCATTTATCTGGATCAATATTAGGAACAAATGTGGTGTCGGCCGCGGATGCTGTGGATCGAGGCGGTGGCCGTGGTCCGTGCGGCGTTACGCTGACGGTGTGAGCACCGGTGCGCAGGCCGCTCGGGCGCTGGTGGACGGGGCGTGCGTGGCCACGCTGGCCACGCTGGGCGCCGACGGGGTGCCGTGGGCGTCAATGGTCACCTACGGCGTGCTGCCGGACGGCTCGCCCGTGCTGTGCGTCTCGCGGCTCGCCGAGCACGGGCGCAGCCTGGAGCGCGATCCGCGGGGGAGCCTGCTCGTCACCGCGCCCGTCTCGGCCGAGGATCCGCTCGCCTCGGGCCGGGTCACGCTCGCCGGGCGCTTTGCCGCGCCGGCGGATCCAGCGCGGGCGCGGGCGGCGTACGTGGCCGGTGTGCCCCGTGCGGCGGCGTACGTGGACTTCGAGGACTTCTCGCTGTGGGTGCTCTCGGTCGAGCGCGTTCGCTGGGTCGGCGGCTACGGGCGCATGGAGTCGGTCGCGGCCGGGGACTACGCGCGCGCCTCGGTGGACCCGGTCGCGCTCCAGGCCGGCCCGGCGATCGCCCACCTGAACGCCGACCACTCAGGCGCGCTGCTCGACATCGCCCGTGCCCTGGGCGGCCATCCCGGAGCGAGCGCCGCGCGCTGCTCCGGGCTGGACCGCCAGGGCATGGATCTCGTCGTCCGTGACCGGGAGGGCAGCCGCATCGCGACGCGCGTGGTGTTCGCGCACGAGCTCACCGGGGCGGAAGAGCTGCGCGCGGCGACCGTCGAACTCACGCGGAGGGCGCGGGCGGCGCTGGGGGAGGGAGATCAGTAGGTGGACAGGCCACGCGAGCGGCGACGCAGGTAGACCAGGCCCATCGACGCGATGACCGAGAGCGGCAGGCCGGCGGCGATGTAGCTGCCGGTCGCGATCCGCGAGACCAGCGCGGCGATCAGCGAGCCGGCGAAGCCGAGCAGGGCGGTCTCGCCCAGCGGCATCGGGTCGGGGCCCGGCAGCAGGAAGCGCGCGAGGCCGCCGATGAGCAGGCTGGCGAGGAACAGGATGATGAGTGAGCCGATGATTCCCATGAGGTACCTCCTTCTGGTACTTCCCAGTGATGCCCGACCCAGCTGAGCGGGAGCTCAAGATCTCCCCAAGCCCAGGTCAGCGTTTCCCCGACCTGCGGCTGCCCGACCACGACGGCCACGAGCGCTCGCTGTCCGAGCTCGTCGGTGGCGACCCGACCGTGCTGCAGTTCTTCCGGGGCTGGTGGTGCCCCAAGGAGCAGGCCTTTCTGCGCCGCCTTGTCGCGCTGCAGGACGAGATCGAGGTCGCCTACACGAATGTCGTCTCGGTAAGCGTCGACCCGCCAGAGGTCGCCGCGGCGTTCCGGGCGGGGGCCGGGGCGCGGTGGACGTTCCTGTGCGACGTCGAGCGGCGCTATCAGGGGTCGCTTGGGCTGCGCGAGCTCACCGACACGCTGCACGACCCCTACCTGCCGGCGGTGTTCGTGCTCGCCCCAGGCCTTGAGGTGCACAGCGCGTACAACGGCTACTGGTACTGGGGGCGCCCGACGATGGAGGATCTGCGCCGGGACCTGCGCGCGGTCACCCGGGCGATCCGCCCGGACTGGGAGCCGCCGCGGTGAGCGAGGAGCGCTGCTGGCTCGCTGTCGTGGAGGAGCCGCCGGCGGGCGCGTTCGCGTGGGCCGCGCTTGATGAAGGGTTCCTGGTGGCCTGGATGCGGCCGTCCAGGCCGGTCCGTGAGGCGCGCCGCGCGGATCCGCGGATCGTCGACGTCGCCGGCGAGGAGGGGTGGTGCTCGCTCGTGCTCCCCGAGCGCGACCGGCTGCCGCTCTTCGATGACGTCGCCGTGCAGCAGGCGCGCCGGGCGGTCCTCGCCGGGCCGGCCCCCGACGCGTTGAGCACGCTGCTGATCGACAACAGCCACTTCGCCGGGGCGGTGACCGTGCGTCGCGGTGTGGGCGCTCCTGCGCTGCTGCGCGACGATCCGTTCGCGCGCCTGGGCGGGCGGGTCGCGCGGGTGGGGGCCGGGCTGTTCGGCCGCCTTGCCGCGCCGACCGGGCCGGGCATCGAGCGCCACGGCAGCGGCCAGCCGTGGCCGTGGGACCGGTTTGGGGAATGATGCGGACATGAGCGAATCTCTGAAGGGAACGGTCGCGCTGGTCACCGGCGCGTCGAGCGGGATCGGCGAGGCCGCGGCGCTGTCGCTTTCGTCGGCCGGCGCCGACGTTGCCGTGGTGGCGCGGCGCGCCGAGCGCCTGCAGGCGCTGGCGGCGCGGATCGAGTCGGCCGGCGGCCGCGCGCTGGCCATCACCGCCGACATCACCGACGACGGCCAGGCCGCGGCCGCCGTGCAGCGCGTGGTCGACGAGCTCGGCCGCCTGGACACGCTGGTCAACAACGCCGGGGTCATGCTGCTCGGCCCGATCATCGGGGCGCCGCCCGACGAGTGGGAGCGCATGCTCGCGATCAACGTGCACGGGCTGCTGTACACGAGCCGGGCCGCGCTGCCGCACCTGCTGAAGGCGGCCGAGGAGGGCCCGCGCCAGGTCGCCGACCTGGTCAACATCAGCTCGGTCGCCGGGCGCGTCGCGCGTAGCGGCAGCGGCGTCTACAACGCCACCAAGCACGCGGTCGGCGCGTTCAGCGAGTCCCTGCGCCAGGAGGTCACGCGCCGGCACGTGCGCGTCTCGCTCGTCGAGCCCGGCGCGGTGAACACCGAGCTGGCCTCGCACAACCGGCCCGAGATCCAGGGCGTGATCGCCGAGCGCTTCGGCGGGGTCGAGCGCATGGAAGCCGAGGACATCGCGGAGGCGATCACGTTCATCGTGACCCGCCCGCGGCGGATGGCGATCAACGAGATCCTTGTGCGCCCGACCGAGCAGGAGGGCTGACCGGCGCCGGCTGCGCCCTGGGCGGCCGGCGCTGCGATCGTTGAAGGTGATCTCATGAGACATTCCCTCCCTTGAAGGTGACGGGCCTTCCGCCAGCGGCCGACTCGCCTCCGACCGAGGACGTGAGCCCAGCTCCCCCACGGGACGAGAGCGGCGCTCGCGTCACGGGCTGAGACGGTGACACGGCGGTGACTGGTGGGAACCCTCACCCTGTCTCTTCACCCCTCGAGCGTCAGTGGGTGAGCTTCAGGCGGGTCTCGATCGCGGTGAGCTGGGCTTGCAGCGATCCGATCCGGGCCGACTGGCGCTGCAGCTGCCGCTGCTGGCGCTGGGCCAGCGCGAGCAGCAGCACTGGGAGCTCCTGGTAGTAGATGCCGCTGGGGTCGCCGTGGGCGTCGTGTTGGACCAGGGTGGGCAGGATCTTCTGGACCTGTTGGGCGATCAACCCGTACTGGAGTGGGTTGTCCCTGGCGGCGTACCGGGGCTTGTAGCGGTAGCTGACCGGGTGCAGCTCGAGCACCGTCGTCGCGATCGACGACGCCGACCGGATGTCCATCTTCTCCCAGGACAGCGAGGAGGTCGCGGTGCCCAGCTGGCCGCTCGAGTTCACCATCACGGTGTCAGCGGGCCCCGAGATCGACAGGTTGTCGACGCCGGCCAGGAACGCCTGATCCTGCTCGCCGGCGAGATCCCCCTGGGTTCCGATGCGGATCACGTGGTCGTCGCCGACGGCACCGCTGGAGGCGATGTCGACGTTGCTGCTCTCGCTGCCGGTGTAGGAGCCGCCCGCGCCGTCTCCGAGCAGCGCGTTTTCAGAGCCCGTGAGCAACTCGTTTCCCGCACCTTGCCCCACCACGGTGTTGTCGGCTCCGCCGGTGAGGTCGCCCAGCGAATCCTCACCGACGGCGACGTCGCTGCCGCCCTTGTTGTCGGCAAGCGCGTTCGCGCCGAACGCCACGTTGTCGACGCCCGAGGTGTCACGACTCAGGGCCGACGCGCCGACGGCGTCGTTCGGGCCCGCGGTGCTCGAGTCAAGCGCGAGCTCTCCGACCGCGGTGCTGTCGGTCGCGCCGGTCTCGGAGGAGAGTGCGCCGAGACCGAACGCGGAGTTGTCATCGCCGATGGTGTTACTGGCCATGGCCTCTTCACCGAACGCGGAATCGAAGCTGCCGGTGGTGTTTGAGATCAGCGTGTCCTGCCCGACGGTGGTGTTGAGAGAGCCAGTCGTGTCCTCCACCAGCGGGTTGGGCCCGACGGCGACGTTGTCGAGTCCGCCGGAGGGTGTCAGCGAGGTGAAGGGGCTCGGGCCGACCCCGACGTTCTGCCTGGTGTCGCTGTACACCCCCGGACCGCAGGTCAACACCGCCTGCGTGGAGAGGTCCGTTACCGCCTGCCCGTTCGGACACGGGCCGCCGTTGACGTCCAGCAACGGGTCCGGGAACGTGCCCGACAGCACGCCGCCCGCCGGCGTGTCTGCCAACGAACCCTGCGTCCCCTGCGTCCCCTGCGTCCCCTGCGTCCCCTGCGGCCCCTGCGGCCCCTGGGCTCCCCCAGGGCCCTGCGCTCCCTCGGTGCCCGGGGTCCCCTGGGCGCCCTGAAGCCCCGACGTGTTCCACCTCACGGTGCGCTCGCGCTTCTTGCACTTCGCGGCGATCCGCAGCGCGCCCGTCCGCTTGTTGGCGCACGCGTGGATCTGTCCCGAAGCCCGTGTCGCCGCCGCCGCGGTTGCCACCGCGCCGCCGAGCGACGCGGCACACACCAGCACGCCCAGCGCCACCCGACGCGCTCGCCCCATCCCATGTGTGTCCAGCATCGGTCCCGCTCCTCTCGGTCAGTGGTGCTTGCGGTGGTGCTTGATGGCGGTGATCTCCGCCTGCAGGGACCCGATCTGACGCTGCTGGCGCTGTACCAGTGCGAGCAGCAGCACCGGGAGCTCCTGGTAGTACACGCCGGTCGGGTTGCCCTGGGCGTCGTGTTGCACGAGCGCGGGCAGGACCTTCTGCACCTGCTGGGCGATCACCCCGTACTGGGTCGGGTTGACCTTGGCGGCGTACTGGGGCTTGTAGCGGTAACTGACCGGGTGCAGCCTGAGCACGCGCGTCGCGAGCGCCGACGCCGAGCGGATGTCCATCTTCTCCCAGGAGAGCGAGGCGGTCGCGGTGCCCAGCTGGCCGTTCGGGTTGACCATCACCTCTTCAGTGGGCCCGGCGATCGATATGCCGTCCACTCCGGCCAGGAACGCCTCGTCCTGCTGCCCGGCGCCGGTGCCAGACGTCCCGATGCGGATCACGTTGTCATCGCCGCTGACGCCGGCGGCGGAGATGTCGACGTTGCTGCTCTCGCTGCCGTCGTAGTCGACTCCGGCCTCGAATCCGAGGAGCGTGTCGTTGGATCCCGTGGTCGATAGTCCCGCGAAGGGGCCGACCGCGGCATTCCGTTGGCCGGTGGTCGCCCCCAGCGCGCCATAGCCGAGGGCGACGTTGTCGTTCCCCGCCCTGTTGTCCTCGAGCGCGCCGGTCCCGAACGCCGAGTTCTGCTCCCCGGTGGTTTCGTGGAGCAGCGCATCGTCGCCGAAGGCTTCGTTTGGGCCAACGGAGTCCAGGTTGAGCGCGTCGATTCCCGCCGCCGTGTCCCCGCTCGGGCTGGCGCCGGCGCCGAGCGCGCCGTCGCCGAAAGCGGAGTTGTCCTGGCCGCTGGTGTTCGCCGCCAACGCCCCGAACCCGACCGCCGAATTGGAGCTCCCGAGGGTGTTCGACGACAGCGCATTGTTCCCGAGCGCGGAGTTCTCGCTGCCGCCCTCGTCCGCGCTCAAGGGAGAAACTCCGACGGCGACGTTGTCGGTTTCCAGGCCGTCGAGGCTGCCGAACGGGCTCGGGCCGACCGCGAGGTTTCCGTTGCTGTCGCTGTAGACCCCAGCGCCGCAGGTCAGTGCCGCTTCGCTGGAGATGTCGATGAGCGCCTGTCCGTTCGGACACGGGCCGCCGGTGACGTGCAGCATCGGGTTCGGGAACGTGCCCGACAGCGCGCCGCCCGCCGCGCCGCCAGCGCCGGACGCGCCCGAGGGCCCTGTGGGACCGGTGGGCCCTCGGGTCCCTGATCGCCGGTGGCCCCCTTTGGTCCCTGGCTGCCGGTGGCTCCGGCTGGGCCCTGGCTGCCGGTGGCTCCCTTTGTCCCTTGGGGCCCCTGCGGGCCCGAGCTGCCCTGCGACCCCTCGCTGCCCTGAGCGCCTTGGGCTCCCGGGGCGCCCTGTGGCCCGCCCGGGCCCTGGGTGCCTTGCGAGCCCGGCGCCCCCTGAGCGCCCTGGGCCCCCGGGTGACCCTGCTGTCCCGCGGCGCCCTGAAGGCCGCTCGCGTTCCACGTCACCGCGCGCTCTTGCTTCTTGCACTTCGCGGCGACCCGGAGCGCACCCGTGTGCTTGTTCACGCACGCGTGGATCACGCCCGAGCCCGACCCGGCGGCCGGCGTGACCGCCGCGGCGGTGGCCGCCACGAGCCCGAAGCAGGCACCACAAGCCAGGATGCCGATCAGCATCCGACGCGTCCGGCAGATCAGAGGCGCACGCAGCATCAGCCCCGTTCCTTTGCGTTCTCCCCGCGGGCCCGACCGCGAGCATCGCGGCGACACTAGGCCATGGCCGCCCCCGCGACCATGGGGGAACCCCCCTACTCTTTTCCGCCGGCCGGCTGCCCGGGCGCTAGCGCGAGAGGGAGGCGGCGCGCGCCTCGTCGGCCGCCGCGGCCAGCTCGCAGCAGGTGTCCATCAGCGGGCCGGTGAGGGCGGTGAGCAGCGCGATGCGCTCGCGCTCCTCGGGCGGCGCGTAGCCGTCGAAGTCGCGCTCGCCCACGTAGGCGCCGGCGATCTCGGTGAGCAGAAGGGCCTGCTCGCGATCGATCGTCAGGGGCGTCGGAGGGCCGGCGGCGATCGTGTCGGCCAGGCGCTCGTCGAGGCTGGCCAGCGCGCGCACGGCGAGAACGGCGTCGGCGTCGTCGAGCGGGGTGGCCGCTAGGCGCTCGCGGCGCCAGGCGATCGCCGCGCACAGCGCCTCGAGCTCGTCGCGCTGGGCGACGACGTCGCTGACCACGCTGCCGGCGGAGTCGGCGACGCGATATCGGCGGTCCCGTAGCCCGTCCATGGGAGCAGTATCGGCGGTCAGGCGGTCGAACCGAAGCGACGGGTGTCGAGCTTCACTTCGACGCAATGGTTAAGTAGATACTTGACTTAAGGCTGGCGGCGCGCAATAGTCAAGTAGATGCTTGACCAATCGCCATCGCTCGACCTCGTCTTCCACGCCCTGGCCGATCCCAGCCGGCGGGTGATCGTGGAGCGCTTGATCGACGGTCCGGCCTCGGTCAGCGAGCTCGCCCGGCCGCTGCCGATGTCGCTGGCGGGGGTCATGCAGCACGTGCAGGTGCTCGAGGCGAGCGGTCTGGTCCGGTCCGAGAAGGTCGGGCGCGTGCGCACCTGCCGCATCGAGCCGAGCACGCTGCGCGACGCCGAGCGTTGGATCGCCGAGCGGCGAACCGAATGGGCGCGTCGCCTGGACCGCCTGGGCGAGTTCCTGTCCCCCGATCCGAAGGAATCATCATGACCGTGAAGCACGTGACGTTCGCCCTGGAACGCAGCTACCCCGTCCCGCCCGCGCGTGTCTTCGCCGCCTGGGCCGACCCCACGGCCAAGGCGCAGTGGTTCCGCGCGCCCGAGCCGATGCGGTCGCTCGAGTACGCCCTGGACTTCCGCGTCGGCGGACGGGAGATCAGCCGCGTGGCCGCGCCCGGCGAGCCCGTCCACGCTTACGACGCCCGGTACCAGGACATCGTGCCGGACCGGCGGATCATCTACGCCTACGACATGCACGTCGACGAGGTGCGCATCTCGGTGTCGCTCGCCACGGTGGAGATCTCCGCCGGAGGCGACGGATCGCGGGTGGTGATGACCGAGCAGGGCGTCTTCCTCGACGAGCGCTGGGACGGGGACAATCGCGAGCAGGGAACCGTCGTTCTGCTCTCGCAGCTCGAGCACGCGCTGACCGCGGCCGGAACGGCGGTCTGAGCGATGCGGATCCGCACCCACATCGGCGTCAGCCTCGACGGATACGTGGCCGGTGAGCACGGCCGGCCGGCCGTGCTGTCCCTGCCGGACCGGCAGGGAGCCCGCGGCCACGGCTTCCCCGACGGCTCGGTCGAGCTCGCCTACTCGCTGGCCCGGCGTTAGGTGTTGGTGGTGTACGACGAGGGCTCGATCGTCACCAGCGTGCCGATCGGCGTGTAGGGCCAGACCTTGGCCGCCTCGTCGAGCGGCATCTCCACGCAGCCGAGGCTCTGCGGCGTGCCGTAGGACCCTCGCGGGAAGGCGTGCAGCGCGTCCCCGCCGTTGAAGTAGCTGATCCACTGGATGCCGGGATCGTTGTAGGAGCTCCCGCCCGGGTTGGTCCCGCTCATCGTGCCCACCGGGATGTGCTCGAACACCGGGAAGGTGCCCGCCTGGGTCGGCGCGGCCGCCTGACCGGTGTTCCCCGGCGAGGTCAGCACGGTGTGGCCGTCGCTCCACAGCGTCAGCAGCTGCGGCAGGGCGGTGCGGACGTAGACGTAGCTGTAGTCGTGCTGGTCGATGCGCCCGGCGATCGCGTCCTTGATCATGTCCGCCCACACGTGCGCGCCCGCGAGCGCGTCGACGGTGAGGTTGTGCTGCTGCTCGAACATCATGATCGCGCCGCGGTCGATCTGGCTGGGCTGGCCCGGCTGCCACATCGCCTTCAGCACGCCGGGGGTGTTGCCGTAGCGCCATGAGAACGTGCCCGCCGGCGGGTTGACGGCGGCGGCGACCTGGGCGGCCTCGGTCTGCGCGACCGGCGCGCCGCTCGGCGTCCAGGTCACCGGCAGGTAGCCGAGCTGGGCGAGCAGCTGCTGCAGCCGCCGCGTCGATCCGGGCGGCACGACCCACGCCAGGGTCCGCGTCACCGAGCCGAGCGCGCCGCCGCTGGATACCGCGATCGCGCGCGGGAGCGTGAGCTTCAGCGGCGTGCCGAGGGGGATGCCGATCCCCGTGGGCGTGAACTGCAGCGTGTGGCTGTCCGGCTGGCTCCAGGTGCCGGGCACGTTGGGCGAGACGGTCGGACGGGTCGAGCCGAGCAGCCGCGAGACCGGCGCGGAGAAGGTGACCCGGATCGGGCTCGTCGGCGTGATCGAGGACCCGACGCCGGGCGTGGGCACCGCGAGTGCGGCGGCCGAGGCCGGGAACCACGTGATCGTCGACGGCGGGCCGAGCGTCTCCCAGCTGCGGGCGGCAGCCCGCACCTTGACCGACCCGACCGGCGCGAAGCGGCCGAGCGCGACGGTCTGGTGGGCGCTGGCGAAGTGCAGCTCGTCGAGCTGAGCGCCGGTGCCGAAGGCGACGGCGCGGACCGGCTGGTTGAAGCGCACGCTGACCGGCGCCCCGGTGGGCACGGTCACGAACGCCGAGGTCGGCCTGGCCACCGGCGTGCGCAGCGACAGGCGGACGGTGTGCGTGCGGCCGAGAAGCCAGCTGACCGTGCTCGAGCGGCGCACCGTGACCTGGACGGTGACCTGCTCGCCTGGCGGCAGCGGCTCGCGGGGCACCAGCAGCCCATCGTGATCGCTCATCGGGATGACGCGCCCGTCGGGCCCGAAGACCTCGGCGCGCTCGAGGTGCCCGGCGAAGGACTGCAGGTGGACCCGCGCGAGCGCGTTGCCCGCGCTCGACAGCGTGGCGCCCGACTGCGAGCTGGCCGCGATCAGGAAGACGATCACGGCGATGAGCACGACCAGCAGCGCCCCGCCAAGGAGCAGCGGACCGCGACGGGTCCTTGCGACGCGACCGAGGCTCCGAGCTTCGGCAACCACAGGCCATAGAGGATAGGCCGCAAATCGAGCGAAACTGTGACATTGGTTGCGCAGGGCAGGCCAGCACGCTGACGGTTTTCGCAACAAGCGGGCCTGCGGTGGTTTACTGCGCCTGACGCCGGAGGAGGTCGCCCAGATGCCCGCCAATCGCCCACCGTCGAATCGTCTCTGCCCGTCCCTAGGTGCGCTTGCCGTCGCCGCCGTGCTCGCCCTCGCGAGCGCCGTGAGCGCGGGCGCCCAGGCACCGGTCACCGGCACGGTCACCGGGACCGTGGCGAGCACCGGCGGCGCGCCCCTGGCCGGGGTGATGGTCTACGCGTTCCAGCCCGGGACCTCCAACTACTACCCCGGCCCGGCCACGACCGGAGCGAACGGCGCCTACAGCCTCACGGTCGCCGCCGGCACCTGGGACATCGAGTTCATCCCCACCGGCCCGCTCGCCTCCTCGCTCGAGGCGCAGTGGTTCTCGGGAGTCCAGGTCGCGCCGGGCACGACGCTGCCCTCGCCGCCGGCTCCCGCCGGGGTCAGCGCGGTGAGCGTGACCGCCGGGAACACGACCAGCCAGGTCAACGCAAGCCTGGTCGCGCTGGGGGCGGTGTCGGGGATCGTGACCTCGACCTCCGGGGCGACGCTCGGCGGCGTCCAGGTCGCGCTGGTCAACCCAAGCTCGCCGACCGCCGCCGGCCAGGAGACCCAGACCAGCGTCGGCGGCGCCTACTCGTTCACCGGCGTGTTGCCCGGCAAGTACCTCATCCAGTTCATCGGCTCGAACCTGGCCGGGACGTTCTACTACAAGAGCACGACGAGCGTCGCAAGCGCCACGACGATCTCGGTCGCCAGCGGCCAGGCGCTGACCGGCCTCAACGAGGTCGTCAGCACCAAGTCCGCGGTGCCGACCAAGGGCTCGATCCACGCGCTCAGCGGCAGCACGGTGATCGTGCACTCCGGGGTGGCCGCCTTCAAGCTCGGGTGCCACGAGTCCCCGAAGTGCACGGTCAGCGCTCACCTGGACGCGAAGATCGGCAGCCACGAGAAGCTCATCGCGCGCGCGAGCGCGACGATCCTCAACAACCACACCGGGACGCTGCACTTCTCGCTCAGCCACGCGGCGCGGTCGGCGCTCGCCTCGGGGAAGCACCGGCTGTCGGCGAGGATCGACGCGATCACCCCGCCGTACACGCTGATCAAGGCGTTCGCCCTGGCGCACGGCTGACCTGGGCCCCCGGCCGGGGAGCCCGTTCTCGGCCGAGTGGCACCTCCTGCAAATCCGCTCCCGCTTCGCGGCTGCAAAATCTTCGCCTGGCGGCTCCCTGCGTCCTGGCCATGCTCGATTTTCGCTCGCGAATCGACGACCGGATTTGCAGGAGGCACCACTAGGCGCGGCGGCATCGCGGGGCCCCTCGCGGGGCGGACTGCACGGCGGGCGAATTAATTTCGAAACGGACTGTACGTGGGGGGCGGCCATCCATTAGGGTGCCGACGCCGATGCGCGCCGCCGTCCGGATCCTTCTCGCCTCGACCGTGGTGGTCCTGGCTCTCGCGGCGGTCGGCCGCTCGACCCCGCCGGCGTCTGCCGCGGGCGTCTCGGTCCCGTTCACCTGCTCGACGCCCGAGGTGTTCCTCGCGCAGACTCCGGCGGGGGGAGATACGCAGCTGGAGGACCTGTCCTACACCCCGCCTGCCGCGACGTTCACCACCATCGGCCCGCCGTGGAGCGGCGGTGCCTACAACGGCATCGCGATGGACCCGACGAACGACTTCATGTACGCCATCAGCAGCGTGGCGCCCAGCACGGGCGACCTGTTGCGGATCGACGCCAACGGCGTGGTCACCGACCTCGGCGCGACCTCGCCGTCGGTGGGCGGCGCGAACGTCGGTGCCTTCGACGCGAGCGGCAACCTCTACGAGATGGTGGGCACCAGCACCGATCTGTACAGGGTCAACGTCGCGACTGCGGCCACGACGCACATCACGTTGAGCGCGGCGCCGGATACGGCCGACTTCACGCTCGTCGGTAGCGACTTCTGGGGACAGGTGTCCGGCACGGACGAGCTCGTGCGCGTCGACCCCGCCACCGGGGCCGTCGGCACGTTCACGGCGCCGATCCCGTCCACCGTGGGCGCTGGCGCGGCGTGGACCTTCGGCAACGGCGACCTGGGCCTCAGCGACAACACCACCGGGGACATCTACCAGCTGAACATCGCCAACCCCGACTCGGACGCGCCGACGATCACGCTCGTCTCCGAGGCGAGCGGGCCCGGGTCGAGCGGCAACGACGGCACCTCCTGCGAGGGCGCGCCCGTCGACTTGGGCATCACCAAGAGCGCCCCGGCCGGCGTCGCCGAGGGCGGGACGGTCACCTGGACGCTCGATGTCCACAACTACGGACCGGGCACCAGCTCGGGCTACGTCGTCAACGACACGGTGCCGGCTCCGGTCACCGGCGTGGCGAGCACCACCCCCGGCTGCACCGTGACCGGCAACGCGGTGCAGTGCATCGAGGGAACGCTCGCGCCGGACGCCGACGCGACGATCACGATCACCGGCACCGCGCCCGCGAGCGCCCAGAACATCCAGAACACCGCGACGGTGATCGGCAACGAGTCCGACCCGAACTCCGCCAACAACACCGCGACCTCGACGACGACCACGCCGGCGCCGGTGCCGTTCGCGTGCGACACCCCGTCGGTGATTCTCGGCCAGGGGACCGCGTCGACCCAGCTCGAGAACGTGATCTACAGCCCGGGGATGACGAGCTTCTCGGCGATCGGCACTCCGGTGACGCCGCCCTACAACGCGATCGGCCTGAACCCGCTCGACGACTTCGTCTACGGCCTGCAGGGCGGCACCGCGGGCCTGCTGCGGATCGACAGCGCCGGCAACGCGATCCCGCTCGGAACGACCACGCCGCCCCTGCCGGCCGAGACGATGAACGTCGGCGCGGTCGACGGCGCCGGCGACTACTACGTGATGGCCGGGACCTCCTCGACGATGTACAAGGTCGATCTGGCCACGATGGCGATGACGCCGATCACGCTCAGCGCCGCTCCGAACATCTCCGATTTCAGCTTCGTCGACGGCGACCTGTGGGGGTCGGTGAACTTCACCGACGAGCTCGCGCGGATCGACCCGGCGACCGGAGTGGTGACGGTCTTCCCGACGACGTTCCTCCCCTCGACGATCGCCGCGGGCGCGGCGTGGACGTTCGGCAACGGCGACCTCGGCCTGGACGACAACAACACCGGCAACGTCTGGCAGATCGCGATCGCCAACCCGGACTCCGCCTCGCCGACGTTCACCCTCGTCTCGACCGCGACCGGTCAGACCCTCGGCAACGACGACGGCACCTCGTGCGCGGGGCTCCCGGTCGACCTGGCGATCACCAAGACCGGCCCGGCGAGCGTGAGCCCCAGCGGCGCGATCACCTGGACGCTCGGCGTGCACAACTACGGTCCCGGTCAGAGCTCGGGCTACACGGTCACCGACGCCGTTCCCGCCTCGGTCACGGGCGTGGCCAGCAGCTCCCCCGGCTGCACGGTCACCGGTAACTCCGTGGTGTGTGTCGAGGGCCCGCTCGGCGATGGTGATGACGCGCCGCCGATCACGATCACGGGGACCGCGCCGGCCACACACGCCAGCTCGATCCAGAACACCGCCACGGTGACCGGCAACGAGATGGATCCGACGCCGGGCAACGACACCGCCACCTCGACGACGACCACTCCACCCGCCGCCGACGTGTCGATCGTCAAGACCGCGAGCCCGAGCCCCGCCGTGCCCGGCCAGAGCGCCACCTACACGCTGACGGTGAGCAACGCCGGGCCCGACGCGGCCAGCGGCGTGTCCGTCACCGACGCGCTCCCGGCGGGCCTCACCTCCATCTCGGCCAGCGCGGGCTGCTCGGACGCGGGAGGCACGGTCACCTGCACCGACGCCTCGCTGGCCAGCGGCGCGAGCACGATCTTCACCATCACCGCCGCGATAGCGAGCTCGGTCACCGGCGGGATCGCCAACACCGCGACGGTCACGAGCACCACCCCCGACCCCAACCCGGGCAACAACACCAGCACGATCACCACGCCGACCGCGCCGTCGGCCGACCTCTCGCTGACCAAGACCGCGAGCCCGAGCCCGGCGATCGCCGGGCAGGAGGTCACCTACACGCTCACCGTGACCAACAACGGGCCCAGCGATGCGGGCGGCGTCTCGGTATCCGATCCGCTTCCGTCCACCGAGACCTTCGTCTCGGCCTCGACCGGGTGCACCGATGCGGGCAGCACCGTGACCTGCACGCAGGCCTCGCTCGCGGCCGGAGCGAGCGTCGCCTTCCAGATCGTCGCCCACGTGGCCAGCTCGGCCGCCGGGCACGTGGCCAACACCGCGACGGTCACCAGCAACACCCCAGATCCCGATCCGGGCAACAACACCGCCACCTCGACGGTCGGGCTCGGCACCGGCGTGGCCGCGCTGACGATCACCAAGACGGCCTCGGTGACGAGCACGGAGCCCGGCGGGCAGGTCCTCTACACGCTGGTCGTGCAGAACCACGGTCCCAGCGACGCCACCGGCGCGACGGTGACCGACACCGCGCCGGCGGGCGAGACGATCATCGCCGCGCAGCCCAGCCAGGGGACCTGCACGACGCAGCCCACGCTCACCTGCTCGCTCGGCACGATCGCCAACGGCGGAACCGTCCAGATCCTGGTGACGGCGAGCGTCTCCGCCGGCGCGTCCGGCACGCTGGTCAACCAGGCGTCGGTGACCAGCAACCAGGTCAACCCCGACCCGGGCGGGGCGACCGCCACCAGCACGGTACCGGTGACGCCCGGCCTGATGCCGCCCTCGCCGGCCCAGCAGGCCGACCTGCAGATCACCAAGGTGGCCAGCGCGAGCACGGCGCGGCTGGGCCAGACGCTCGACTACACGATCAAGGTCACCAACGTCGGCCCGGCCGAGGCGACGGGCGTCCACGTGCTCGACACGCCCTCGCTCCCGGTGCAGATCCTCGCGGTGCATCCCTCGACCGGCGTGTGCTCGAGGTCGGTCCCGATCGCCTGCTCGCTCGGTGCGCTGGCCTCCGGCCGGACGGTGACGATCACCGTCCGGATGCGCGCGCTCGCGACCGGCACCCTGGACAACGCGGCGAGCGTCACCGGCAATCAGGTCGACCCGGCCACGGCCAACAACCTCGCCACCGTGCGGATCCCGGTGGTCGGCGCGCTCGAGCTGCGCAAGACGGCCACCCGCTCGACCCTCGTGGCCGGCGAGAGGACCACCTTCCACATCACGGTCACCAACCCCGCGTCCGCACCCGTCACCGACGTGAAGGTCTGCGACAACATGCCGCCCAGGCTCGCGTACGTCTCCTCCAGGCCCCGGGCGCACTCGAGCTCGGGCCGCTTCTGCTGGACGATCGCCTCGCTCGGCGCGCACGCGAGCCGCACCCTCGCGATCGTCGCGCGGGCGCTCAACGGACACTCCGGCGCCGTGGTCAACACGGCATCGGCGACCGCGCCCGGCATCAAGACCGCGCGCGCCAGCCACACCGTGCACCTGATCTCGCACCCGGTGGCCGGCGGCGTCACCGGCTGATCTTTCTGAGCGCCTCGCCTGCCTCTGCTCGACGGCGCGCCCCGCGCGCCGTCTAAGGTTGCCCACCATGGGCGAGAGGGACGCACCACTGCTGTTCGTCGACGTCGACGGCGTACTGAACTGCTTCGGCGAGAAGGACTCGCTGCCGCCGCTGGAGGCCGAGTTCCGTGCCCTGCGTTACACGATCCGCGTCCCGGAGGGCACCAGCGCGCGCGTGGCGCGGCTGCAGCGGGCGTTCGCCTGCGTGTGGGCCACGACCTGGGAGCATTTCGCGTTCGTCGCCCTCGGCGAGCCGCTCGGCCTGAGCGAGCAGTGGCCGGTCGTCGAGCTGCTCTCCGACGACAACGGCGGCACCCGAAAGCTCGCCGACATCATCGCGTTCGCCGGCGAGCGCCCGTGCGCGTGGATCGACGACGAGCTGCAGGATGACGCCGACGAGTGGGCCAGCGGCCGGCAGGCGGCGGGGATCCCGACGTTGCTCGTGCGCACCGTCGCGGACGTCGGGCTCACCGAGGAGCAGACGCAGCAGCTGCTCGACTGGGCCGCCGCGTTCGCCGAGGGCGCCTGATCTCAGCTGGTGGCGACCGCGCCCTCGGCCGGCGAGGAGGGCGGGATCTCGTCGGGCAGGTCCCCGCTCGGCCAGGTCCGCCAGGGGAACAGGTGGCGCGCGTAGCGGACCCGGTAGCCCAGGGCGCCGTGCGCGTTCATCCCGTACCACGCCGCCCAGGTGGTCAGCGTCATCCGCGGGATCCAGAAGCGATCGAGGATCGGGTCCAGCGGCTCCGGCGGCGCTTGCAGGTCGACGTCGGCGGCGACGTGGCCCTCGCCGTCCTCCAGGCTCAGCCGCGCGAGGATCGTCCCGTCGCGGTCGCACACCTGCGACTCGCCGATCATCTGGGTCGACCACGGGATGCCCGGGCCGAGCGGCGTCTCGGCGGTGATCGGCCCGACGTGCGAAGCGTGGGCGACCGGCACGCCGGTCAGGCGCGCCACCTGGCCCGGCAGCTCGCGCGCCATCTCGCGCCAGATCCCGTGCTCGCGCTCGGACCACCAGCGCAGCGGGCCGGGCCAGTTCAGCGGCATCGAGGGCCAGCACATCCCGCCGAGGACGACCTTCACGCGCCCGTCGCGCACGCGCTTGGAGGTGCGAAAGCGCGCCCACTCCCAGCCAGACATCAGCCCGACGTTGCCACCGAGCGCCTCGCAGTGGACGACTCCGTCGTCGTCGCCGCCGCGGTAGTAGTTCTGCTCCCAGGCCGTCGGGATGTCCTTGTCGTGCAGGTGCGCCGCCCCGCTGGGCTCGGCGAGCACGAAGGTCCCGTAGGTGTGCCGGCCGCGCACGGCGACGAAGCCGCCGCCGACCACGCAGCCCAGCTCGCGCGAGAGCCACGTGAGCAGCTGGAAGGGCTGGCCGTCGACCGGCCGCGCCGTTCCCTTCAGGACGCGGGCGAAGACGTTCGGAGTCGTGCATGCCTCGGGCACGATCACCACGTCGGCGTGCTGCTCGCGGTGGGCGTCGCGGATCAGATCCTCGAGTCGCTCGAGGTTGCGCTCGACCTCGCCGAGGGCGAGGGCGGGCTGGACGACGGCGATGCGGGTCATGCGGCGACCTCCTGCGCAGTCGGCTCGGCGATCGGGGCGGCCGGCTCGGCGGCGGCGGGGGCGACCGCGACCTCCGGCGGCGCCGGCCAGGAGGCGCCCGGATGGTCCGAGCCGTCGATCAGGCTCGTCGAGCGGAAGCGGTCGCGCCACAGCTCGGCGCGCACGGCGAGGTCGGTACGCGCCAGCGGCAGCGTCTCGCGCAGCAGCTGCAGCCGCTTGCGGTCGCCGTGGCGCAACGAGGCGCTCACCGCGCGCACCAGACGCGGCAGCGAAGCGATCTGCTGGGGCGTGCGCGCCCGCCCGAAGTAGTCGCCGAGGTCCGGGTCGACGCCCTGGCGGCCGCTCTCGCGGATCAGCTCGCACAGCACCGCCGGCTGCAGGTCGACGATCGTGTCCAGGTTGGCGAAGTGGTAGGCGGGCAGGCACTCGCGGTCGCGCTCGGCCTCATAGGCGCGCGTGGCCGTGTCGACTGCGGTGGGGTCGTCGAGTACCGGCAGCACGTGCTCGGCGAGCTTGCGCCCCATCCACAGCGCGTCGCGCATGCCCTGACCGGTGACCGGGTCCTTGAAGTGACCGGCGTCGCCGGCGAGCGCCCAGCCCGGCCCGCTCGAGGCCCGGAAGAACGCCGGCGTCTCGCCGGTCGAGCGCAGCTTGGTCATGTTCGTCGCGCCCGCGCTGCGCTCGGCGAGCGCCGGATGCTCGCGCAGCTTGCGCTGCCAGTAGGCCTCCGGGTCGCGGCGTGCCCAGGTCGCCTCCTCGCGGTGGCCCATCATCAGGACCAGCAGCCGCCCGACCGGCGTGGTGGGGAAAGCGAAGGAGATCGAGTCGCCCTCGCGCCACTGGTGGTAGGTCTCCGCCGCGCGCGTGCCGGGCTGCGGGTCATCCATGTAACGGAAGACGAGTCCGCGGCCGTTGCGCGAGAGCCGGTAGGGCTTCCAGGCGCCGACCTGTGCGGCGACCGTCGAGCGCCGCCCGTCGGCGCCGACCACGAGCGTGCTGGCGATCTCGTGGCGGTCGCCGTCGCCGTCGCGGTAGGTGAGCCCCGCGACGCGGCCCGCGCGCCAGCGCAGCGACTCCACCGTGCAACGTTCGCGAACGTCGGCGCCCTGCTCGCGGGCGGCCTCGACGAGCTGGACGTCCTGCAGGTTGCGCGGGACGCAGACGCCGAAGTCGATCCCGTCGGCCGCCGGGCGCAGGCGCTCGATCGCCACGATGCCATCGGCGACCACCTCGAGCCAGCGGACCTGCGAGGGCGCCAGCGCCATGATCCGCGGCAGGGCGCCGAGCTTGGCCAGCTCGCTCGTTCCCGCGGGCAGCAGCACGTGCGTGGAGAGCTGGTCGGACGGGAAGCTCATCCGGTCGAGCACGACGACCCGGCGCCCGGCCCGGGCCAGGGGGGCGGCGACCGCGCATCCGGCGAGCCGCGCTCCGACGACGACGACGTCAACCTGCTCCATCGCTTCAGCCCTCCGATCCTCTCCGCAACCGTCCCTGAGTTCGACTGGTTGCAATGGTACGGATAGCATCGCCGCGCATGACCGCAGCCGACCACGGCGGCGACGCCTACCGCGCCGCCGGCATCGACTACGACGCGCTGGACGCCGGCAAGCGGCTGGCCCTTGCGCAGGCGCTCGCCACCTCCGGCCTGCTCGAAGCGCGCGGCGGCCACGCGCTCGACGCCTCGCGCGGTGAGCCGGCCTTCGTCCTGGAGTTCGCCGGCCGCCACCTGGCGGTGGTGCTCGAGGGACTGGGCACCAAGTCGATGATCGCCCGCCAGGTCGCCGACGAGGGTGGCGAGCAGCGCTTCGCGGATGTCGCCTACGACGCCGTGGCGGCGATCGTCAACGACCTCTGCTGCGTGGGCGCGCTGCCACTCGTCGTCAACGCCTACTTCGCGACCGGCTCGTCGGCCTGGTACGCCCAGCACGCCCGCCACGCGGCGCTGCTCGCCGGCTGGCGGCGGGCGTGCGAGGACGCCGGCGCGACCTGGGGCGGCGGCGAGTCGCCCTCACTGCCCGGCCTGGTCGCTGAGGCCGAGATCGAGCTCGCCGGCAGCGCGGTCGGCGTCGTCCCCGAGGGCGCGGCGCCGCTGCTCGCCCAGGCGCTCGCGCCGGGTGACGAGATCGTGCTCGTCGCGAGCAGCGGCCTGCACGCCAACGGCGCCTCGCTGGCCCGTCGCCTGGCCGGCAGGCTGCCCGACGGCTACCGGACCGAGCTGCCGAGCGGGCGCGCCTTCGGCACGGCGCTACTGGACCCGTCGATCATCTACGTGCGCCTCGTCGCCGAGCTGCTGGCCGAGGCCGTGCCGGTGCACTACCTGAGCCACATCACCGGCCACGGGCTGCTGAAGCTCATGCGCCCCGACCGCCAGCTCACCTACGTCATCGACGCGCTGCCGCCGGTCCCGGAGGTGCTCGCGTTCATGGCCGAGCAGGCCGGGATGGGCGCCGCCGAGGCCTACCGCACGCTGAACATGGGCTCCGGGTTCGCGGTCTACTGCGCCGCGGGCGCCGGCGAGCGGGTCGTCGCGGTCGCGCGCGGCCTGGGCCTGGACGCGCTAGTGGCGGGGCGGGCGATCGAGGGTCCCCGGCGCGTGGAGCTGCGGCCGATCGGGGTCGTGTACGCGAGCGGCGAGCTCGATCTCACGCCGGGGTAGCGGACGAGTTCGCTTTCGTCAGGCGGATGACGTTCTTGGGAGCGGGGTCGTGCGGGCGTCCTGGAAAAGACGGGCTGTGGACCGCCAAATCCAGGGCGCGACGAGGTGGAACGGCTATTCGGAGGGCCGAGCCTCGCACGCTGCCGGCCATGACCCCTGGAACGACGGGCTCGGCTGAGATCCACTGTGGGCGGGCGGGCTCGCGTGGGGGCGCACGGTCCGCCCGGCCGGGCCCGCGATTCTCGGGGCGCCCCGCCTGCTCTGGGCGTGGGCGAACCGGTCTCACGTCGTGTTCGCGAGCGGCGAGCTCGATCTCACCTCCGGGATAACGGCGATGTGGTCAGGTGGCAGACGCTTTTCCGGACGAGCGGCGCGGCGCGTCCTGGAACGCATGCGCCCGGCGCACAAGATCCAGGACGCGACGTCGCGGAACAGGTATTCCGGCCGTACCGGCGGGCGTCCGGCCGCCGGCACGGAGGACCGACGGAGCGCTCGACCGCGCCCGGTGCGCGCGCCTTGAATGCCGCCGTTCCGTTGCGTGGGGAATCGGCCTTCCGCGGCTGCTCCTCCCCGCAGCGGCCATGAGCGGGGAACGGGCGCGGACCACCATCACGACCGGAGACTCACCGGGTGCCGTGAGGACCAAGCCTCGTCGGCTCGCCGTCCCCGCCCGGTCGGCGGCCGGTGACGTGCCCCAGGCGGAAGGCGTCGCCCGGCGGGAGAGGCGCCGCTCCGGGATACCATCGGCTCATGCCGACGAGGGCGCAAATCGAATTCTTCGCTCGGTGGAACGAGGCGGCTCGGCGTGCCGATCGCGCTGCCGACGCCGCCTCGTCGATGGAGCAGCGCTTGGCGGAAGCCGCCGAACTCAGCTCGCTGGCGAGCGAGCTGCGCGAGTGCGTGCGGTCAGCCGACAGCGATGTTCGATCCGCGTGAGCTGGCGGCGGCCCTCCACCGCGGCGCCGTCGACTACGTGATCATCGGCGGGCTCGCCGTGGCGGCGCACGGTTATGTCCGCGCGACCGAGGACCTCGATATCGTCCCCGCGCCCGACCGCGGAAACCTCGAGCGTCTGGCGCGCGTCCTTCGAGAGCTGGGGGCGGAGCTGCTCGGCACCGGGGACTTCGACCCCGCCAGTTCCCGTTCGACCCGCGGGACCCGAAACAACTCGCCGAGGGTGGGAACTTCGTCCTTTCCACTCGTCTGGGTCGGCTCGACGTGATGCAGTGGGTGCCGGGGATCGATGCCGAGCACGCGTATCCGGTGCTTCGAGAGTCGGCCGTTTCCTCGCGGTTCGCGGGGGTCGAAGTGTGGGTCTGCTCGCGCGAGCATCTCGTCGCGATGAAGCGGGCTGCCGGTCGCGAACGCGACCTCGATGACCTCAGGGAGCTCGGCGAGGCCGACCGTGGGTAAGCAGCCTGCTGGCACGTGCTGAGCACGGCCGCGTCGTGAGCCGGCGTCATCGAGGCCGCGGATGGGCGGCGGCTACCCCGCATCGATCACACCGGAGAGATCGTCCCGTACCTCAGATCCGGGGCGCGGGCCGGTAGAGCAGGGCGTTGCGGTCGCCTCGTCCGCCGGCGAATCCCTGGGGGCGCCCGCCTTGGGCGTCCACGTAGGCCAGCGAGCGCGAGATGTCGCCGATCCCCCCGTGGTCGGGGGCGTGGTCGAGCATCCAGGTGGCAAGGACCGCCCCGCCGCCGGCGGT
>DATAWZ010000239.1:0-32137 GCA_036266975.1 Solirubrobacteraceae bacterium
TCCTTGCGCAGACCTCCGCCTCACCGGGCCTGTTCCGTCTTCGCGAGCGGCTGCTCGGGACGCTGCTCGCCGCGGGGTTCGACGAGCAGCGCGCGCTGCACGCCCTCGGCGTGCTCACGAGCTACGCGCTCGGCTTCGGCGGCCTGCGGGCCGGCGCCCCGGTCGACCTGCCCGAGCGGATGCGCGAACTCCCAAGCGCCGCCTTCCCGCGGCTGCGGCAGGTCGCCGACCGCTATGACGCGCACCTCGGCGACGACGCGTTCACGTACGGCCTGGAGCTGCTGCTCCGCGGGCTCGAAGGAGACCTTCACGCCCGTGAACCGTGAGCCGGCGGGCGTGCCGGTGGCCGACGCAGATCGCGTAGGACACCAAGGGATCGTGCCGACTGCTGGTCGGCCGCCCCGCTCGCGTTGCCGATCGTTGATCGAGATATTGGCGATGGCCTTCGGCGAGCTGGAACTCAGCGCCAGCCACACGATCGGCGAGTTCCTGCTGCCGGACTTGCTGTCGGAGTTCCGGCGCACGTTTGCAAACGTGCACCCCCGGCTCGAGATCATCAACTCCGCCGGCGCCATCACCGCGCTGCGCGCCGGCCGCGCCCAGATCGCGTTCGTAGAGGGCTGCGACTCGCTGAGCGGCCTTGAGGCGATCGTCCTTGAGGACGACGTGCTGGAGGTCGTGGTCGCGCGGGACCATCGCTGGGCGCGGCGTCGCGGCCTGGTCGCCACCGAGCTCACCCGCGAGCCGTATCTCACCCGCGAGGCTGCCTCGGGCACCCGCGCGGTCGCGTGTGCCGCGCTCGCCGCCGCGGGCGTGCAGCTCACCCCGGCGCTCGAGGTCGCGAGCACTCAGAGCCTCAAGCGCTCGCTCGCGGCCGGCGGCTTCACGATCATCTCCCGCCTGTCGATCCGCGAGCAGGTCAGCGCCGGCGTCCTCGCCGGGCTTCCGGTTCGCGACGTCGACCTCTCGCGCCAGCTGCAAGCCGTCCGGCGGCGGCGTCCCGCGCTGACCGGCACAGCACGGACGTTCTGGCGCTGGCTCGCCGCCCGCCCGACCACCGGGTAGTCCCGGGCCGTCCCGCCACGAGGCGGCTCACCGACGCGGTCGCCGTTGGCCGCCGAATCGGCGCGGCCGAATAGGCTGGATGCCCGTCGGTCCTTGACGGACCCGGCCCGCCCGCTCAGACCAGCCCAGGAGAGTCGCGCATGCAATATCGCTCCGTGTTCCGCGCCAACCTGTTCGCCGACCAGACCATCGTCATCACCGGGGGCGGAACCGGAATCGGGCGCTGCATCGCGCATGAGCTGGCGAGTCTCGGCGCGACCGTCACGATCCTCGGTCGTAGCACGGAGAAGTTGCAGGCCGTCAAGGCAGAGATCGAGGACCTTTACGCCGCGCGCGTGAGCACTCACTCATGCGACATCCGCGACGAGGCGACGGTCAAGGCGACGATCGCGGCGATCCTCGAGGAGCACGGGCGGATCGACGGCCTCGTCAACAACGCCGGCGGCCAGTATCCGCAGCGAGTCAGCGACCTCTCGCTGAAGGGCTTTGAGGCGGTGATCAAGACCAACCTCACCGGCGGCTTCATCGTCAGCCAGGAGGTCTACAACCGCTGGATGGCCGATCACGGCGGCAGCATCGTCAACATGATCGCCGACATCTGGGGCGGCATGCCCACGATGGCCCACTCCGGCGCGGCGCGCGCCGGGATGCTCAACCTCACCGAGAGCATGGCGTGCGAGTGGGGACGCGCCGGCGTGCGGGTGAACGCAGTCGCGCCGGGGTGGATCGCCTCCAGCGGCTTCGACACCTACGACGAGACGATGCAGGCCTTCATCCGCGGATTGACCGGAAAGGTGCCGCTCGGACGCTTCGGCGTCGAAGCCGAGGTGTCGGGCGCGGTCGCATTCCTGCTCTCTGCCGCCGCCGGCTTCATCTCCGGTTCGTGCATCCGCGTCGACGGCGGTGTCCCGAACGCCCGCCATACCTGGGGGGCGCCGTTCGCCGATCCCGACGCCCCGCCGCGGTCCGTCCCGTTCGACGGCTTCCCACAGGCGATCGTCCCTAAGGCGCTGTCATAGCCCAACCCGACGTCGATAGTCCAAGCGGATCAGTGCAACCCGCCGGAGCACCCCCTCTCCCCTTTCACGCGTTACGCCAGACGACCGCCTCGCCTCTGACAGACGGCTCGATCCCACGAGCGAGCGGGCGATCCTGGTCACTCCAAGCGTGAAGGCCACCGAGCGACAGTGAGGATCGTGCGGGCGCGGTGACGGTGCGTCAGATCGGACGCGCTGTCTGAGAGGTGCAGCGGCATCGCGACGAACACCCAGGCCGGCCAACGAGGCTGGCCCGCCCGAGCATCACGAAGCAGTGGTGCCAGAGTGGGGCGTCAAACATCGGCGGGCACTTGGCGGCACGCACGATGCGAACGCACATCGCCCGCGCAGAGGTTCGGACAGGCTTGGTGTCAGCTCGGTGGCGCCGTCGCCGCGCGGCTCGGGCTCGCCTCCTCCCGCGCGGCAAGGCTCGGGTCCGTCCGGGGGATGTGGCGCCGCCGACCGCGTGCCGTGGTCTCTCCGCGCTTCGCCACGGTGTTGCGCGTTGCCGGCTCTCGATCGGCCGCGCGGTCGATGTAGGCGGCGATCACGAGCTCAGCTCGCGGGCTCCCCGGCGTGTCGCTCTGAGCGGCCGTCGGGATGACCGGTGAACCACGCCGGATCACCGGTGTCGCGCCCCTTGACGGTCCTGACCGTGCACGGCTTGCCCCACAGCCGAGCGATCTGCGTCAGCGTCCCGCGCGCGTACTCCTCGTCCAGGCCGATCTCCTCGGGGTTGTGCTCGAGCAGCAGCTCCCCGCGGCCTCGGAAGTCGGCGTCCACGATGTTGACGTGCGGAATTCCGAACGTCGAGTGCTGTGGGATGAGGATGTCGCGGATAGCGTCGGCCTCACGCGAGGACACGCGGATCTTGCGGGGGTCCCGCTTGTCGTGCTCGAACGCGTAGAGCCGCGAGAGCTCGCAGACTCTCGGCGTCAGGAACTCGCGAAGCAGGGACTCGTCGTCGTAGGTGTGCAGGATCGAGCGGACGTGCTCGAACGGGTCGACGTGGCCCGCCCAGCTCCAGCGATCGCGTTCCTCCTCGTCGGGATCGGTGGCGATGCGCATGACCTCGCGCAGGAGGTTGATACCGAGGTTGTAGGGATTGATGCGGCCGGCGTGGGGCTGAATCACTCCGGCGTTGAGCTGCTCGTACTCCCAGTACCGATCTGCGGGCAGGAACAGGCGCTGGCAGATCTCCTGATGCGCGAGCACCGCGGCACCCTCGTTGAGGACCTTGGTGCGCATCTGCGGCAGGAAATAGCTCTGCTCGGAGCGCACGATCGACATGACGTCGCGCTGCCAGTCCTCCAGGCCGCGGGCGTGGCCCTCGATGAACGCGAGCAGATCCTCCTGCGGCTCGCGGGGAAAGCGGGTGCGCAGCGCCGCGGACGCCGTTGCGACACGTTGCCGATCGGCGGCGACCTCGTCGGGGAACAGGACGTCGTAGGGTCGGGGGCGGTGCTCGGGCTCGGACGCGGGTGCCTTGCGGATGAGCTGCGCCTGGGGTTGGTGGACACCGATCGCGTGGCAGGCGTCGAGGAAGTCTTCGACCCGGTCGCGGCCATGCGCGCCCATGTAGTCGGCGATTCGCTCGGCCGCAGACAGGACCCTCGACATGATCTCGCGGTCGACCGCGCCCAGCCACGCGTTGTTCTCGAAGACGTACCCGTGCCCGAGGCAGTGGGCGATGACGAGGGTCTGCGCGACGAGGCTGTTGCCCTCCATGAGGTAGGCGTGGACCGGTCGCGTGTTAAAGATCAGCTCGTAGATGCGGTCCCGTCCGCGCTGATAGCGCCCATACGCGTCGTCGAACTGCGCGCCCCAGCGCGAGCTGGAGTACCGGGCGGGCAGGCCGTTGGCCGCGGCGAAGTAGATCTGCTCCGGCCGGACGAGGTGGTAGATGACCTCGGGCACGTCGAACCCGAGCTCGACCGTGGCGATCTCCCGACAGCGCTCGTCGACCGCCTGCAGATCGGCCCGCGTGTAGCCGCTCACCGGATCGCCGCCTCGACGTCGTCCTTGGCGAACAGGAGCTTGAGCGCGGGCCACAGCTCGCGGTCCTCCGCGGCGCTGGCGAACACGAACCCGTCGATATCGGTGGCCTCTCGCTCGTAGAATCCGAAGAGCTTGTGGGAACCGCCACCGCTGCTGGGATCGACTTCCAGATAGCCGACCAACGAGCAGGTCTCGGCCAACCCGCGGATGAGTTCGAGCGTGGCCTGATTGTCGGCGGCGAAGTTGTCGCCGTCGGAGACGTGCAGGACGTAGATGTTCCAGTCGTCGGCCGGATAGCGGTCGCGCTGCGCCTGCGCGACGGCCTCGAACGCCGAGGAGACCTTTGTGCCGCCCGACTCGACGCGGCTGAAGAACTCCTCCTCGGGGACCTCTCGGGCCTGTGTGGTGTGCGCGACGAACACGATGTCGGTCTGCTCGTAGCGGCTGCGCAGGAACTGCACGCACCAGTAGAAGAACAGCCGGGCCATTCGCTTGCGGTCGGCGTTCATCGACCCGGACACGTCCATCGCGAGGAATATGACCGCGCGAGTGCGGGGCTTGGGGGCCTCGCGATAGGACAGGTAGCGTAGGTCGGGTTTGTCGATGCCGCCCAGGGAGAGGTGGCCCCGCCTGGCGTTGCGCAGCAGGTTCTCGCGCAGAGTGGCCTTCTTGTCGAGCTGCGGGCCCTTGCGCGCAATGTCGTCGTAGACGGTCTGGCTGGCGTGCGCATCGGCGTCGGCCTTGGGCTTCAGTCGCGGCAGCTCGAGCTCGGAGAAGAGGAGCTCCTCGACGTCGTCCATGTCGAGCCAGACCTCGTAGAGCTCTTCCCCGGGCTCGGTGCCGGCCCCGCCGGGTCCCGGTGCGTCGCCTGCCGGCCCGAGCACGTCACCCGGCTCGCCGTCTCCCTGTCCGACGCCGCGTCCCTGGCCACGGTCCAGGATGAACTGCCAGCGCTTGGTGCCCCGGACCGGGACACGGACCTTCCTCTCCGGCCCGGACGCGATGATGTCCTCCTCGCCGATGCGCTCCTTGAGCTGCTCGGTGATCTTCTTGCGCAGGCGCTCGCGGTGATGCAGGGCGTCGCGCCGGCCGGCGTCGTGCGGCAGCCCTGCCTCACCGACGACGCTCATCAGACCCCCGCCGCGTGAGCGCGCGTGCCCGCGGACGCGAGCGTGGGGCCAAGGCGCGGCCTCACCGGTTCAGCAGATGACCGACGTAGTCGAGCAGGTCGCGCGCGGAGTGCTCGCTGTAGCCTCGCTCCTCGACCAGGATCGTGAGCACCTCGTTCAGACGCTTGGCCTGCTCCTTGTCGGGATTGTTCTTGGAGACCGTGACCTGCACGATGTCCTTGAGCTGGTCGAACAGGTACTCCTCGATCCCGGTTGCCAGGACCGTGTCGGTCTGATGGGTCAGGGGCCGCTCGCCCCGGCGCAGGGCGATTCCGATCCGCATCAACACTCCCTGGCGGAAGGTGTCCTTGGCCGAGTCGGACACCGCGGGCTTGACGCTCTCCTCGATGGCGCGCATGAGCTTCTCGTCCGGGTCCCGGTCCTCCTTGGTGATCGGGTCCTGGGTCTTGGTGCCCTGGCAGTAGGCCTCGATGTTCGTCAGATAGTTCTCGAGCAGCCGCTGCGCGTGCTCGCCGAACGCGGGGACGAACGCCTTGCGCACCTCGTCCTTCAGGCAACGATCGATCTCCCTGCGGGCGTCGATCACGAACGCCCGCAGCTGCTCGCGGGTCTCCTTGGGCGCCTCCAACCGCTCGATGTACTCGGTCAGGGCGATCAGCGCCATGATCGGCGTCAGGTAGTTGCCCGTGCTCTGCTCCTCGCCGGCCTTGCAGGCGGCACCGGAGAGCACGTCGACGATCGCGCGAGGACCCAGGCCGGTCATGCCCTCGTGCTCGGCGGCACGTTTGATCTCCGGGATCTGAGCGAGCTTCCACTCGCCGATCTCCTCACCGTCGTAGAGCTTCATCTTCTCCACTGGACCGAGGTTCTCGTGCGCCTTCAGGCGCGAGAGGATCGAGACCATGGCGGCCGCGCGCAGGGCGTGCGGCGCGACGTGCAGACTCTCGCGCGCCCCGAGACCGGTCAGGAGCTTGCGGTAGATCCGCTCCTCATCGGAGACGCGCACGTTGTACGGAACCGCGATCGTGACCAAACGGTCCTTGAGCGCCTCGTTCTTCTGGTCCGCGACGAAGACCCTGAACTCCGCCTCGTTCGTGTGCGCCAGGATGACCGTGTCGGAGTCGATGTAGCCGAACTTGGCGACCTTGAACTGCTTTTCCTGCGCCATCGTCAGGAAGAGGTTTCGGAACTCGGCCGGGTTCTTGAAGAACTCCACGGCCTCGAACAGGCCGCGATTGGACTTCGAGAACTCGCCGGCCCAGTCGAGCGCGAGCGGATGGGAGTCCGAGCCGTGGGTCTCGATCGCCCGGAAGTCCAGGCCGCCCGTCAGCTGCTCCATGCTCATCGATTTCGGGTCGCCCGGCTCGAAGGTTCCGATGCCCATCCGCCGGGCCTCCGAGAAGTACGTCCGCTCGATCGGAAAGCTCAGGAAGTCGCCGCCGAATTCCTGCTCGAGCCGCCAACGACACACCGGACACAGAAGGCCGTCCACCGGAACACTCGTGTGCTGGCGCGCCTGGCCACGCAGCGCCTCGGGGACGAGATGGAGCGGCTCCTCGTGCATCGGGCACCCCTGCAGGGCGTAGATCGCGCCGGCCTCGGTCCGGCTCCAGTCCTCAAGGCCCCGCTTGAGCAGCGTGGCAATGGAGCTCTTGGCCCCCCCGGGCGGGCCCCACAGCAGCAGGATCCGACGGCGGGTCTCGTGGCCCTGCGCAGCGGTCTCGAAGTAGCGGACCACGCGGTCCAACGGCACGTCGAGCCCGAACAGCTCGCGCCCGAAGAAGTTGTAGGAGACCTCGCCCGCGTGCAGGCCGTCGGTGAAGCCAGCCGCCCTGATCATGTCGTAGATCCGCTGATGCGCACTGGCGGCGATCGTGGGCCGCTCGGCCACCCGATCGATGTACTCGTTCAGGGTGATGAGCGCGGCCTCCTCGGCCGAGCCCTGCGTCGCCGCGTCCGCCAGTGCTTGCTTGAAATCCATCGCCTGCCTTCGTCGACTCCGTCGACACAGTCGTGTCCTCCCTACAGAGTTGAGGACTTCGCGCCGTCGGACATTGGCCGGCTGTCCGAACCGGAGCACGATCACTCGGCCCTGTGCACAGCGAGGATGTCCGGCCGCGGACGTGGGCCGTGAAGCAGGCGGCCCGGGTTCCTCACAATCGGTGGCCCCGGCCCGGTGGCGGCATCTGCGGCCACGCGGGCCACGCCTCGTGGATGCTGCGTCGTGAAGATGACGCTACGGCTCGCGGATCGCGGACCGTGCGACGAACAGCGTCAGGTCCGTCCAGTCTGCCTGCGCGGGTCGTGCGTGTAGCTCGCGTGGGACACACCGATCGCACCCAGCTGCGCACGCTCGTCGAGCCGGGGGGCTGGTCACAACAAAGTCACGCAGCGCCGATCGCGGGCTCGCAGGAGCCCAGCGTGGACCCTCCCCATACGCGAAGAAACCCCCGCCAAGCGGGGGTTCCTCACAAACAATCACGAGCGAGCGCCCCCGGCAGGACTCGAACCTGCGACCCTCGGATTAGAAGTCCGACGCTCTATCCAACTGAGCTACGGGGGCAATACGGCACGGACGCTACCGCGCTGGCCGCCAGCGCCGGTGCTCGGCGGCGGGCTCGCCGGGGAGCGCCAAGCGCCGCTCGAGCCGGTCGACGAGCCCGCCGAGGCGCAGCTCGAGCACGTTGCGCGCGGCCAGCTCGCCCTCCAGGTCCTCGCGCGCGCCCGCGGGAAGCCCCTCCGCCGCGCGCCCGAGCTCGGCGCGCACGCGTTCCTGCCCGCGCGCCAGGTCGTCCTGAAGCTCCTCCACGGTCGCGACGATGCGCTGCATCGCCGCCAGCGAGTCGCCCCGGTCGCGGTGCTCGATCTCGGCCTCGCGGACCCGCAGCTCGAGCCGCCCGCGCTCGGCGCGAAGCTCGGCGGCCAACTCGGCCAGCGCCACGGGAAGCACGGCAACGACCGGCTCCGGCACCGGTGGCGAGATCCGCGTCACTCGCAACGGGGCATCGTCGAGGTCGCCGGTCACCGCTTCTCGCCGCTCCTGAAGGCGACCAGGCGGTTCGACCCCCTCCAGCTCGCCCTCGGCCGCGCGCAGCCGGCGCTCGAGTTCGTCCAGGGCCCGGCGGTCGCGCTCGGCGGCCTCCCGGGACTCGCTCAGCATCGCCTCCAGCTCGGCCGACAGGCTCACCGGCGGCGGCTCGACCCGCCGCAGCAGCAGCCGCTGCTCGGCCTGCTCCAACCGCCGCATCACCTCGTCGACATCGACCGGCGGCGCCTCGCCCTCGGCGGACGTCGACTCGTGGGGAGGGACGTCGCTCAACGGAACGGGGCTCCTCGGCTCGAAATGCGCACTTACCAGCGAAACGATGGCGGCGCGCCCGGACGGACCGGCGCGCGCCACCTGGATCCCTCGGCCGCTCGTCCTGTCATCATGGACGGGGAGAGGGTCACGCCGGGCGCCACGCGCTCGCCCGTTCGTTGGGCCCTTGAGCTGCGCTTCAGCTCACGCCGTTACGAAACGCTTATGGTCATGACCGACGAGGCTGGACAAGGGGTCCACACGCTCGGCGTCGAGGACGACGTCGTCGCCGCCGACGCCCCCGCGACCGAGGCCGCAGAGGCGTCCCCCGCCCCGCCCTCGAGCTCGAAGGCGATCCAGCGACTGAGCGCCCGCGCGCAGCGACTCGACCCCGCCGCCCGGCGGCGCGGCGCGGCGCGCGTGCTGCGGCCCGCCACCCGCCTGACCGGACGCGCCGTCGCCGGCGCCGGAGCGCTCCTCGCGATAGCCGCCCGCCCCCTGCGCCCCGCCGCCCGCGTCGTCGCCCGCCCCCTGGCCCGCCCGGCCCGCTCGATCGCGCGTCCCCTGCACCCCGCCGCCCGCGTCGTCGCCCGCCCCGCCCGCTTGGTCGCGCGCCCCCTGCGACCGGCCGGCCGCGCGCTCAAGCGCCGCCTGCAGGCCCGCCCCGCCGTGCAGCGCGGGATGCTCGCGCTCGGGGTGATCATCACCGCCGGCGGACTGATCGCGCTGATCGTCGCGATCGCCACCGGCGGGACCACTGAGCCCGGCCCGCGACCCCCCTACCGGATCCCGTCGACCACGGTCGGCCCGCGACCGCAGGAGGCCCTGTTCGCCGGCGTCCCGCAGAGCGGCGCCGTCCTCGGCTCGCCGCGCGCGCCGGTCACGCTGCAGGAGTTCGCCGACCTGCAGTGCCAGTTCTGCGCCGACTACGAGCTGAACGTGCTGCCCGCCCTGATCAGGCAGTACGTCCGGACCGGCGAGGTGCGCATGGTGCTGCGCACGCTCGACCTGATCGGCTCGCAGTCGCTCACCGCCGAGCAGTACGCGGCGGCGGCCGGGCTGCAGGACCGGATGTGGGACTTCGTGCAGGCGTTCTACGCCGATCAGGGCACGGAGAACAGCGGCTACGTCACGCCCGCCTTCCTGCAGGGCGTGGCCTGGAAGGTGCCCGGCCTCTCTCCGCTGGAGACGAGCGCCACCCTGACCGTCGATACGATCCCGGGTGAGCTCGAAGCGGCCAGCCAACTCGCCAACGCCAACGGGATCGACACCACGCCGTCCTTCCTGATTGGCCCGACTGGGGGAAGCGCGACGATGTTGAACTACGGTGGTGCGGTGACGACCGGCGCCTTCACTGGCCCGATTGACGCGGCGCTCGCGCAGGCGAGGACCCCCTGATGCGCCGCCCCAGCGATCGGCTCATCGCCCAGATCATGATCGCCCTGACGGTGATCGGGATCGGCGTGGCGGGCTACCTGACCATCGTTCACTACGCCCACATCAAGCTCCTGTGCGTGGGCAAGCACTCCCACGGCGTCAGCTCGTGCGCGACCGTCCAGCGGTCCCAGTACGCCGAGGTCAAGGGCGTCCCGGTCGCGCTGATGGGCCTGATCGGCTACGTCGTGATCATGGGCCTGCTGACGCTCGGGCCGCGCCTGCGCGACCCGCTCCTGGCCCGGTTGGGCACCGTCGCGGTCACCCTCATCGGCTTCGGCTTCAGCGGCTACCTGACCTACCGCGAGCTGTTCACGATCCACGCGATCTGCGAGTGGTGCGTGAGCAGCGCGGTGATCATGACGATCCTGATGCTGCTGGCCATGTGGCGCTATCTGACCGTGCCGCTCGCCGACGCGCTGCCGCCGCCGGAGGACCCCCCCGAGGACCGACCGGCCGCGGCAGTGCCGCAGACGGTGTCAGCCCGCTAGCAATCGCACCGCGCGAAGGCGCAAGTTCGCGCTCGCGCCGTCGTTGTCGTTGTCGTCTCCAGGGATGGAGCGACCCCTAAACACGGTGTGCGTCCCTCGGCCCCTGGTCCGGGGGACGCTCGCCGGGTGAGCGACTACCGTTCACGGCGAGATGTGCGGTCGCTTCACGATGGCCACGCCGACCCCCGACCTGCAGGCGCGCTTTGGCATTCGCCTGTCCGAGGCGGTGGCGCCGCGCTACAACGTCGCCCCCACCGAGGGGGTTCTCGCCGTCGTGCGCGGCGAGGACGGGCGCGAGCCCCGCACCCTGCGCTGGGGGCTCATCCCCCGTGGCGCGCGCGATCTGAAGCTCGGCGCGCGCATGATCAACGCGCGCACCGAGACCGTCCGCAGCCGCGGCGCCTTCCGCGCGCTGATCGACGACGCCCGCGGACGCGCGCTGGTCCCGGCCGACGGGTGGTACGAGTGGCTGCGCGCCGAGGATCCCCGCCGCCCGCGCCAACCGTTCCGGTTCGTGGTCGACGACGGCGCCCCGTTCGCCTTCGCGGGCCTGTGGACGCAGGCGGTCATCGACGGCGAGCCGGTGGCGAGCGTGACCATCCTCACCTGCCCGCCCAACCGCGTCGCCGCCGCCGTCCACGACCGCATGCCGGTCGTGCTCGCCGACCGTGACGCCGAGGCGGCCTGGCTCGATCCCGCCGTCGACGGCGAGGCGGCCCAGCAGCTGTGCCTTGCGCTCGCCGACGAGCGCACCGGCGCGCATCCGGCCAACCCGCGCGTCGGGCGCGCCGGCCCGGACAACGACGACCCCGGACTGCTCATCCCGCCCGAGCCCGCCGACGCGGACGCGGACGCGGCGCCGACCCTGTTCTGAGCAGCGTGCCGACCGTCGCCCAGCAGGCCGCCGAGAAGCTCTCGGCCGCGCGCGCCGCCGCGGCGCTCGTGCGCGACGGCGACCGGGTCGGCCTCGGGACGGGCACCACGGTCGCCCACCTGCTGCCGGCGCTCGCCGCTCGCGGCCTGTCGCTGCGCTGCGCGGCGACCTCGGTCGCGACCGAGCGCGCGGCCCGCGAGCTGGGGCTCACGGTCGACACCCTGGACGCGCTGTTCCCGCTGGACATCGCGATCGACGGCACCGACCAGGTCGACCCCGACGGATGGCTGATCAAGGGCGGGGGCGCCGCGCACACCCGCGAGAAGCTCGTCGCCGCCGCCGCGGAGCGCTTCGTGGTGATCGCCTCACACGAGAAGCGCGTCGACCACCTGCGCCCGCCGGTGCCGCTGGAGATCCTCGCCTTCGGCGTGCAGAGCACGCTGCACGCGCTCGGGCAGGCACGGCTGCGGCTCGACACGCCGCCGAGCCCGGACGGCAACCTGATCGCCGACTGGTGGGGGGACGTGGATGAGCCGGCCGAGCTCGCCGCGCGGCTGTCCGCGCAGCCGGGCGTGGTCGAGCACGGCCTGTTCCCGCCCGAGATGGTCAGCGAGGTGCTGATCGCCTACGGCCGCGAGCGGGTGCTGCGCCTGGTCCCCGGCCAGGCGGCCGAGCTGCTGACGGACGTGAGCTCGTGACGACGACGATCTTCACGCGCATGACCGCGCTCGCGCTCCAGACCGGCGCGGTCAACCTGGGCCAGGGCTTCCCCGACGAGGACGGGCCGGCCGCGGTGATCGACGCGGCCGTCGCCGCCCTGCAGGCCGGGCACAACCAGTACGCGCCGCTGCCGGGCGTGCCCGAGCTGCGCCACGCGGTGGCCGAGCACCAGCGCCGCCATTACGGGATCGAGCTCGACCCCGACCGCGAGATCCAGGTCACCTTCGGCGCGACCGAGGCGATCGCCTCGGCGCTGCTTGCGCTGCTCTCGCCCGGCGACGAGGTCGCGATGCTCGATCCCAGCTACGACGCCTACGGCGCGCTGGCCGCGCTGGCGGGCGCCGCCGCGCGCCCGATCGTGCTGCAGCCACCCGATTGGCGCCTGACCGCCGAGGCGCTCGCCGCAGCGATCACGCCGCATACGCGCCTGCTGCTGATCAACTCGCCCCACAACCCGACGGGGCGCGTGCTCGACGAGCAGGAGCTCGAGCTGCTCGCCGGCGCCTGCCGCGAGCACGACCTGCTCGCGGTGACCGACGAGGTCTACGAGCACCTGATCTACGAGGGCGAGCACCGGCCGCTGGCCGGCCAGGAGGGCATGGCCGAGCGCACGCTCACGGTCTCCTCGCTGGGCAAGACCTACGCGGTCACCGGCTGGAAGGTCGGCTGGGCCAGCGGGCCGGCCGAGCTCGTGGCCGAGCTGCGCGCGGTCAAGCAGTTCCTGACCTTCGCCGGCGGGACCCCGCTCCAGCACGCCGCCGCCTCGGCGCTCGCGCTCGGCGCCGAGGAGCAGTGCGAGACGCTGCGCGCGCGGCGCGACCGGCTCGCGGCCGGCCTGGCCGAGGCCGGGTTCGAGGTCCTGCCCACGCAGGCGACCTACTTCCTGAACGCCCACCACCCCGCCGAGCCCGACGCGGAGGCCCTCTGCGAGCGCCTGCCCCACGAGGCCGGGGTCGTGGCCATCCCCACCTCGGCCTTCGCCGCCGATCCCGCCGGCCCCACGCGCGCGCTCGTGCGCTTCGCCTTCCCCAAGCGCGAAGCGGTGCTCGATACCGCGATCGAGGGGTTGAAAGGGTGGGCCGCCGCCACAGGAGGACCGCCGGGGGATCGACCCCGGCGCCGCGATGATCTCCTCACGGGAGCCTGACGAGCACCGTGCGCGGGAGATCGCGGCGAGCGGGCTGATCCTGCACGGCCTGCGCGGCGTTGCGTCGAGCCGGCGCAATCCGTGATCGGCCTGCAGCCCATCGAGCATCTGGTCACGCGCACGCAGCCCGACGGCGCGCCGTCGCGCCCCGGCGATCTGGACTTCACCGTGTACGGGCTGCGCAAGTACTGTTCGTGCGGGGCGAGCAGCTGCCGTACCGGACCGCCGCGGGCCTTCCTCTCCCAGCGCCGGTGAGCTGCCGCTGCCGGCGGTGCTCGAGGCGCTCGACGAGCACACCGAGCGGCTCCAGCGCATCGCCGGCACGAGCGAGCGCCCGCCGGCAGACCACGAGGCGGGGATCGATGAATTCCTCGTCGCGACTTACGAGGAGATGTGGTCGAAGGCCCACTGGTCGGGCCCCGGCCGGTATACGCTTGCGCCCGATGCGCCCCCACGGGGTTCTGAAGTCGATGGACGAGCTCGGCGTCTCAGGTCACGCGATGTGGGCCTACGAGGACGACGCCGACCGCTGCCGGGCGTTGGTCGAGTGGTGCCAGGAGGGGCTGCGCCAGGGGCTGCGGCTGCTCGTCGGTTCGGCCCGGCCGGTGGAGGATCTGCGCGCCGACCTGGACGGACTCGACGGGCGCGACGCGCTCGCGCGCGAGGGGCGCCTGACGATCATCTCCCTGGACGCGCCACCGCCGGCGCAGGTCATCCTCGATGCCTGCCAGCGCGCGCTCGCGGCCGGCTACCGAGGACTGGGCGCCGCGGGCCATGACACGGCCTGGCTGGCCCGCGCGGAGAGCCGTGCCGCGATGCTCGACCTGGACGTCCACGCCGATCGCGCGGTCGAGCAGGGCGTCCCGCTGTCGGCCCTGTGCCTGGTCGACGCGCGTCTTGACCCGCGCACGCTCGCCGACTTCCATCACCTGCACGCGTGCTCGCACAGCCCGGCCGGCGAGCCGTCGTTCCGGATCTTCGCCGAAGGCGAGCAGCTCGCGCTGGCCGGCGAGATCGACGCGTTCTCGGCCGATGCCCTCGCCCGTGCGCTCGCGGCCGCCGCCCCCGACGAGCCGCTGACGATCGACTGCCGGCGCCTGGAGTTCGTCGACCATCACGCGCTCGCGGTGCTCGAGGAGCTCGCGCAGCGCCGCCCACCGCTGCGGCTGGTCGGCTGGCGCCCGGCCGTCAGGCGGCTCGCCGGGCTGCTCGAGCTGAGCCCCGCAGTGGAATGGGCGTGACGGCGCCGGCGGCGCCTTCGCAGGTCACCCTCGTCACCGGCGCCTCCTCGGGCATCGGCGACGCGACCGCGCGGCGGCTGGCCGGACTCGGCCACACCGCCTACGCCGCGGCGCGGCGCACCGAGCGGATGGCGCCGCTGACCGACCTCGGCATCCACGGCGAGCGCGTCGACGTGACCGACGACGCCTCGATGGTCGCCCTGGTCGAGAAGATCCTCGCCGAGACCGGGCGCATCGACATCCTGGTCAACAACGCCGGCTACGGCTCCTAGCGCGGCTGAACCAGCTCGCGCTGCCGCACATGCGCCAGCGGAAGCGCCTACGCGCGCCTGGCCGAGCACGTCGCGGCCACGCTGCGCTCGGCGGAGCGCTCGTCGATGAGCCCGGGCCCGGAGGTCGTGGCCGACGCGATCGCCAAGGCCGCGTCGACCCCTCGTCCCCGTACGCGTTACGCGGGCGGTGGCGGCGCGCGAACCGCGCTGATGCTCGAGCGCGTCCTCACCGACCGCGGCTTCGATCGCGGCGTGCGCGTGCTGTACCGGGTCGGCGCGCGGATGGCGCGCTGAAGAGCTCGGCTCAAAGCCGCTGGGCGCACGTCTGATGGCCGCACCCCATTCGGGCACAAGCGGACACGTCACGCTGCGGCGTCCGCGGAGGCCGGGAAGTCCGCGAGCATCTTCGTGCGGTTCTCCTCGTCGATCGCGTCGCGCTCCGATTCGGAGACCCGGAGGGAGCCTGGATCGAGAGCGTGTACGACCAGACGCCGCGCCCGCCCTGTGCGGTGAGTCCGCCCTGCATTCGCGTGAACGAGGAGCTTCTTCTCGTGCCCGAACATCCCCTGGCTCTCCGCTCCGCGCGGCGCGTTGACGCACCCCCGTCGCCGACTGGCGCCGGTTTCCCCCCGGGGACCGAGTCGCAGGCGAGCTTCCTCAGCCGCAGAGCGCCGGGTTCAGCCGCCCGTGGATGGCGAACACGCCGTCGTGCGGGCCGGTGGGCACGATCAGTGACAGCGCCGGGTCGCCGGCGGTCCACGCCTCCGCCGGGCTCCCCGCCGTGGGCTCGAGCACGAGGTACTGGTAGCGCCCGCGGTTGAGGATCTGCTTCCACGCCGCGCAGGTCGCGATCGGCGCGTAGCCGCCGTCGCGCTCCTTCTGCCCCAGGTAGCGCACCACGTTCGCATCGCGCTTGCCGTACAGCGGGTACTGCTCCCAGTCGCCGTAGTCGGCGATCCGCTTGCGGGCCACGGTCTGCGCCCAGCGGTAGACCGAGCCGAAGGGCAGGCTGGTCGTCGCGGTCCCCTCGTAGCGCCGGTCGTAGTAGCGATGCTCGACCGCCCACCCGACGACGAGCACGGCCAGGACACCGACCGCGAGCACGGTCACCGTCGCGCGCCTCGTGACCAGGCGCCGGGCCGCGGCCGGCGCGCTCAGCAGCACGACGACCACCGCCGCGCACACGAGCAGATACGCCGCGTGGCGCGCGAGCCCGGCCCGCCAGAGCGAGTCCGACAGCTGCGTGGCGACGAGCAGCGCGAGCATCAGGACGGTCAAGGCCGGGACGAGCCTCGGGCGCAGGCGGCCGAGCGCGATCGGGCCGAGCGCGAGGCCCAGCGCGAGCGCGGGCATCAGGTAGCGCAGGTTGGTGGCGAACAGCGCGTAGCCCTGCAGCAGCCCGGTGGCGCCCGTGGGCAGCAGCAGATAGCTCAGGCCCGCGGCCGCCGCGGTGAGGGCCAGCGCGCACAGCCGCGGGTCCCTGATCGCGGCCAGGCCCGCGCCGGTGGCGGTGATGGCGAGCACGAGCAGCACCGGCCAGCCGACCCCGAGCGCGCTGTGCAGCCCGGGGATGAAGCGGGACGACCACAGCGAGCTGTGGCCGATATAGCTGGCCACCGCGCTCTGGGTGGAGGCCAGCGGCGAGGCGGGCGCGCCGAGCTTCAGCGGCCCGAGATGCAGATGCACGATCCCGAACGGGTCGTGGATGTCGATCAGGTTGCGCAGGTACCACCAGCCGCCGGTCACGAGCGTCCCGCCGACGAGCAGGCCGAGCGGCCGGGCGGCCCGGCGCCGGTAACCGAGCGGCGCGATCACCAGCAGCGCCGTCGCGGGCACGAGCACGGTCACCTTCGTGCCGACCGCGAGCCCCAGGGCCAGGCCGGCGACGCCGAGGTCGAACCGCGCCAGCGGCTGCCTGGCCAGGAGCGCGGCGGCGACCAACAGCGGCGTCAGGCCGACGATGTCGTTGGCCGCGTGGCCGCCCTGACCGGTCGCCAGCGCGGGCAGCGACAGGGCGAGCGCGACCGCGACGAGCGTCTCGCGCTGGCGCCCCCACGGCTGGCCGATGCACCAGGCGGCGAGCAGCGCCAGCAGCAGCCACAGCAGGTTCAGGCTCGGCGACGCCGCGTCCCCGCCGAGCAGGCCGATCAGCACGCCGTGCAGCAGCTCGGAGTTCGCCGGGTAGTAGGCGGTGAGCGGGTCCGGCTGGGTGAAGAAGACCTTGGTGACCGACCCCGTCTGGGCGAAGTCGGCCGCGAAGGGCATGTGGTACCAGAGCGTGTCGTAGCTGAGCATGCCCGTGTCGTAGGCGCTGATCGTCCCGAGCAGCCACTGCGCGCACACGATGACCACCGCGGCCGCGGCCGCCAGCGACGCCGGCTGGCGCAGCAGGCCAAGGCTCAGCTGCGCCCGCTCGGCGGGGGCGGCCGAGCCGACCGCCGGGCGCCAGACGCGCACGGAGATCAGCGCGACGAGCACGAGCAGCGGGACCAGCGCCGCCGGACGCATCAGGCCGACGAGCCCGAGCAGCTCGGCGGCCACGAGCACCACGCTCAGCGCGAGCACGGCGTCGACGAGCACGACCGCCGGCCCCGAGACGGCCGAGAAGCGCCTCTGCAGCGAACGCGCGGTCAGGGCCGCGGGCCCGACGGTGCCGATCAGCAACAGCACGCCGGTGAGGAACCGCGCGATCGTCATGGCCGGGTCTGCGGGGGTCGTCGGGCCTTCAGGCGGGCACACGATATGGTCAAGGCGATGCGCCGCGCTGTCCCCGCCGCCCTCGTCGTGATCCTCTGCGCCGTCTTCGCGAGCTCCGCCGCGGCCGAGACCGTCACCCAGACGGCGACCTCGGGCCAGGTCAGCGCGACGTTCACCTTCCAGACGAGCACCTCAGCCGCCTTCCCGTACTCGGACCTCGCGCTGTCGATCTCCCGCGCGGGCGCGCTGGTCTACAACCAGCCGGTCGACGACGCCCAGCAGGAGGGCTGCGGCACGACGTGCGAGCCGCAGAGCCCGACGGGCCACTCGGTGCAGGTCGCGGACATCGAGGGCAACGGCGAGCCCGACGTGATCCTGCACCTGTTCAGCGGCGGCGCCCACTGCTGCTCGATCGACCAGGTCTTCTCCTACGACGCCACGACGAACACGTACGCGTCGACCACGCACGAGTGGGGCGACCCGGGCGAGCGGATCGTCGACCTCGACCACAACGGCAAGCTCGAGTTCCTCTCGGCCGACGACCGCTTCGCCTACGAGTTCGAGTCATACGCCTTCTCGGGGCTGCCGATCCAGATCTGGACGTTCTCCGCCGGCACGTTCACCAACGTGACGGGGCAGTTCCCCGCGCAGGTGGCCAAGGACGCCAAGCAGTGGTGGAAGGACTACCTCCAGAACCGGCCGAGCTCGGGCAACGGCGCGATCGCCGCGTGGGCCGCCGACGAGGACACGCTCGGCCATCGGGCGCTCGTGGCCAAGACCCTGGCCCAGCAGAACGCCAAGCACGACCTGCGCGCCCCCAACAGCCTCTCGCTGCCCGGGGGCAAGCGGTTCATCAAGGCGCTGCAGGCCCTCCTGCGCAAGACGGGCTACACCTGATGAACCCGCCGGCGGTTCCCCAGCTGGGTGAGACCACGATCACCCGCATCGGCCTGGGAACCAACCGCCTGGCCCGCACGCCGGCCAACGAGGCCTTCCTCAAGGCGGCGCTCGACGCCGGCGTCAACTTCATCGACACCGCCTACATGTACGTCGGCGGCGAGAGCGAGACGACGATCGGCGCGGCGCTCGCGCCGTGGCCGGCGCACTGCATCGTGGCCACCAAGGGCGCGATGCGAGCCGGGGAGGGACGGCCGGACGTCCTGCGCGGCCAGATCGAGGAGAGCCTGCGCCGGCTGGACACCAAGACGATCGATCTGTACTACCTGCACCGCGTCGACCCCGAGACGCCGCTCGAGACGAGCCTGTCGGTGATCGCCGAGTACCGCGACCAGGGCGTGATCGGCCACATCGGCGTCTCGGCGGTGGACCTGGAGCAGCTCGAGCGGGCGCGCGCGGTCGTGCCGGTCGCCGCGGTCCAGAACCGCTTCAACCTCGCCGAGCGCCGCCACGAGGACGTGATCGACTACTGCGCCGAGCACGGCATCCTGTACGTGCCCTTCTACCCGATGCGCGGGCAGGACGGCGAGCCGGTCGCCCGGATCGCCGCCGCGCACGAGGCGACGCCCTCGCAGATCGCCCTGGCCTGGCTGCTGCGCCGCTCACCGGCGATGGTGCCGATCCCCGGGACGCTGTCGATCGAGCACCTGCGCGAGAACCTCGGCGCGCTGGAGATCGAGCTGACCGACGACGAGTACCGGGCGCTCAGCTGAGTCGGTAGATCGTGGCTTCCACCGTCGCCGAGGTCGTTGTCGCGACGCTCAAGGCGTCCGGGGTCCGGCGCGTGTACGGGCTGCCCGGCGACTCGCTGAACGGGTTCACCGACGCGATCCGCCGCGACGGCGAGATCAGCTGGCAGCACGTGCGCCACGAGGAGGGCGCGGCGTTCGCCGCCGCCGGCGAGGCGTCGATCACCGGGCGGCTCGCGGTGTGCGCGGGCAGCTGCGGCCCGGGCAACCTGCACCTGATCAACGGCCTGTTCGACGCCCACCGCAGCGGGGTGCCGGTGCTGGCCGTCGCCGCGCACATCCCGCGCGTGGAGATCGGCGGGGGCTACTTCCAGGAGACCCATCCGCCCGAGCTGTTCCGCGAGTGCAGCGCCTACGCCGAGCTGGTCAGCATCCCCGAGCAGCTCCCGCGCCTGCTGCACATCGCGATGCGCACCGCCCTCTCGCGCCGCGGGGTGGCGGTGCTCGTGGTGCCCGGTGAGATCTTCCTGGATCAAGCGGTCGGGGAGACCGAGGCGCGGAGCATTTATCCCACCTCCTCAACGATCTGCCCGGACGAGGCGTCGCTCGATCGCGCCGCCGCGCTCCTGGGCGGGGCCGAGCGCGTCACGATCCTCGCCGGCGCGGGCTGCGAGGGGGCCCACGACGAGCTCGTCAGCCTCGCCGCGGCGCTGCAGGCGCCGGTCGTGCACGCGCTGCGCGGGAAGGCGTTCGTCGAGTACGAGAACCCGTACGACGTCGGCATGACCGGCCTGCTCGGGTTCAGCTCGGGCTACCGGGCGATGGAGCACTGCGACGCGCTGCTGATGCTCGGCACCGACTTCCCCTACCGGCAGTTCTATCCGCCGGCCGGCGTGCCGGTGATCCAGGTCGACGTGCGCGGCGAGCACATCGGCCGGCGCGTGCCCGTCGAGGTGCCGCTGGTCGGGACCGTCAAGGACACCGCCGCCGCGCTACTGGCGCGCATCAGCCCGAAGTCCGACCGCGAGCACCTCGACCGGATGCGCGCCCACTACGCCCGGGCGCGCAAGCGGCTGGACGCGCTGGCCAGCGAGGATCGCAATCGCACCCCGCTGCACCCGCAGTTCGTGGCGGCGACGATCGATCGCCTGGCCAGCGACGACGCGGTCCTCCTGGCCGACGTCGGCTCGCCGACCGTGTGGGCCGCGCGCTATCTGACGATGAACGGCCGGCGGCGGCTGCTGGGGTCCTTCACCCACGGCACGATGGCCAACGCGCTGCCCCAGGCGGTCGGCGTGCAGGCCAGCCAGCCCGGCCGTCAGGTCGTCAGCCTCTCCGGCGACGGCGGCCTGGCCATGCTCCTCGGGGAGCTGCTGACCCTGCGCCAGCAGCGCCTGCCGGTCAAGGTCGTCGTGTTCAACAACGGCTCGCTCGCGTTCGTCGAGCTCGAGATGAAGGCGGCGGGGATCGTCAACTTCGGCACCGAGCTCGAGAACCCCGACTTCGCCGCGGTGGCGCGCGCGGTCGGCCTGCACGCGCTGCGCGTCGAGCGTCCCGACCAGCTCGAGGGGGCGATCACCGAGTCCTTCGCGCACGACGGGCCGTCGCTGCTCGACGTCGTCACCCGCCGCCAGGAGCTCTCGATGCCGCCCAAGGTCACCCTCGAGCAGATCAAGGGCTTCACCCTCTACGCGACCCGCACGATCATCTCCGGCCGGGCCGACGAGATCGTCGAGCTGGCCAGGACGAACCTGCGCGAGCTCGGCTCCGAGTGACCCAGGGCTCGAGGAGGCGATCGGCGTGTGCGCCGCCTCCGCGACTGAGGGTGTGGTTCGCGAGTTGCGCTGAGCGCAACTGAACAACCACACCCCCCGCCTCCGAACGGATTCCGACCCAAGCGCGCGGCACTCTTTGGGGCCGTGGATCGGGAGATCGCCCGGCTTGCTGAGCGCCAGCACGGCGTCGTGCACGTCGACGACCTGCACGCGCTGGGGCTCACCAACTCGGCAATCAGCCGGCGAGTGGACGCGGGGCGCCTGCACCGCAAGGGCCCCCGGACCTACGCGGTCGGGCACGAGGCTCTCTCCGAAAAGGGGGAGTGGATGGCGGCGGTGCTGACGGTGGGGCCCAAGGCGGCGTGGCTGAGTGGCGTCTCGGCGGCCCAGTTCCGCGCCGTCTGGCGCGGCGCACCGCCGCCGCGCCTCGAGGTCCTCACGACCAGCCAGCGGGGTCGGACGATTCCCTCGCTGCAGGTCGTGCGCGCCCGACGCGTCGACCCCCGCGACGTCACGGTCATCGACGGGATCCCGGTCGTAACCGTCCCCCGCCTGCTCGTCGAGCTGAGCGCGACGCTGACCGCCGGGCAGCTGGCCAACGTCATCCACGAGGCGGCCTACCGCAACCTGTTCGACGCGTCCGCGACCCGCGCCGCGGCGCAGCGCGCCACCGGCCGGCACCACCTCGACGTCCTGCACCGCGCCCTGGAGCTCTACGAGCAGGGCAGCGCCGGAACACGCAGCCGGCGCGAGGATCGCATCGTGAGGGCACTGCTCAAGGGCAAGGGCCCGAAGCCCATCGTGGGCGCGGCCCTCACGATCAACGTCACGCGCATCGAGGTCGACCTCCTCTACCCCGACGCCAAGCTCGCCGTCGAGATCGACGGCCCCGGCCACCGGCGGCCACGTACCCAACGCGAGGACCGGCTCCGCGACGCGCTCCTGCGTGGCGGCGGCTACGACACCCTGAGGATCGCCACGCCCGACCCGCAGACCGCCGTCGAGCTGATCGCCGACCGGCTGATCAAGCGGCAGCGCGCCGGTTGATCTCGTTGCGGGCGTCGGCGAGCGGGAGCGGCGGGCCCCAGCACCAGTCGGTCATCGAGAACGCCGCCCACTCCGGCGCCGGCTCATCGACACCCGCTCGCAGCGTGCAGCCCGTGGTGAGCCCGGTCATCCAACCGGCCGGCTCGGCGCACGCGACCGCGTCGGGCAGGCGCGTTCGCCCGGGCGGCGGGATCTCGCGGCCGAGCCGCGGGTGGGGCAGCAGCACGCTCGGCACCTCGAAGTGGGCGAGCACGCTCCACAGCTCGTCGTAGTCACCGGCGAGCGCGGGGTCGGGCGCGACCTCCTCGGCGACGATCACGAAGTCCGGCTGTGCCTCGCCGAGCGGGGTGAGCGCGTCGATCGCCTGGTCGATGACCGTGGGTGAGCTGAGCGACACCGCCGTGCTCAGTCCCGCGACCGCGACGCCGACCGGCAGCGCGGGCCGCGCGGCGTGCACGCCCGCGACCGCCCCGGCGAGCGCCTGGGCGCCGTCCCACGACAGCGACCAGGCGGCGAGGGCCGCGTCGCCGCCGAACAGCGCGTGCAGCCGCAGCGTCGCCTGCACGACCGCCGCGACGTCCGTCGGCGTCACCGCCCGTCCGAGCAGCTCCTCGGCGTAGCCGTTGACGATCGGGATCATCGGGCGCGCGCCGCCCGCGCCGCGGAGCGCCGCGCGCAGGCTCAGACGGTCGGATGCGGCCACGTGCCGTAGTAGCGCAGCGCCTCCTCGGGGGGGCGCTTCTGGCTCCACTCGGCCACGAACTCCGCGTAGGGGCGCGACCGCGAGAGCCGCCCTCGGCGCTCGTCGTCGCGCGCCTGTGCCGTGGCCGGCTCGTCGATCTCGCCGGTGAGCTCGTCCAGGCGCACGTGGTAGATCTCGCGCGCCTCGCGCTCGGTGATCAGCCCGGCGCCCAGGTCGACGAGCACGGCCTGCGGGTCGCGTTCGAGCGCGTCACCGTAGCCGCCGCTGTGCGCGCCCACGTAGCACCAGAGATCGCCGTCCTGCACCGTCTCGACGAAGTAGGCGGGGTAGCTCATCTGCAGCTCGCCGCCGTAGCGGCCCTCGACCGTGCCGCGCACGACCTCGGCCGAGCTCGTGGGCGGCTCGACCTCGCCGGAGTCGATCTGGGCCTTGAGCGTCGAGCCCTTGATGAAGATGCCGGGGTAGATCGAGCCGGCGTAGCCGCCGAACAGGCCGGGGGCCGCGGGGATCTTGCAGCCCATCCCCATCTGCTGGAGCATGAGCATCCCGGGCGGCTGGTGGGCGAGGTAGGCGGCGTCGGAGGCGATCCCGCCGCGGTAGCGCCCGAAGCCCGCGCGTGGCGGATTGAGCTGGGAGAACAGCTTCAGGTATGGCCCGCGCGTCTCCGTCTGCTCGGCGTCGTTGGTGTCCATCCAGTTGCCCCAGATGCCGCAGAAGACATCGACGCCGTCCTCGCCGGGCCGGGCGCCCGAGCCCGATCCGTTCAGGGGGTCGACGAGCAGGTCGGCGAACGCGCGGCCGTACTGGTTGACCCCGACGCAGAAGCCGCCGCAGGCGATCGCGGTCTGCGGGGCGGCGATCCGGGGCTGATCGGCGCTCGCGAAGGCCATCTTCATCAGGCAGACGTGAAAGCAGTCCTGTAGGAAGAACGTCGGCCACAGCCCGGCGGTCACCGCGGCGTTCTCGTCGGCGCTGACGATCGTGCCCTCCGGCGTGGGCACGACGTCGACTGTGCGCAGGATCCCCACCGACGCGGGCAGGTCGCTGAACAGATAGCTGAACAGCGGGTTGGCGAACGCGCCGATACCCATGTGGGCGTAGGCGTTGTACGCGTACGGCACCTGCGGCGAGCAGCCGCTGATGTCGATCGTGATCCGCTCGCCGTGCTTGCGCAGCTCGCACTGCAGGCGCAGCAGCGAGACGTCGACCCCGGTGCTGTCCAGGAAGATCACGTGCCGGTAGACACCGTCCTTGTAGCGCTCGAGCTTGCGCGCAGCCTGCTCGGCGACGTCCTCGATGCAGCGCCGCAGGCCGCCGCGGAAGCGCTGCGCGCCCATCGTCTCGGCGACGTCCTTCAGGCGGTTGCGCATGCGTACGCACGAGGCCACGCGCGCCTTGATATCCAGGCGCAGCTCGTCCGGCGCGCGGGTCATCTCGGCGAAGGCGTGGATCAGGTCGTCGCGCAGCCGGTCGCGCTCGCCGATCTTGATCGGCGACAGTCGCAGGCCGTCCTGGAAGCGGTTTTGCGCGAACGGCGGCATCCCGGGCCCGACCGCGCCGACGTCGGACTGGTGGGCCACGCTCGACACCCACGCCACGAGCTCACCATGCGCGAAGACGGGCATGAAGGCGATCTGATCGGGGGTGTGGGTCGCGCCGTACAGCGGGTCGGTCGAGTAGAAGATGTCGCCCTCCTCGATCCGCACCGATTCGTTGCCGGCCCACTGGTCGAGCGTCCATTTGACCGGCAGCTGCCCGGTGAGCGAGTGGTAGTAGACGCCGGGCGCCGATGCGGCCATGTCGCCCGTGGCCGTGTACAGGCCGGTGTTGGAGTCCTCGGACTGCAGCGGCATCGAGGCGCCGGTCTTGGCCAGCACCTCCTTGCCCTCCACGCAGATCAGCTCGAGCTTGTGCGCGAACACCGAGAACTCGAGCTCGTCCATGTCGCGCAGGTGCTCGCGCTCGACCTCGGACATCGGCTCGGGCCACATGCGCGGGATCAGGGCGTTGATCTGTGCGGGCATTGGCGTCCTCTCACTCGGTGGTGATCACCTGGCTGCCGAAGGCGTCGACGGTCATGACGCGATCGGCGGGAACGGCGAGCGTGGCGTTGTCGGACTCGACGATCGCCGGCCCGCTGACGACGTCGCCGGGCTGCAGCGCATCACCCTCGTAGATCGGGGTCGAGGTCGGCTGCTGCGGCGACCAGAAGACGTCGCGGTGCGCCCGGATGGTCTCGCTCGGCGCCGGCCGACGGTTCGCCCGGGTCTCGGGGAAGGGGATCGTCGCCTTGGGAACGCTGACGCGCAGGCGGAAGGTCTCCACCTCGATGCCGCCCTGCGGGAACGCGGTCGCCGGGCCCCACAGGCGCGCGTAGGCGGACTCGAACGCGGCACGCAGCGTGCGCACATCCTGCACCGAGCGCAGCGTCGTCGACGGCGCCGGCACGGGGGTGAAGTTCAGTTGCGACCCGTACCGCATCTGGAGCTCGAGCGTGGCGACCGCGCTGCCCGGATCGGCGCCCTCGTCGGCGAGGTCGAGCTCGGCCATCTCGAGCAGGCCCTGCACGAGGGCGTTGATGTGGTCGAGGTCGGCCACCACCTCGCCACTGCCGCCGTCGATCAGCGCCAGGCGTTCGGCGCGTTGGTAGAGGTGGGAGATCTCGGCGGTGCTCGAGCCGTAGGCACAGAACACCGGGCTCAGGCGGAAGGCGTGGATCGTCGGGCTGCCGAGCGCGGCTGCGTAGCCGGCGGCGTGCGTGGGCCCGGCGCCGCCGTAGGCGAACACCGTGAAATCGCGCGGGTCAAAGCCCTTGAGCGCGAGCTCGTTGAACACCTCGTTTCCCATCGTGCCGTCGATGATCCCGCGCACCATGTGCGCCGCCTCGGGCACCGAGACGCCGAGCGGCCCGGCCAGGCGCCGCTCGATCGCCGCGCGCGAGCGCTCGACGTCCAGGCGCATGCGCCCGCCCAGGAAGCGCTCGGGGTTCAGGTAGCCGAGGACGAGGTCGGCGTCGGTCACCGTCGGCTCGCGGCCGCCCTGCCCGTACGCGGCCGGGCCGGGGTGCGCGCCGGCGCTCTGCGGACCGACGCGCAGGTGCCGGCTGATCTCGTCGAAGCGGGCGATCGAGCCGCCGCCGGCGCCGATCGTGGCGATCTCGAGCATCGGCAGGCTCACGAAGTAGCGGCCGATCACCGGGCGGTAGGCGTAGAACTCGGGCTTGCCCCTGATCAGCAGCCCGACGTCGAAGCTCGTGCCGCCCATGTCGGTGAGCACGACGTTGTCCAGGCCGTACATCTGGGCCAGGTGCGCGCCGCCGAGCAGCCCGGCGATCGGGCCCGAGCCGTAGGTGTTGATCGCCGCGGTGCGCGACGCCTTGGCCGAGGTGCCCGTGTTGTGCACGCAGATCACCGGGCGGGAGAAGCCGACGTCGCGCAGCTTGTTGCCCAGGTCGTCGAGCTCTTCGCGCAGGTCGCGCTCGATGTAGGCGTTGACGATCGCGCTCTGGGTGCGCGGGTACTCGCCGAGCGTCGGGGAGATCTCGTGGGCGAGCACGATCGGCATCGCGCCCAGGAAGCGGGCGGGGAACAGCGACTCGATGATCTCCCCCACGCGCAGCTCGTGGGCGGGGTTCATGCTCGACCACAGCAGCGCCACGACGAACGCGCGCGCACCCTCGTCGACGAGCTTGTGCACCTGCCGCACGACGTGGTGCTCGTCGAGCGCGAGCACGACGTTGCCCTGGCCGTCCACGCGCTCGCGCACGCCGACGATCAGCCGGTCCCCGACCAGCGGCGGCGGCTTGCGCACGCCGGCCTTGTTGCGCACTTCGGTCACCCGGCGTCCGTCGACCCACGAGCGCGCCCGGCCGATCTTCAGCACGTCGGTGAAGCCGTGGGTGGTGATCAGGCCGATCTTGGGGCCGGTGCCCTCGAGGATCGCGTTCAGCCCGATCGTCGTGGTGTAGCGCAGCGACTCCAGCTCGGCGCCCGCCCGCTCGATCGAGACGCCGAGCCGCTCGGCCGCGTCGGCGATCGCGCCGGTCACCCCGATCGACACGTCGTAGCGGGTGGTGGGCGCCTTGCCCATCGCCCAGCGCCCATCGCCGTCGGTCAGGAAGCAGTCGGTGAACGTCCCGCCGATGTCGAGGTCGACGGTCCTCACGGGGTCGTCGCCGCCGGGGTCGCCTGCGCCGGGGTCGCCGCGCGGCGCAGCGCCTCCAGGTCGAGCTCGATGTCGGTGGTGATCGGGTGCCCGGGCGGCAGGTACTCGTTCTCGACCATGACGCCGCAGCCGGGGCAGTAGAACTCGACGATCCGGCACCACTCCGGATCGGGGGCGAACGTCCACTCGCCCGGCACGACCGGGTCGTGGATCTCGCGTGGGTCGCGCTCGAAGACGAGGCAGCCCTCCTTGTAGCTGCGCTCGGCCGGGCCGAGCCGCTGCCCGCAGCGCTCGCAGCGCCACGTGCCCTCGTCCAGGTCGACCTCGAGGTACTCGGTCACCCGGGCCACACGCGGGTCGCTCATTGCACTCTCCTCTCGAGCACGATCGCGTCGGATTGATCACCGGTGAAGCTCCAGCCGCCGGGCACCCAGGCGGTGGTGAACGGCGCGTCGATCAGCGCCGGGCCCTGCACGGGCTGGCCGGCGGGCGCGTCCTGCCAGCCGTAGCGCGGCACCGCCACGGGCTCGGCGCCGAGATGGACGGTCCGCGTGCCGCCGGCCACCGGCGACGCGTCGGTCACCTCGAGACGCTCGAGGTCGCGCTCGATCGCCGCCGTCGCGCGCAGCTCGATCAGCGCGCGACCCTCCCCCTCGAGCGTGCTCACCTCGCTGCTGACGACCTGCGGGTCAAAGCCCTCGCCGTGCATGTCGCGGGCGGCCTCGGCCTGCAGCGCGTCGACCGCGCGCTGGATCGTGTCCTGGTCGGCGCCGGCCGGCACGCTCGCCTCGTAGCGGTGCACGACGTCCATCGTCGCCACGCCGAAGGCGCTGAACACCGGCGCCTCGCGGAAGCAGTACACGCGTCGCACGCCGATCCGCTCGGCGACCGCGGCCGCGTGCAGCGCGCCGCCCCCGCCGAAGGAGATCATCACGCAGTCCGCCGGCGAGCGTCCCTTCTCGGCCGCGTAGCCGGCCACCGCGCCGGCGATCCCCCGCTCGAGCGTGGCGCGCACGCGCCGGGCGGCCTCGCGCGGATCGACGCCGAGTGGCTGCGCCACGTGCTCGGTGATCGCGCGCTCGGCGGCCTCGGCGTCGAGCGGGCGCCCACCGCCGAAGAAGCCCTCGGCGCTGAGCAGGCCGAGCACGAGGTTGGCGTCGGTCACCGTCGCCTCGCTACCCCCGAGCCCGTAGCTCGCCGGGCCGGGTAGCGCGCCGGCGCTCTGCGGGCCGACGCTCAGGCCGCCGTCGCTCACGCGGGCGATCGAGCCTCCGCCCCCGCCGATCGCGCGCAGCTCGCAGGCCTGGGTTGAGAGCGGGATCCCGTCGACCACCGCCCCCGCCGGCGAGGACACCCGGCCGTCGAGCACGAGCCCGATGTCGGTGCTCGTGCCGCCGATGTCCATCGTGAGCACCGAGCGCTCCCCGTAGCGGTCGGCCTTGGCGCGCGCGCCGTGCAGCCCGGCGACCGGGCCGGAGTTGTGCGTCTCGATCGCCATCGTCTTGGCCACGCGCGTGGCGCCGCCGGAGGAGTGGACGATCAGCAGCGGGCGCCGGTAGCCGCGCTCGCGCAGCAGCTCCTCGGCGCGGTACAGGTAGCGCACCATCGTCGGGTGCAGGTAGGCGTTCAGCAGCGCCGTGGCCAGGCGGCGGTGATCGTCGCTGACCGCCGAGACCTCCGAGGCGAGCAGCATCGGGATCGCTCCCAGCAGATAGCGCGGGTAGGCGATCCGCACGATCTCGCGCAACGCCCGCTCGGCGCCCGGGTCGCGATCGGCGCCCGGGAGCGCGACGACCAGGCCGCGCGCGCCGCCGTCGAGCAGCTCGGCGATGATCCGGCGGACCTCAAGCGCGTCCGAGGCCAGCGCGCCCGCCTCCAGGTGCACGGAGCGCACCATGTCTGGGCTGATGAACCCGCTGCTGGCCACTCGCGGCGCGGCGCCGTTGCGCTCGGCATACAGCGAGTGCTCGGCCCCCTCGGCCACGATCAGCCCCAGCCGCGGGCCTCGGCGCTCGATCAGCATGTTGGTGCCGACCGTCGTCGAGTAGCGGACGACGTCGGTCCGCGCGAGCAGCTCGCGCTCGCTCATCGCAAAGCGCTCGGCCGCGCGCTCGAAAACCTGCAGGAAGCATTGGGTCAGGTCGTGCGGGGTCGTCTCGACCTTGATCAGCTGCGCCACCGAGCCGTCCGAGACGAAGGCGTCGGTGAAGGTCCCACCGGTGTCGATGTCGATCGAGATGCCCATCTGCTCCCTCGGAGGCGCACGCTAGAGCCGCGCGCACCGATTGTCAACACCTACGTTGACACGGCGGCCCCGATCGAGCGATACTGCCTCCATGGCAGGCCCCAGCATCGTCGCCGGCGCCGCGTACCTGCCCGGCCACTCGCTGACGGCGCGCCGCGGCGTGCTACTCGCGTGCGCCGCCGACGAGGACGCGGTGACGCTCGCGGTCGACGCCGCCGAGCGGGCGTTGGCCGCCTGGGCGGGCGACCGGGAGACGATCGACGCGCTGTTCGTCGCCGTCCATTACGGACCAGAGGTCGAAGGGCCGCAGAGCCAGCTGATCCGTGAGGCGCTCGGCCTCGGCGCGAGCACCGCGGTCACCACGTTCGTCGCCGACGACCTCGCCGGCGTGGCCGCGATACAGGGGGCGCTGGCGGCGTGCGCGAGCGGAGCGGCGCAGCGCGCGCTGGTGCTCGGCGCCGACATCGGCGAGCCCGCGCTGCGCCGCGGGGCCGGCGCGGCCGCGCTGCTCGTCGAACCCAAGGGCGACGCCGGCCTGCGCGTCCGCGAGCTGGGGCGGCGCTGCGCGCTCACCCACGAGCGCTGGCGCGCCTCGCCGGAGGGGCTGCGCGAGCCCGACTTGCGCTTTCTCGAGCACCGCTACGCCGAGCTCGCCGAGGGTGTACTCGCCGGCGCCGAACCGGCGGGACCGGTCGTGCTCACCGGCGGCAGCGCGAACGCGCGCCGTCAGCTGCGCGCCGCCGGGCTCGGCGGCGCACCCGACGGCGCGCGCGCCGAGGCGCTCGACCTGGGGATCGCCGCCCCGCTGTTCGCGGTCGTCGAGGCCGGCGCCGGCGAGGGCGCGCCGGTCACGCTGCTCGCCCACGGGTCCGGGCAGAGCGTGCTCCTCGAGCTCGAACGGGCGCCGGGCGGCCGGTTTGAGCTGCCCGCCGCCCTCGAGCCCGGTCCCCCACCCTCGCCGCCGACCGCGGTCGGACCGCGGCTGTCGCTGCCGGCCGAGTCGCCGTTCTTCGCCCGCACGTGGGGTGAGTCGCTGCGGGGCGAGGCGGCGCGCTGTGCGAGCTGCGGTCACGTTGCCTTTCCGCCCTCACAGCGGCGCATCTGCCCGAAGTGCACGGGCCGGGAATGGGAGCGCTACCCGCTGCCGCGGCAGGGCACGGTCCTCAGCGCGGTGCGCAACCGCTTCCTGCCCGACGGGTTCCCCAGCGAGCTCGTGTTCGTGCTCGGCGAGCTCCAGGACGGCTACCACTACGGCGCGCCGGCGCCGGCCGAGGTCGGGATCGAGCAGCTCGCGATCGGCACGCCCGTGCAGTTGCGCCTGCGCCGCTTCACCGTCAGGGACGGCGTGCCCGTCTACAGCCTGAAGTTCGTGCCGAGGAGATAGGAGAACGCCGTGGCTTGGAATCGCGTCGCGATCGTCGGAGCGGGGATGACCCTGTTCGGGGAGTGCTTCGACCTCGGGCTGGAGGAGCTCGCCGCCGAGGCCTTCGGCGCCGCCGTGGACAGCGTCGAGGAGGGCATCGACGTGCGCGACATCGGCGCGGCCTACTACGCCAACGTCGTCGGCTCGCTGCAGGGCAACGAGATCCCCTCGGGCGCGGCCCTGGCCAACGCGATCGGGCTGCCCGGGCTACCCACGACGCGCGTGGAGAACGGCTGCCCGAGCGGGAGCGACGCCGTCCGCCAGGGCTGCCTCGCCGTCGCCTCGGGGGTCGTCGACGTCGTCGCCGTCGTCGGCGCCGAGAAATTGCGCGAGCTCGCCACCCGCAACAGCCTGCTCGAGTCGGCACGCATGGGCCATCCCCTTCTGTCCTACGGCGCGACCGCGACGACGATCTTCGCCCACCAGGTCACCCGCCACATGCACGAGTACGGGACCACGCGCGAGCAGCTCGCCGCGATCCCGGTCAAGAACTGGGAGAACGCGCTGGAGAACCCCAAGGCGCAGCGCAAGGAGCGGATCACAGTCAAGGACGTGCTCGACAGCCCGCTGGTGTGCGACCCCTTCACCCTCCTGGACTGCTGCCCGCAGTCCGACGGCGCCGCCGCCGTGCTGCTGTGCCGCGCCGACCGCGCCCACGAGTACACCGACCACCCCGTGTTCGTGGCCGGCCTGGGGCTCGCCACCGACCCGCTCTACGTGCACGAGAAGGAGACGCTTACCGGTTGGGCGTGCACGCGCCTGGCCGCCGAGCGCGCGTACGAGATGGCCGGCATCGGCCCCGCCCAGGTCGACGTGTGCGAGGTGCACGACTGCTTCTCCGGCGTGGAGATCATCAACACCGAGGACCTCGGGTTGTGCGCGCGCGGCGAGGGCGGCGCGTTTGCCGAGGCGGGCGAGACGCGCATCGACGGGGTGATGCCCGTGAACCCGAGCGGCGGGCTGATCGCCAAGGGCCACCCGATCGGCGCCACCGGTGTCGGGCAGATGGTCGAGCTCTTCCAGCAGCTGCGCGGCGAGAGCGGCGAGCGGCAGGTTCGCCTCGACAACGGCTTCGCGCTGCAGCACAACGTCGGCGGCTACAGCGTGGGGATCTCGGTGGTGACCATCCTCGGCCGGGAGGCGTGATGGACAGCGCGCGGCTCGGCTCTCTGATCGAGCAGGACGGCAGCCTGCGCGGCCTGCTCGAGCGGCGCGTCGATGCGCTCGCGAAGAAGCCGTTCGTGATCTGGCGCGGGGTCGCGCACTCCTACGCCGAGATCGACGCCCGCGCCAACCGAGTGGCCAACGCGCTGCTCGCGCGCGGCCTCGGCCCGGGCGACCGCGTGGCGATCATGATGGGCAACTCGCCGGAGTGGGTCGCGCTGTGGCTCGGCACGGCGAAGATCGGCGCCGTGGCGGTGACCCTGAACTCCGCCTACAAGGGCGAGGGGCTCGCCTACCTGCTCTCGCACTCCCGGCCGCGCGTGCTCGCGATCGACGCCGAGCTGGCGCCCCGGCTGGAGATGCTCGATGTCTGGCTTCCCGAGGTGCACATCGACGGCGGCGAGCTGTTGGACGGGAGCGACGGGCGCCCGCCCGAGGCCGACCTCTCGCTGGGGTCGCCGTGCTCGATCCTGTACACGTCGGGGACCACCGGCCCGCCGAAGGGGTGCCTGCTCCCCCAGGGCCAGTACCTCGCCGCGGCGCACCTGCACGCCGACAACTGCGCC
>DATAWZ010000240.1:0-19196 GCA_036266975.1 Solirubrobacteraceae bacterium
AGCTCCAGCCGATCGGGCACCTGCAGATGGAAGTCCGGCAGACCGGCGGCGCGGACCGCGCCGCCGACGCCGTGGAGGCGCTCATCGCCTAGCCCAGCCCAACTACGAGCAAGTGCCTCACAACAACGAACCCTCGCGGGCGCGTCTCCTGCACTTGGTCGCCTTTGAGGGTGGCCGGCGCTTAGCGATGTCCCGCCAGACCCGCCGGTAATCAGTCTCGGTTGCAGGCGCTTTATGGACACGCTTTCCGACCGATGACGCGCGCGTCGCGCTTGAAGCTGGCCCCAGCGTGGCCGAGGTTGCCCCGGTCGCCGTGGAAGTTCGGTGACGACGGTCCCGGTGTGATCGTTACACAGTGACCGCGATCGCGGCGTGCTGGGTCGCGGCGGGGTTGGGCTGGCGGGGCTGGAGTCGCTCGATCGCGACCGCCAGGCGCGGCAGGTCGGTGTAGCCGATCACCTTGCGGAACTGCTTCTCGGCTTCGAGCATCCCGGCGGCGGGCGTCGACAGAAGCGAGGTCTGCGGTTCCTGGCCCCTACGCTCCGCACACGCCTTGCATCTTCTGTGGCGCTGACGCCAAGCTGAGCCGCGAGCACGTCTTCCCGCAATGGCTCAGGGAGCTGTTCCCCGACCTCGGCGAGGGCGACTATCTCCGCCGCATCGTCACGTTCTCCACCGACAAGCACCACGTTCGGTCGGGGGCCCCGTTTGACGTCGTCGTGCGCGACGTCTGTCGCGACTGCAACCACGGCTGGATGGAGAAGCTTGAGACCCAAGCACGCCCCATCCTTACACCGATGCTTCAGGATGAGCCGCGGGTCCTGACTGCCCCGGAGCAGCACGTCGTAGCGACGTGGGCGACGAAGACGATGCTGACTATGCAGGGCGCGAACATCGGAGGCGAGCGCATCGTCGGCCTTGACCGGTACCGCCGGTTCTACGACAACCGGACGCCGCTCAGCGTCTCGTACGTCTGGCCGTGCCGCTACTCCGACCGGACTCGGTGGCCGCTATCAATCCACCAATGGGGGATGACCGTGGTTCACGGCGCCGAGGGCCCGCCCAACCCTGAAGGTGCGATGAACGGCTTCGGGGTCGTCTACACCATTGGCCCCCTGACCTTCTGGCTGTTCGGGTACGACCTGCCAGGCGACCTGCAGACGAGCGCAGGCTCCGACGACGCCCATCTGCTCATCTGGCCGGCACTTGGACCCGATGTCCGCTGGCCGCCCCGAGGGACCCTTGAGCGCGAGGCTCAGCTTGAGGAACTTGCGCAGCGGATGCCAGCCGGGACACACGTGCACGGCAGGCCGTCGGTGCCGCCGCTGCGAGCCGCACCGTGATGTCGGTGGGCCAGCACGATTGCATTCACCTCCGCCGTCGGCGGCGGCGCGCTATCGCAATGGCGACGAAGGGATCGCGCCGGTCGGACTGCATTGCTTGAAGCGCTCGCGCTGCGGCCCCGCGACACGGACGATGCTGATCGTGGTCGTGCTCGCCAGATGGCCTCGGCGCCCTGCTTTGGGACGAACGGGAGGGGTTCGCACGAGGTGGCGCATCGTCCCACGGCTCAGTGGAGCTCAGTCGCAGGTACTCACCGCGTAGAACTCGATTCGGTAGACGAGCGTGTCGTCTTCAATCGGCCCCGCGTGCGCGGAGCGCTTCGGGTCGCGTTCACCGGACCGCCGGGCATCCTCTCCGCTCACGGCCGCGAACGGGACGAGCTCGATCTCGTCGACCTCGATTTCTCCTGGGCTGACACGCCAGCTCGGGGCTGAAGCCCACGACCAGGACGCTGAGGAGCCTCAGGGCGTGGTCAGCGCTCGCGTTCGCTCGATCCACCACTGCCCGGAGACGAGCGCGAAGGCGGCCTGGTGGGAGTCGCGGTCCAGGTGCGCGGCGAGCCGGGTGGTCGCGACGATCATGTCGTGCAGCCAGTCGTCGTCGACCTCGTCGGCCTGCTCGGCCGCGACGCTCGCCCGCACCAGCCGGCGCTGGCGCCAGTCCTGGTCGGGCGCCGGCTCGTTGTGGCTGAGCACCGAGCTCAGCCAGCCGAGCCGCCCGGAGAGCTCGACGTGGCCGTCGAGCAGCTCGGCGTAGGCGGCGGCGCCGACCATCACCGGCGCCCATCGGGCGATCACCTCGGCGCAGCGGACGTCGAGCGCATCGGCCGCGCGCGCCAGCCGCTGACGGCGCTTGGGGTCGGCGAGCAGCCGGCGTGCGGCGGCCGACACCCGCGGCGCGTCCAGGGCCGCGGCGATCCCCTCCTCGACGCCCGCGTTCGAGCCGGTGCGGACCTCGATCACGCCGAGGACCTCGACCAGTCCGGTCCACGTCGCGCGGGCATTCTGCACCAGCGCGAACAGCACGCTCTGGGCGAGCAGGGCCCAGCGTCGCTGTTCGCGCAGCGCGAGCGCCTGGTTGACGACGGCGACGGTGACGACGACGACGAGCAGGCTCGCCAGCAGCGAGGTGAGCATCGCGTGCCGCGCCCAGAAGGAGCGAATCACGAAGTCCGAGCCGACCGCCGCGCCGAACATCGCCGCCCCGGCGAGCGCGATCAGCCACTGGCGACGTCTGTGCTGGCGCTGCGCCTCGGGCACCCGCGGAGCCTACGAGCCGCCCCGGCGGCGGGCGGCGTTAGGGGGCCGGCGCCGGCGGCGGCGGGTCGCGCTGCCAGGGGTGCAGTCGCAGCCGCTTCATCGCCTCGTACTTGGCGCGTCCGTGGACGTTGGCCAGCAGCCACACGGCCTCGGTCGTCACCGGGATCGAGCTCATCCAGAAGTGGGGCGGAACCGGGTCCAGCGGCGCCGGCTCGGTGAGCTCGACCTCGGCGGCGACGTAGCCCTCGGCGTCCTCGTAGCCCAGGTGCTCGAGGATCGTTCCGCGCCTGTCGCAGATCTGGGTCTGGCCGACCATGATCGTCGGCCAGCGCACCCCGGGCATCAGCGGCGTGCGCATCGTGATCTCCCCGACGTGCGACGGATGCACGCAGGGCACGCCGAGCACGCGTGCCATCCGCGGCGGGGTCTCGCGCGCCCACTGCAGCATCTTGGCGTGCTCGCGCCCGATGAACAGCGGCCGGGTGACCGTCCAGGTCGGGTAGGAGGGAAAGCACATCCCGCCGGCGAGCAGCCGCACCCGCCCGCGCAGCCGCTCGGCGGTGCGGCTGCGCACCCACTCAAAGCCGTTGGCGCAGCCGATCGGACCCAGCGAGGTCTCGAAGATCCCCGGATCGGCGCCGGCCGAGTAGTAGTTGTTCTCCCACATCGACGGCTGATCCTTGTCGTGGAAATGCACGGTGCCGTCGGGCTCGGCCACGCAGTAGGTGCCGCGCGTGTCCGCGCCGCGCACGGCGATGAAGCCCCCGCCGACCAGGCACCCGTGCTCGCGCGCGAGGCGCTGGAGCATGCGCGTCGTCGGGCCGTCGAGCGCGCTGGCCAGCCCGCGCATGACCGGGTGGTAGACGTTCGGCGCGTTGGTCGACTCGGGCAGGAAGATCGCGTGCGGGGAGTGCTCGCGGGCGGCCTGGGTGACGAGGTCCTCGAGGTGGCGCAGGTTCTCGTCGACCTCGCCGAGTGCCACCCGCGGCTGGACGGCGACGACCCTTACTGCCACCGGTGCCTGCGCAGGGCCTTCATCGTCAGGTACTTGCTGCGCCCGTGGGCGTTGCCGACCCACCACACCAGGTGGGTGATCGGGGTGATCGCGCTGATCCAGAAGCTCCCGGGGACCTCGTCGCGCGGGCGCGGCTCGCCGACCTGGACGTCGGCGGCGACGTAGCCCTCGCCGTCCCGGTAGGTCATCAGCGCGAGCGTGCGCCCATCGGCGTCGACGATATGGGTCTCGCCGAGCAGCCGCGTATGCCACGGCAGCCCGGGCACCAGCGGCGTGTGCATCGTCACGTCGCCCACGTGCGAGGGCTGCACGCAGGGCACGCCGAGGATCTTGGCCATCCGCACCGGCATCTCCCGCGCGTAGCCGATCAGCAGTTCCTCCTCGCGCCCGATGAACCACGGCCGCACCAGCGGCCAGGTCGGAAACGACGGGAAGTGCATCCCGCCGACGCCCATCAGCACGCGCCCGCGCAGCCGCTCAGCGGTACGGCTGCGGCCCCACTCCCAGCCGTTCATGCACCCCAGCGGCCCCAGCGACGTCGGCATGATCCCGTCGTCGTGGCCCGGGCCGTAGTAGTTGTTCTCCCAGAAGGAGGGCTGGTCCTTGTCGTGCAGGTGGGTGGTGCCGTCGGGCTCGGCCAGGCAGTAGGTGCCGCGGGCGTCCTCGCCGCGCACCGAGAGGTAGCCGCCGCCAACCAGGCAGCCGTGCTCGCGCGCGAGCCGGCGCAGCATCTGCATCGGCTCGCCGTCGACCGGACGGGCGGCCGCCCGCATCGACGGGTGGTAGACGTTCGGCGTGGTCATGCTCTCCGGGAGCAGGATCATCTGCGGGGAGTGCTCGCGCGCGGCCTGGGTGATCAGGTCCTCCAGGTGGCGCAGGTTCTCGTCGACCTCGCCGACCTTCACCCGCGGCTGGACGGCCACGACGCGGACGTTCACGAGGCGCTCCAGGCGCGGGCGAGCAGCGCCTCTACGTCGATCGCGGCGGGGAGCATCCCGAACACGCCCGGCCCGTCGCCGCCCAGCCGCGTCGCGCAGAACGCGTCGGCCACCGGGGCGGGTGCGTGGCGCAGCAGCAGCGCGGCCTGCAGGCACAGCGCGGTCTGGGTGGCCAGCGCGCGCGCCCGGTCCTCGCTCGGCGCCGCGAGCTCGCCGTGCAGCGCCTGCACCGCTTGGTCGAAGCGCGAGTCGGTGCCGCGCGCGAGCTCGAGCTCCTCCAGCAGCGCCTCGGCGCACTCGGGCCGCGTGCGCAGCGCGCGCAGCCCGTCGAGCGCCTGCACGTTGCCCGACCCCTCCCAGATCGACATCAACGGCGCCTCGCGGTAGGCGCGGGGCAGGCGCGACTCCTCGATGTAGCCGAGGCCGCCCAGGCACTCGACGCTCTCGGCCACGTGGGCCGGGGCGCGCTTGCAGGTCCAGAACTTCAGCGCCGGGGCGACGATTCGCTGCAGCGGATCGTCGCCCTCGTCGATGGCGCGCGAGAGGCGAAGCGCGCCCGCCGTGGCGCCCTCGAGCTCGAGCGCGAGATCGGCGAGCACCGCGCGCATCGCCGGCTGCTCGGCGAGCGTGCGACCGAACGCCCGCCGGTGCGCGCACCAGTGCAGCGCTTCGGACAGACCGAGGCGCATCACCGCCACCGACCCCAGCACGCAGTCGTGGCGGGTCCCGGCGATCATCGACATGATCGCCCGCACGCCGCCGCCCTCCTCGCCGACCAGCGTCCCCACCGCGCCGTCGAGGTCGACCTCGCCGGTCGGGTTGGAGTGGTTGCCCAGCTTGCGCTTGAGCCGGTCCACCCGCACCCCGTTCTCGTGCCGGGGCACGAACAGCAGCGAGAGCCCGCGCGGGGCCTGGGCCAGGATGAAATAGGCGTCGGACATGAGCGCCGAGACGAACCACTTGTTGCCGGTGCACTCGTACTCGTCGTTGCCGATCGGCCGGGCCACGGTGGCGTTGCCGCGCACGTCCGAGCCGCCGGCGCGCTCGGTGAGCGCCATGCCGATCAGCGCGCCGCGCTTCTCGACGGCCGCGAGCGGGCGCGGGTCGTACTGCCCCCCGGTCACCAGCGGCTCCCAGCGCGCGGCGATCTCGGGGGCGAGCCGCAGCGCCGGGACGCACGAGTACGTCATGGCGATGGGGCAGGTGAACCCCGCCTCGACCTGGGCCATGACGATGAACTTCGCCGCGCGGGCGACGTGCGCGCCTGCGCGCGGGTCCGCCCACGGCGCGCCGTGCAGCCCCTCGCGGACGGCCAGCTCCATGATCCGGTGCCAGCCCTCGTCCAGCTCCAGACCGTCCACGCGACGCCCGGAGCGGTCGTAGGGGACATGAGTCGGCGGATGCTCGTTGGCGGAGAAGCCCCAGGCGATCGTCTCCGGCGCCCCGGCGATGTCGCCCAGGCGGCAGAGCTCCTCCTGGGCCCAGCCGGCGCCCTCGCGCACGAGCGCGTCGACCAGCGGGCCGTCGTGCAGGAAGACGTTCTCCCCGGCCCGCTCGGGCGGCAACTCGGCGAGGGTGGGCAGGCTCACGGGGCGATCCAACCAGATGACTGCGGGCCCGAGCACCCTTTTGCTCCCCATCGAGGACACGATTGGCCCCCTGCGGGGAATTGGTGTCGCCCCTCGGGAGCGCGTACGGTGGCGCAATGGCGACCGAACCGTTCGAGGCCCTCGTCGTCGGTGCCCGCTGCGCCGGGTCTGGCGCGGCGATCGCGCTGGCCCGCGCGGGACGGCGCGTGCTCGCCATCGACCGCGCGACGTTCCCCTCGGACACGCTGTCGACCCACGCGAACTTCCCCTCGGCGGTGGTCGAGATGCGCCGCCTGGGGGTACTCGACCGGGTCCTTGCGCTGAATCCGCCGCGCTGCTGCTTCGGCATGGTCGAGGCCCAGGGGGTGCGCTGCCGCGAGCGCTTCTCGCCCTACAAGGGGATCGACTACGGGCTCTCGGTGCCGCGCCCGGAGTTCGACCTCGCGCTGGTCGAGACTGCGCGCGAGGCGGGCGCGGAGGTGCGCGAGCGCACGACGCTGCTCGACGTGCACTTCGCCGACGGGCGTGTCTCCGGCGCGCGGCTGCGCGAGCGCGACGGGCGCGAGTACGACGTCAGCTGCCGGCTCATCGTCGGGGCCGACGGTCGGCGCTCGACGGTGGCCAAGAAGGTCGGCGCCGACGTCCCCTACCGCGGGTCGCGCAACGGCCGCGGCGCGGCCTTCTGGTACCTGGACGATCCCCTGGTCGGGACCGACTGGCAGCGCACCTTGATCCAGTACCGCATGCGCGAGACCCACGCCCTGATCTTCCCCTGTCCCGGCGACCAGCTGCTGCTGCTGTACATGGGGCCGGCGGCCGACATCGCGCGCTTCCGCTCGGACCCCGATGGGATGTGGGAGCAGATGCTCGCCGAGAACCCGCCGGTGGCCGAGCGGGTGGCCGGCCACGCCCACCGCAGCAAGGTCCGCTCGACCGCCGAGACCACCGCGTTCTTCCGCCACTCCTCGGGCTCGGGGTGGGCGCTGACCGGTGACGCCGGGCATTTCAAGGACCCGATCATCGGGCAGGGGATGCGCGATGCGATGCGCTTCGGACGGCTGCTGGGCGAGGCGGCGGCGCCCGTGCTCGAGGATCCGGCGACGCTCGACGCGGCGCTGCGCGAGGTCGAGCGCCGGCGCGACTTCGAGTGCCTGCCGACCTACCACTGGGGCAACCGCGAGTCGCGGGTCATGCCACCGAGCGCGATCGTCCACGAGGCGCTGCGCTGGATGAACGCCGAGCCGCGCTCGGAGCTGCTGCGGCTGTTCGACCGCACCGGCCACCCGCAGGCGGTGCTGAGCCCCTGGCGCGGAGCGCGCTGGGCAACGCGCGCGCTGCTGCGTCCCGGGGCCGACCGCAAGGCGATCCTCGCCGAGGCGCTCGAGGAGGTCAGGATCGACACCGACCTCTACCGCGAGCGGCTGCTCGCGCGCCTGGGCGGCCAGCCGCGGATCACCCGGCCGAGCGCAGATGAGCGCACCGACTACTCGTGGCCTGCGCGCGCGGTCTCGCGCACGGAGGGGATCCTCGACGAGCAGCCCGCGGAGGTCGCGCCGGTAGGGTAGCCCGCGTGGATTTCGACCTCCCCGAGGAGATGAAGCTGTTCCGCGCGACCGTCCGGGACTGGGTCGAGCGGGAGGCGCCGAAGGCGTGGGCGCGGGAGCTTGAGGCCCGCGAGGCCGACTACCCGTTCGAGTTGTGGGAGAAGATGACCCGGGCCGGGTTCCACGGCCTGGCCGTCCCGGAGGAGTACGGTGGGCAGGGGGGCGATCTGCTCGCCCAGGTCGAGCTCGGACGAGGCCTCGCGCGCTCGCTCGGCGGGCTCACGTGGGTGTGGGCGATCACGTCGTTCGCCGGCGCGCGGGCGATCACGATGATGGGCCGCGAGGAGCAGCGCGAGCGCTTCCTGCCCGCGATCGCCCGCGGCGAGCTGCGCTTCTCGATCGGCTTCACCGAGCCCGGCGGCGGGACCGATGTGCTCGGCGCGCTGCGTACGAGCGCCCGCCGGGTCGACGGAGGGTGGGTGCTGAGCGGCAACAAGACGTGGTGCTCCTCGGCGCACGTCGCGGATTACGTGTTGCTCCTGGCACGTACAACGCACGGGGAGGCCAAGGCGCACCGGGGCTTATCCCTATTCCTCCTCCCGACGGCCGCACAGGGAGTCAGCATCCATCCGCTCGCCAAGCTCGGCATGCGCGCGATCGGCGCGAGCGACGTCGGCCTGGACGACGTGTTCGTCGAGGATGCGCTGCTGCTCGGCGCGGCCGATGAGGCGTGGTACGCGCTGCTGCCCACGCTCAACACCGAGCGCACGCTCGTGGCCTCGTTCTGCCTGGGGATCCTCGACGGCGTCCTGGAGGACGCGCTCGCCTACGTCAGGGACCGGCAGGCGTTCGGGCGGGCGATCGGCGAGTTTCAGATCCTGCAGCACTACATCGCCGACATCGCGATGCAGCGCGCCCAGGTCGAGTTGATGGTCTACCACGCCGCCTGGCTTCAGAGCCTGGACCGGCCCGCGCACCTGGAGACGACGATGACCAAGGTCGTCGCCTCCGAGGCGGCGGTGAGCGCGGCGGATCGCGGGATCCAGATCCTCGGCGGGATGGGCTACTCGGCCGAGACCGACATGCAGCGCTACTGGCGCGACGCGCGGCTGTGGCCGATCGGGCCGATCACCAACGAGATGGCCCGCAACGTGATCGCCGAGCAGCTCGGCCTGCCGCGTTCGTTCTGAGTCGGGGTACGGTTGGTCGATGGCGGCCACCAGCGATGCCACCCTTCAGGCCCGCACCCGGGCGGCCCTACGCGATCAGGGCGTGGCGGCGGACGGCGATCTGCGCGTCGCGCTGGCCGGCGCGAGCGACGCGCTGCGCGAGCGCATCGGCGCGCGGCCGGGCACCGAGCAAGCGGCGCACGACTGTCGCGCGCTGCTCGAGCTGACCGAGCTGCGCGAGGAGCTCGCCGAACGCTCGCTGCAGGACCGTCTGCGCGCGCTCACCCGCATCCACGACGCGCTCGGGCGGCTGCGCGCGCTCGGGTCGGTCACGGGCCTGATCGAACGGACGCCGCGCGTGCTCGCCGAGGCGTGCGGGTTCGACCGCACGGTCGTCTTCCGCGTCGACGGCGCGGTGCTGCGCGCCGAGTCCTTCCACGTCGCCGGCGACCCCGAGCGCGCGCAGGAGCTGCTCGAGTTCAGCCGCGCGCACCCCGCGCAGCTGCGGGAGCAGATCCTCGAGCGCGAGATGATCCGCCGGCGCACGGCGATGGTGGTCCGCGACGCGATGAACCACCCCCACACCTACAAGCCGCTCGTGCGTCCGTACGGCACCTATGCGTACGTCGCCGCGCCGGTCATGCCGCAGGGCCGGGTGATCGGCTTCCTGCACGCCGACAAGGGGCTGCAGCGCCCGGAGGACCCCGATGCGGTCGACGAGCTCGACCGCGACGCGCTGTGGGCTTTCGCCGAGGGCTTCGGGTACGCGCTGGAGCGGATGCAGCTCGTCGAGCGGCTGCGCGCCCAGGGCGAGCAGGTCCGCCGCCTGATGGCGCAGGCCGACACGCTCGTCTCCGAGTGGGTCGACGCCCGCATCGAGCTCGTCGCCGAGCCCGGCGAGGGGCTGGCCGCCTCGCGCGCGGCCGCCGCGCTGCTGCCCGAGCCGGCGCGGGCGCTCGAGCGCGTCCTCTCCCGGCGCGAGCTCGAGGTCCTGGCGCTCGTCGCCAGCGGGGCGACCAACGGGCAGATCGCCGACCGCCTCGTCATCACCGAGGGGACGGCCAAGGCCCACGTCAAGCGGATCCTGCGCAAGCTCGGCGCGGGCAACCGGGTCGAGGCGGCGACCCACTACCTACGCGCGATGGGCCCCGGCCCCTCGGACCTACGCGCGATGGGCCCCGGCCCCTCGGCGTAGCGCCTCGCGCCGGCGGCGAGGGTTGCTGCCTTGACCGCGCGTGGGCCGGATGGGGGGCGCGGCTGGGGCGTGGGGGGCGTGGCGGCGGATGGTTGCTCCCTTGACCACGCGGGCCGGACGCGGAAGCACGCCCGGGGCGTGAGTGCGCGTGGCTGCGGACGGATGCTCCCTTGACCACGCGCGGACCCGATAAGCGAGCACGGCCAGCGCCGCCCGCCCGGTCAGCCCCGGCGCAGCTCAACCGACGCGGTGCGCACGACCGCGCCCGCGACGGTCACGGTGACCGTCACACGTAGCCGGCGGTGCTTGGCCAGCAGGGCGCGGCCGCGGGCGTTGAGCGCCGGCGAGACCCGCCGGTTCGACCCCGGCGCGAGCGCGTACGCGCCTCGCGCGATCGCGACTCGGCTGCGGCCGAAGGGCGCGGCGACGGTGACGGTCGCGTGCGCGCAGGGCGTCGACCCGGTCGAGCAGGTCAGGGTGACAGCGACGCGCCGCCCGGCGGCGCGGACCGCGTCGACCCGGACCGTCGAGCCGTAGATGACCGCCACGCCGCCGCGGGGCGCGTTCACCGCGCGGAATCCGCCCGCGACCCTCGCGAACGCACCGACCTGGGTCCCCGTGGCGGGGATCGGGACAAACTCGCTGCCCGCCGCCGGCGGAGTCGTCGCGGTGAACACCGGCGCGAGCGTCCCGCCCTCGTGCAGCGTCGACGGCGCGCCGACCTCGAGCACCCCGAGGCTCGTGGGGCTCGCGATCATCGGCGCGAGCGTGCCGTCGGCGGCGTTGGTGAACGTCGAGCCGCCGCCGAGCGAGTAGATCGCGCCGGGCGCGATCGTCACCGTGCCGTCGTTGGTCGTCGTGGTGCCGTGCACCTGGGCGAGCGTTCCGCTCGCGACCGTGGCCGTCGCGCCGTGATCGATCTGCAGCGGAACCGAGAGCAGGTTGGCCGTCCGCGCGGCGCTGGTGGCGCCGGAGAGGAACGCGCCGTCGTCGCGTAGGGCGCCGTCGGAGAGGCTCGCCGCGCCGAGCCCGGTCCCGTCGAGCGCGAGCGTGCCCTCGTCGGGGACGGTCTGGCCGCTCAGGCTCAGCGCCGCGGCCTCGACGGTGACCGTCTGCCCGGGGGAGATCGTGCCGGCGAGCGTGTCCGCGCCGCCGTCGAAGGTGAAGTGCCCGGTGGGGGCGAGGTCGTCGAGCGTTGCGCCCTCGAGCAGGTAGACCGGGTTGCCGGACTGCACGCCGCTCTGGCTGAACGTCGTCGGTTGGCCGTTGCCGCTCATCGACACGATCCCGTCGTTCGCGAGCGTTCCGTCGTTGGAGAGCGCCCCGCCGGTCGTTTCGAGCCCGCCGGTGCGCTCGACGGCGACGCTGCCCTGGTTCTCGAAGGTCGTCCCCTGGTCGGCGTCGAGCAGGCTGCTCGCGATGTCGACTTCTCCGCCGGGCGCATTCACGAGCGGCGTGCGTAAGGCGATCTCCGGCTCGGGCGTGGTCTTGCCGCTCACGTCCAGGGTCGCGTTGTTGACGATCGATCCGTCCTGCACGATCGTCGCCGGACCGCTCGCGCCGCCGAAGGCGGTGCCGGTCAGCACGAGGGTGCCGTCGTTGGTCAGCGTCTGGCCGGCGAGGTCGAGCGTCGTCGCGGTCCCCGGGTCGAAGTCCGCGCCGATCACCGTCACGGTCTGACCGGCCGGGATCGTGCCGGTGAGCGCGTTGTCCTGCGAGTCGATCGTGAACTGACCGGCCCCGCTGAGGTCGTGCAGCGCCGCGCCGTTCACGCCGACGCCGCTGCCGCTGACCGTACCCTCCTGCGTCCACACCGAGCCGGTGTTCGCGATCGAGGTGGCCCCGTCGGCCTCAACCGTGCCCGCGTTGGTGAACGATCCCTCGAAGTCCAGGAAGCTGCCGCTGCGCACGTCGATCGTGCCGTCGTTGACCCAGGTCTCGGGCTGCTCGAACTCGAGCCCGCCGCTGATGAGGTCGACGAGGCTGCCCGCCGCGTTGTCCACGCTCGCCTCGATCTGGTTGTTCTCGCCGAGCGCGTCGGCCTGCACCTGGATCTCGCCCTCGTTGGTGACCGTGGAGTCGCCGCCGAGGGTCGCACCGCCGCCCGAGAACCCGTCGACGCCCGCGGCTCCGCCGCTGGTGGCGTCGAGCTTGAGCAGCCCCTCGGGCGCGATCGTCGTGCCGTCGGCGACGTCGAGCTCGGTGCCGAGCGCAGGCTCGCCACCCGACAGGTAGCTCTCGCCTTCGATGTCGAGCGTGACGAACTCACTGGCGCTCTCACCGATCGTCAGCGAGTGCACCGCGAACGTGCCCGTCGCCCCGAGCGGCGCGACCGTCACCGTGTAGGACGCGCCGGTGCCCGGCAGGCACACGTCGTCGCTCGCTCCCGGAACGGTGCCGGTGCTCCAGTTCGCCGCCGTCGTCCACAGCCCGTCGTTGCCGGCGCCCGTCCAGCTGTCGGTGCACGCCTGCGCGGCGGCGGCGCTCAGCGCGAAGAGCGCAAGGGTCAGCAGGGCGCCCAGGAGCGTCCGGTGTCTCATGACGGATCCTTCCGTTTGCGGAGCGGGTCCCGCGTGCGCGGCCCGGCTGCTAGTGGTGCAAACGACCGGGAGTGGTGAAAGTGACTGCCTTTACCAGTGCACGCCGCGCGTCGCGCGCGCGAAGGCCTGGCCGACCGGGCCGACCGTCTCGTCCGCACCGGGAGGCGCTGGCGTCGTGTCACCGCGCGCCGCGCGGGAGTCGGGGAACATCGAGTAGCCCCGATAGCGCACGGCGTCCATCAGCTGCGGCGTGATCGCGTCGGCCACCGAGGCGAGGTGGCCGAAGGGCGAGCCCAGCCGCCGCGGGCGATGGATGATCGCCCGCGCGATCGTGTCCGCCGCCTCCTCAGGCGTGAGCGTGGGGAAGCGATCGTAGAGCTTGGTCGGGCTGATCATCGGCGTGCGCACCAGGGGCATGTGCACCGTGGTGAAGCGGATGTTGTCGCCGTGCACCTCGGCCTGGACCGCGTCCGACCACGTGTCGAGCGCCGCCTTGGAGGCGATGTAGCCGGCGAAGCGCGGCACGCGCGTCTGGACCCCGACGGAGGAGATGTTGATGATGTGGCCCGAGCGCCGCTCGCGCATCGTCGGCAGCAGGCGCAGGATCAGCCGGATCGCGGCGAAGTAGTTGAGCTGCATCGTGCGCTCGAAGTCGTGGAAGCGGTCGTAGGAGAGCGCGATCGAGCGCCGGATCGAGCGCCCGGCGTTGTTGACGAGCACGTCGACCTGGCCGTGACGGCGAATGGCCTCGTCGGCCATCTCGTCGATCGCCTCCATGTCGGTCAGGTCGCACGGGATGACGTCGGCACGTCCGCCGACCGCCTCGACCGCAGCCTTCTCCTCCTCGAGCTTCGCCAGCGTGCGTGCGACGAGTACGATGATCCCTCCGGCGGCGCCGATCTGGCGCGCGGCGGCCGCGCCGATCCCCGAGGAGCCGCCCGTGATCAGCACGACGCGGTCCTTGACCGCGTCCTCGAGTGAGCCGCCGCGCACGCGGTCGACCAGCGCGAACGGATCGGCGGCGATCGCGATCGGACGGTTGGCGAGCTTGCTTGCCGCGTTCGCCGGGGCGGTCACGAGCCTGCGCAGCTGCTTGCCTGCGGGTGCCATGTGGACTCTTCTCGTCGTGGGCCTTACCGGCGCCACAATAGAGGCGCTCGCCGCCCGGCGCACGCTTGGACTTGCCGGCGAACCCACCGGGATGGCTGGAGGGCCATGTAAGGGTTCACGACATAATTAGGGCAAGCGGTAATTCTGTCGTGGACCCCAAAGCGCAGGAACGGGTTCGTGAGAGTCGAAGGATCTGCCACGACCCCCCGGGCACGTCAGGGATCCCCGCTGCGCGCTACGGCCCCCCGCGCGGCGGTCGCGGTCGGCGCCGGCCGCGGCGAATGGCTGCTCGCCACGCTGGCCGTGCTGGCGATCCTCGCCACGACGACGGCGAGCAGCGCGTCGGCCCGGTCCCGCCGTCCGACCGCGCCGAGCTGTCAGCCCGCCCGCGTGAACCAGCCGGCGACCGTGGCCGGCGGGCGACTCGAGGTCTCACCGGCGCCCGGGGCGCGTGACGCGAGCGCGCTGACCCAGATCAGCATGCTCGGGGCCGCGCCGGGGTTGCTCAGCGACATCCAGGTCGTCGGCAGCCGCAGCGGGCGACACGCCGGCCATCTCGAGGGCTACTCGCAGGGGGACGGCGCGAGCTTCCTCCCGGCCCGCGGGTTCGTCCCCGGCGAGGAGGTCTCGGTATCGGGGCGCCTGGGGGCGCAGCGGTTCGGCTGGAGCTTCACCGTCGCGGTTCCCGATCCGATCTCCAACCCGCCCGTACCGACCTACCCGAAGCCGACCAGCTCCACCCAGATCGCGCACTTCTTCACGCGCCCGGACCTGCAGCCGCCGACGTTCGTGACCACGACGAGCAGCCTGGCGAGCGCGGGGCAGCTGTTCTTCCTGACCCCTTACGACGGCCCCGGCCAGGCCGGCCCGATGATCGTCAACGGCCTCGGCTCGCTCGTGTACTTCCGCGCGCTGCCGACCAACACCGACGCTACCGACTTCGAGGTGCAGCAATACCAGGGCGAACCGGTGCTCACCTGGTGGCAGGGGCTGATCTCGGTCCACGGCTACGGACTGGGCGAGGGAATGATCGTCAACGACGCCTACCAGACCGCCGATGTCGTCCACGCCGGCAACGGCGAGAGCGCCGACCTGCACGAGTTCCAGCTGCTGGGGAACGGGTCGGCGCTGGTCACTGCCTACCACCCGATCCGCTGCGACCTCGCCTCGGCCGGCGGGCCGGCCAACGGCACCCTCGTGGACTCGATGTTCCAGGAGATCGACGTCCGCACCGGCCTGGTTCGCCTGGAGTGGAGTGCGCTCAACCACCTGCCGTTGCGCGACTCCTATGCCTCGATCGTCGGGAAGTTCGCCCGCTTCCCCTACGACTGGCTGCACCTGAACTCGGTCGACGTCGCCAGCGACGGGTCGTTCATCGTCTCCGGGCGCAACACGTGGGCGGTGTACGGGGTCAACGCCCGCTCCGGGGGGATCGACTGGGAGCTCGGCGGGCGCCAGTCGACCTTTCGCCTGGGCCCTGGGGTCCAGACCGCCTTCCAGCACGACGCGCGCCAACAGCCCAACGGGGAGATCACCGCGTTCGACAACGGCGACTCACCGCAGATCCATGTCCAGTCGCGTGGGGTGGAGGTAGGGCTCGACTTCCAGACGCACACGGCCACACTGATGCGCAGCGCCGTGCACCCCGGGTCGGCGATCCTCTCGGCGAGCATGGGCAGCGTGCAGCCGCTGAGCGGCGGGAACTGGGTGATCGGCTGGGGGCAGATTCCCGACGTCAGCGAGCTGAACGCGAGCGGCCATCTCGTGTTCGACGGCCACTTCGCCTCGCCGTCCACGCGCTCCTACCGGGCGCAGGTCTTCCCGTGGGTCGGCGCACCCGGCAACCTTCCCTCCATCGACGTCATCCCCAGGCCGACCGGAACCGCGGCGGTGGCCGCGAGTTGGAACGGCTCGACGGCGCTCGCCGCCTGGCGCCTGCTGGGCGGGCCCACAGCGGCCAGCATGCAGGGGATCACCGTCGTGCCCCGCACCGGCTTCGAGACGCTGATCGGACTCCCGGCGCCCGTGCCGCGCTTCGTCGCCGTACAAGCGCTCAGCGTGCAGGGGGCCCTGATCGGGCAGAGCCAGACCATCGCCGGCTGAGTAGCGCTCATCACCTTGACGGTGAAAACCGTCACGCTAATTGATGTAATACTGTCGGTGGTGTCCCATCCCCGCTCACGCACTATGGTGGCGGCGACGATGGCGGCGGCGGGTGCGGCGTGGGCCTGGCAGGGCCTCGCCGACCGGCGCGCGATCGCCGCGGATCCCGTCCACGACGCCCTGGAGCGCGAGCCCGGTGGCCGCGAGCGACCGGTCCACGCCCTCGACGGCACGCGCCTGCACGTGCGCGAGTTCGGTCCGCCTGAGGGCTCGCCGCTGGTGCTCGTGCACGGCTGGACGTGCGCGCTGCGGTTCTGGACGCTGCAGATCCAGGCCCTGGCCAGCGAGCGGCGCGTGATCGCCTACGACCTGCGCGGGCACGGCGCCAGTGCGTCGGCGGGCACCGACGGCTACTCGATCGAGGCGCACGCCGGCGACTTGGACGCGGTCCTATCGGCCGTCCTCGCCCCCGACGAGCGGGCCGTCGTGGCCGGGCACTCGCTCGGCGCGATGACGCTCGTGGCCTGGGCCGGCGCCCACGCCGGTGCGGTCGGCGAGCGCCTGCGCGCCGCCGCGTTGATCAACACCGGGGTGGGCGACCTGATCTCCGAGTCCTTCGTCGTGCGCGCCCCGACCGCGCTGGCCGCCGCGCGCGACGCCGTCGGGCGGGTCCTGCTGAGCGCGCGGGCGCCGCTGCCGCCGGCGAGCCCGATCAGCCATCGGGCCGTGCGGTACATCGCGCTCAGCCCGACCGCCTCGCCCGCGCAGGTCGACTTCTGCGAGCGGATGGTGCTCGCCTGCCCGCGCGATTCCCGTGCCGGCTGCGGCGGAACGCTCACGCGGCTGGACCTGCGCGAGGCGGTGGCGAGCCTCGACGTGCCGACCACGGTCATCGCCGGTGAGCGGGACCGCTTGACGCCCCCGGCGCACGCGCGCGGGCTTGCCGCCGCGCTGCCGAACCTCGAGCGCGAGCTCGTCCTCGCGGGCGCGGGGCACATGACGCCGGTGACCGATCCCGAGCTGGTGACCGCCGAGCTGCGGCGCCTCGGCTGAGGCGCCCCGAGCCTCGCGGCGGCGATCACGGTATGCGAACATCGTTGCCTCGGGTGTCGCAGCTCGCCAGCACATCAGTAGGAACGCCGCGCAGCACCTACACGACGTACAGCATCGGCTGCGCTGCCGTGTGGGCCGGCATCCTCGCCGTCTCGCGGCGCCGGCTGGACTCGGAGGGTCGGAGCGCGCTTCGGCTTGTGTGTGGCGGGTGGTGGATTGGATGGACGTCGGCCACCATCGCCCGGGTGAGCTTTCCACCGCCGAAGAAGCTCACGCCCGAGGCCGAGGCGAAGCTCCGCGTCGTGTCGCTCGTCTTGGTCGCCGGCGGTCTCATCAACGTGATTCGCCTGCTCATTGCCGGCAGGCCCCCGGCGAGCAGCAGCGCACACTCCTAGTGGTGCCTCCGGTAAATCCAGTCGTCGATTCGCGAGCGAAAAGTTCCAAGGAATTGGGCTTGGGGAGAGGAGCTGCAAGGTCTATGTCACGAGCGAGGAAGTATTCAGAGGAGCTGCGCGAGCGTTCGGTGTGGCTGGTGGCCGAGAGCGGCCGGCCGATCGCGCATGTCGCCCGGGATCTGGATGTCGGCGCGGAGGCGCTGCGGCTGTGGGTTCGCCAGGCCGAGGCGGATGCCGGCAAGCGCTCCGATCTGCTGGCCAGCGGCGAGCGGCAGGAGCTGGCGGCGTTGCGCGGCGAGGTCAAGGACCTGCGGCGCGCGAACGAGATCCTGAAGGCCGCCAGCGCTTTTTTCGCGAGGGAACTCGACCCGCCCCGATCGAGGTGAGCCGGTTCATCGATGAGCGCAAGGCTGATCTCGGGGCCGAGCCGATCTGCCGGACCGCCTGGGCGTGTCGGCGGCCGCGTACTACCAGCGCGCCACCGGGCCGTCGTCCTTGACGTCTTCAGCCGCTTGCTGGTCGGCTGGCAGTTCGCCAGCAAGGAATTCGGGCGGCTCACGCCAGCCGACGCACGGGCACTGCTCGCCCGGCGAGCACCGGCCGGCCGCAGCCGCTGAGTAGCACGCGCTCGCTCGGCGCAGGGGCGTAGGCTCAGTCCGCGTCGCGCGGGTCCATCGGCCCGGAGTCAACCGGTCGTACCGTCGCGCTCACGACGTGGACGTTCAGCTCGGTCGGCCGCGCGAGGAGGCCGTCGAGTCCGCGCTGGAATTCAGCGAACGCCGCCGAGGCGTAGTGGGCGTCCATGGCCGTCTGGTCGGTCCACTCGCCGACCAGGAGAAAGTGGTCGGGGTCGCCGAGCACCTCGGCGTACGTGTACCGCTCGGCGCCATCGGCTCGCGCGGCGGACAGCCGCGCGAGGAGTTCCTCGCGCCGACCGGCGATCCCGAACAGGTCCGCGACGGCGAGCACTGGCATCGCCGGTATTGTGCACGCTCCCGGCGCCTACGGCAGCACCTGCTCGGGTGTCGGTCTCGGGCGGGGTACCGACAAGGCCGACCCGCGCGGAGTCATCTCAGTCCCTCACGCGGGTCGAGCATGATCTGCGCGGCGCGATGAGGACGTTCGACTCCGCGGCTCGCTGGGACGCGAGTTCCCATCTGCCGCCGCGCCCCCGCGGAGCATGGCCGCGTCCTGCACGTCTGAGGTGAGATGCCGTGCCGATGAGCACGACACACCCACCGTCGGAGGCACTCGCCGGTGTAAGCCGTCTCGCCGAGGCGCTGCTCTGCGAGCGGGCCGCCGCGGTCATCCCACCGAGCGCCCCTCCAGCGCCGTGGAGGTCCCCTACAGGCGGTCTTCTGGCTGCACCGCTCCCTGCCGAGCGCTGCCAGCACCGTGGCGCCGGCGCTGCGCGCGATGCTTCCCCTCGCTGTCGGCGCGTTCGTGCATTACCCGAGCGGCGCGGTCGGACCGTAAAGCGAGATCCTCACGTGCCCCACGCTGGTCCGGGGCCCCGGCGGCCCGGCCCTGCACTGCCGTTCATCGCCGTCGACTCGCCGGCCAGCGTCCGCGGCGGTCGCGATAACTGGGCGCTGCCGAAGGTACTGGCCGAGCTCCACGGCAATCCCACCCAGGACCACGTGCTGCGCGCCGACGGCGAGGGCTGGTGGGTCAGCGCACGCGTGCGCCCAGCACGAGGGCCCGCTATCCCGCTTGCCTTCCGCACCCGCATCGCCCAGGTCTTCCCCGACCACAGCACCCGCGCCGCCCGGCTGACCAGCCAGGGCCGCGGCCGGCTCGCCCTGGTCGACCTTGACGTGGACACCCGCTCCTCGCCGCGCACATGGATCAAGCCCGGCCGTCACCTGGGCCTGATCGTCAACGGCGAAGGGTTCGTCGGCACCGCGGATCCCTTCTAAGGCCGCCCGCCCCGCAGGAGCTC
>DATAWZ010000241.1:0-17228 GCA_036266975.1 Solirubrobacteraceae bacterium
CCGACCGACCGAGCTCGGCGTAGGCCGCGGCGAGCCCGGCGACGACCGCGTCGGGTACCGGCTCGGCTTCGATCAGCCGGCGGATCTCGGCGGTGCCGCGCTCGAGCTCGGTCGGGTCGGCGTGGTCCAGGGCGCCGGCGAGCGCGGCGATCCGCTCGCCCAGGCCGGCGGAGAGCACGCGCCGGTGCGCCTCGGTGGTGAGCGTGAAGCCGGCCGGGACCGCGAAGCCGGCCGCGGTCAGCCGGGCCAGACCCGCGCCCTTGCCGCCGGCGAGCGCGTGGACGGCGGCGTCGGGCTCAGCGAGGGACACGACGACGGGTGCGGGCATACGGGCTCCTGGCATCAACCATCTGTTTGATTGAAGTAACTCGGACCGGCAGCCTACAACCCGGTGACGCGCAGGGTGATGTTCAACCGTCCGCCGCGCAGCCCGGTCGCCGGGTCGCCCGTGCCCGGCAGGATCCTCGGCACGCCGTGGTAGGCGTAGCGACTGGGCCCGCCGAACACGAACAGGTCGCCCGAGCACAGCTCGACGTCGGTGTAAGGCCGCCCACGAGTCTCGGGGTTGCCGAAGCGGAAGATCGCGCTGTCGCCGATGCTCAGCGAGACGACCGGGGCGTCGCAGCGTTCCTCGCGGTCGCGGTGCATGCCCATGCGCGCGTGCTCGTCGTAGAAATTGATCAGCGCCGCGTCGGGTCGGTACCGCGGGTCGCCCAGCGCGCGCCGGCCGAGCGCGCCGAGGATCTCGTCCGGGAACGGCGCCGCACCTTCCCGCGTATACCGGTACGGCACCCAGCGCCACCCCAGGCAGACGATCTTCACCGACATCCGCCCACCGCTCGGCAGCACCGGCGCGGCCATCGGCGTCGGCGCGTGCGCCCACTCGCGGCAGCGGGCGACGAGATCACGCTGGTCGGCGAGGGTGAGGAAGTCGGGGACGTGCACGGCGCCCGGCGCGATCTCCCGTTGTTCTCGCGGCAACAACTGATCCATTTCCTGCGATGATGCCGGGCCACGGCCGGCGGGCGGCGGCGCCAAGCGGACGGGTCGCCCTCACGCTGAACGCGGCGGGAGAGGAAGGAGCCCGCGGCGCTAGTCGACGACGAAGTCGGCCATCGGCGCGGTGGCGAGCATCTCGCGGTGCCGCGCTGGCGTCCACGGCCACAGCACCGGCTGCCCGCGGTCGTTCATGTACCAGCTCTTGCAGCCGGTCACCCACACGGTGTCCGGCATCGCCCGGTCCATCGCCTCGTTGAAGCGGTCGGTCGCCTGGGCGGTCGGCGCGACGGCGTCGATCTGACCGGTGCGGAAGCGCTCCAGCCAGCCCATCACGAAGTCGGTCTGCGCCTCGCTGATCGCCATCACCGAGTGGTTGCCGAACGGCGAATGCGGCCCGACGAGCGCGAAGTAGTTGGGGAACGCGGGCAGCGCGACGGTCAGGTAGCCGCGCGGGCCGTCCCTCCAGGCCTCGTCGAGGGTCAGCCCGCCCTCGCCGACGAGCTCGAGCGGGCGCCCGTAGGCGGTCCCGTCGAAGCCGGTGGCGAGTGCGAGCACGTCGAGCTCGTGCAGGACGCCGTCGGTGGTGCGGATCCCCTGCGCCTCGACGCGCTCGATCGGCGTGTCCACGAGCGTCGTCTGAGGGTGCTGTATCGCCTGATAGAAGCCGTAATTCATGACGATCCGCTTGCACATCGGCTGGTAGTCGGGGGTCAGGCGGCGACGCAGCTCGGGGTCGCCTACCAGGCGCAGGTGCTGCCGGCACGCGCCCTGCAGGAGCGAGCGCCGCCACCCGGGCCGGATCACCCCGACGCCGAAGGACTGCTCCAGGTAGGCCAGCCAGGCGCGGTGGGCCAGCCGGTTGATCGGCGGCACGCGCCGCAGCAGCTCGCGCGTGGCGCGCGAGCTGCGGTGGTTGGGCAGCGGCAGCACCCATTGCGGGGTGCGCTGGAAGACGTCCAGGTGGCCGACGTTGCCGGAGAGCGCGGTGGTGATCTGCACCCCGGTGGAGCCGGTGCCGACCAGGCCGACGCGCTTGTCCTCCAGCGGCACGCTGTGGTCCCACGCCGCCGAGTGCCATTTCGGACCGGCGAACGTGTCCAGGCCCGGGATGTCGGGCATCCGCCAGCGGTGCAGGATGCCCGCGCCGGAGACGAAGAAGTCAAAGCGCTCCTCGCCGCTGGTCGTGCGGACCGTCCAGCGCCCGTCCTCCCACGTCCCGCCGTGGACGGTCTCGCCGAAGCGGATGTGTCGGCGCAGGCCGTACTTGTCGGCGACGCGGTCGAAGTACTCGAAGATCTCCGGGCCGCCAGGGAACATCGTCGACCAGTCCGGGTTGGGCTCGAAGCTGAATGCGTAGCTGCGCGAGGGCACGTCGCAGCTGAGCCCGGGATAGGTGTTCTCACGCCAGGTCCCACCGACCCGGTCGGCCTTCTCGTAGATGACGAAGTCGTACATCCCGGCCTGGCGCAGCTTGATCCCCATGCACAGGCCGGACATGCCTGCGCCGATGATCGCGACGCGGGGCGAGCGCGAGGTGCTTCCGTTGCGGGCCAGGTCGGACACGGGACTTTCGGCACCGATCCTAGCGGCACGCGCTACCCTACTCATTCAATCAAACGAATGGTTGATCTCTCAGGAGGAGACCGCACGTGGGACTGAGCACGCCACTGTCCGAGCGGATCGGCATCGAGCATCCGTTCATGCAGGCGGGGATGGGCGGGATCGGACCAATCACGCTCGCGCCGCTCGCCGCCGCGATCTCGCAGGCCGGCGCGCTGGGCACGCTCGCCCAGCCGGCGCTCGTGCTCGAGGAGGGCGCGAACGTCGACCACGACCAGATCGAACGCCAGATCGAGGTCGTCGTGCAGCAGGTCCGCGAGGGCATCCGCCGGGCCGTCTCGCTGACCGACAAGCCGCTGGCCGTCAACGTGCGCATCGCGCAGGAGCAGCCCGACGCGCCCCACGTGGTGCGCGCCATCCTCGACGAGCGCGAACGCGACCCCAAGGTCCGCGCGCAGCTGAAGGTGCTCACCACCTCGGGCGGGCACCCGCGCATGTTCGGCCTGAACGGCGACGTGCGCGACTCGGGGATGCTGCATTTCCACTCGGTCTCCAACGTCCGCCACGCGCTCAACGCCCAGCGCGAGGGAATGGACGCGATCATCGCCACCGGCTTCGAGGCCGCCGGCCACGTCGGCCACAGTCCGGTGCACACGTTCGTGCTCGTCCCCTCGATCGTCGCCGCGGTCGACCTGCCGGTGATCTGCTCGGGCGGCGTGGTCGACGGCGTGGCGCTCGCCGGTGCGCTCGCGCTCGGCGCGCAGCTGGGCTACGTCGGCTCGCGCTTCCTGGCCGCCGAGGAGTGCGAGTACCACCAGGCCAACAAGGACTTCATCGTCGCCGCCGACGAGACCCAGACCGACGTGGTGGCCTGCTTCTTCGGGCCGGCTCGATTCATCCAGAACGGCTTCACCGACGAGGTCCGGCGACTGGAGGCGGCCGGCACGCCGCGGCTCGAGCGGATGGCGATCGAGGGGGCCGCGCTGCGCCGCGGCGCCCTGGAAGGCGACATGACGGACGGGATGATGATCGGCGGCCAAGGCATCGGGCGGGTGCGCTCGGTCCTGCCCGCGGCCGAGATCGTCGCGCAGATCGCCGCCGACGCCGAGGCCGCGCTCGACCGGGCCGCCGCGTTCCGCGCGCGGGCTTCCACGACGACGTAAAACAAACGTTAGGGTGCCGGGCGTGTCCGCCCGCGTCGCACTCGTCACCGGGGCCGCCCACGGCATCGGCCGAGCGATCGCAGAGGAGCTCTGCCGCCACGGCTACCGGATGATCCTCGCCGACATCCGTGAGGAGGCCGCGACGACGGCCGCCGCCGAGTGCCCCGGCGAGGCGCACGCACTGGGCGCCGACGTCACCGACGCCGCCTCGGTGCAGCGCATGGTCGCCGACGCGCTGGTCCGATACGAACGGTTGGACGTCTTGGTGAACAATGCCGGCGTGCCCGACACCCACGCCGCGAGCACGATCACCGAAGAGCAGTGGTCGGCGGGCCTCGAGGTCAACCTGACCAGCGCACTGCGCTGCGCGCGCGCCGCCCACCCCGCGCTCGCCGCCGCCGGCGACGCGGCGATCGTCAACGTCAGCTCGATCGCCGGGACGCGGGGCATGCCCGGGCGCGCGAGCTACGGCGCGGCCAAGGCCGGGCTGATCAGCCTGACGCAGACCCTCGCCGTCGAGTGGGCGGCCGACGGGATCCGCGTCAACGCGGTCGCCCCCGGCTACGTGCGCACGGCGGGCTTCGAGCGCCGGATGCTCGAGGACGCGGCGATCAAAGGCGAGCTGGAGGCGCTGGTGCCGATGGGTCGGCTGTGCGAGCCCGGCGAGGTCGCCACGGCCGTCCGCTTCCTCGCCGGACCCGACGCGAGCTATGTCACCGGACAAACCCTGATCGTGGACGGCGGCACCTCCGTCCGAGCCCGGGGCTGAGAGGAACAGGAGATCCATGCAGCCGGAGCCGTTCACCGTCGATGTTTCCGAGCAGGAGCTCGACGAGCTCATGCGGCGCCTGCGCGGCGCCCGCTGGGCCGCGGACTTCGGCAACGAGGATTGGCGCTACGGCGTCGAGCGCGGCTGGCTGGCCGAGCTTGTCCGTCACTGGACCGACGAGTTCGACTGGCGCGCCCAGGAGGCGGCGATCAACGCCTTCCCGCAGTTCAAGGTCCAGATCGACGGGGTGCCGATCCACTTCATCCACGCGCGCGGCGTGGGCCCGGCGCCCAAGCCGCTGATCCTCACGCACGGCTGGCCGTGGACGTTCTGGGACTGGAAGGACGTGATCGGGCCGCTGTCGGACCCCGCCGCCCACGGGGGCGACCCGGCTGACGCGTTCGACGTGGTCGTCCCCTCGCTGCCCGGCGCCGGCTTCTCGCTGCCGCTGGCGAAGACCGGGCTCGGCGCCCGGCGGATCGCCGAGCTGTGGCAGGCGCTGATGACCGAGGTGCTCGGCTACCAGCGCTACGGCGCCGGCGGCGGAGACTGGGGCTCGATCATCACCGGCGAGATCGGACACGGCTTCCCGCAGTCGCTGATCGGCGTGTGGATGACCCTGCCTTACCTGCCGGGCGTCAACCTGAGGGCGCTCAGCGAGGAGGCCTTCGCGCCCGAGGAGCGCTGGATGTGGGATCGGATGATGGAGGCGCGCCCGACCATCCAGAGCCACCGCACCGTCCACCAGATCGAGCCGCAGACGATCGCCTACGCGCTGGTCGACTCGCCGCTGGGCACCGCGGCCTGGGTGCTCGGCCGCCGGCGCGACTGGGGCGACCACGACGGCGACGTGCTCGAGCTCTTCGACCGCGACTTCATGTGCACGACGGCGACGATCTACTGGCTCGGCGGCTCGATCGGCTCCTCGATGCGCATCTACAGCGAGTACTTCGCCGGCGGCGCCCCGCCGCCCCCACGCCACACGCGCGAGCGCGCGATCGAGGCGCCCACCGGCTTCGGCGTTTTCCCCAAGGAGCTGCTGCTGCTCCCGCGGGCGTGGGCCGAGCGGATCACCGACCTGCGCCGCTGGACGGTGCTGCCCCGCGGCGGGCACTTCGCCCCCGCCGAGCAGCCCGCGCTCGTCGTCGACGAGCTACGCGCCTTCTTCCGGGAGCTGAGCTGATGGCCACGACCACCCACAAGCACACCCCCGAGATCACGCCCGAGGAGCGCGAGCAGGTCCTCGCCAGCGCCGCCGCGCTGGCCGAGGAGTTCGACGCGATCGGCCAGCGCTGCGATGCCGAGAACCGCTTTCCGACCGAGATGGTGCCGCGCTACCGCGAGCACGGGCTGCACCTCATCGCCGTCCCGCGGCGCTACGGCGGCCGGGGCGGGGACATCTGGACCACGTCGATGGTCGGTCGTGAGCTGGCCAAGGGCGACCCCGGCATCGCGCTGGCCTTCAACATGCACCAGGCCATGGTCGGCATCTTCCGCGGCACCCCGGCGCTCGAGGAGCCGATGCGGGAGCGGATCATGCGCGCGGTGGCCGATGAGGGAGCGATCCTGTGCGGCCTGTTCAGCGAGGCCCGCGCCGGCCTGGCCGGGCTGGCGGACACCGTCGCGGTGCCCGACCCGCGCGGCGGCTGGCGGCTCAGCGGCAGGAAGAACTGGTCCACGCTGGTCGAGGGCTCGGATCTCATCTCGCTCAACGCCACGGTCACCGACGCCGACGGGCGCCTGCCCGCCGACTACCAGGAGCACGCCGCGCGCGAGGCGACCTTCGTGTTCGGAGCCGGCACGCCCGGGGTGAGCATCGCCTACACGTGGGACACGCTCGGCATGCGGGCGACCGGCAGTCACACACTGGTCATGGAGGACGCCTACGTCGGGCCGGAGGCCTACGGAGGCAACTTCCGCCAGGGGCTCATCGGCGAGGCCGAGTGGGCGGCGATCCTGTTCGGCGGGGTCTACCTGGGCCTGGCCGAGAAGGCGTTCGCCGAGGCCCGGCGGTCGCTGACCGGCAAGCACCTGGGCGCGACCGCCACCGGCCAGGACACCGTGATCAGCGAGCTGGGCTACGTGCAGCACGCGCTCGGCCGGATGTACTCGACGATCGAGATCGCCGCGAGGGCGCTGGAGACGACCGCGATGACCGCCATCGAGGACCGCGCACCCGACGTCCCACCCGCGGTGCGCAAGGCGCACTGGGACCTGGCCAAGGTCGTCGCCACCGAGGCGGCGATCAGCGTCACCGACGAGGCGCTGCGCCTGGTCGGCGGCACCTCCTTCCGCCGCGGCAACGTCCTGGAGCGCCTGTTCCGCGACGCGCGCGCGGGCTTCCTGCACTCGTTCACCACCGACCAGCTCTACAACGCGTTCGGCCGCCACGAGCTCGGCCTGGGTTGATGAAGTTCGGCGTCTTCGTGCCGCCGCAGAACGTCGTCGGCCTGAACCCGACGCTGGCGATCCGACGCGCGATCGATCTCGCCGTCCACCTCGACCGCCTGGGCTACGACGAGGTCTGGTTCGGCGAGCACCATTCGGGCGGTTCGGAGATCGTCGCCTCGCCCGAACTGCTGATCGCCGCCGCCGCGGAGCTGACCACTCACATTCGGCTCGGCACGGGTGTGGTTTCCATCCCCTATCACCACCCGTTTCAAGTGGCCGAGCGGATCGTGCAACTCAGCCACATGACCCGCGGGAGGGTGATGTTCGGCGCCGGGCCCGGGCAGCTTCCGACCGACGCGACGATGTTCGGCACCCACGCGCGCGAGCTGCGACCGCGCATGGAGGAGTCGCTCGAGCTCGTGCTGCGGCTGCTCGCGGGCGAGCGCGTGACCGCCCGAGCCGACTGGTACGCGATGCGGGACGCCGCGCTGCAACTGGCGCCGTACGGCGATCTGGAGGTCTCGGTGGTCGGGACCGTCTCCCCTTCGGGGCCGCGGTTGGCCGGGCGGCTGGGGGTGGGGCTGATGTCGCTGGCGGCCACCGATCCGACCGGCAACGACCAGCTCCCGGCACACTGGCAGATCGTGCAGGAGCAGGCCGCCGCCCGCGGGCACGTCGTCGAGCGCCGCCAGTGGCGCCTGATGGGTCCGATGCACATCGCGCGCACCGAGGAGCAGGCGCGGCGCGAATGCGAGTACGGCCTGCGCTGGCAGTACGAGTACCTCTCGCACATCACGCCGTCGGCAATCGACGTGCCCGAGCGCACCGGCGACCTCGTCGACCTGCTGAACGGCAGCGGGCGCGCGGTGATCGGAACGCCGGCGATGGCCGTGGCCCAGCTCGAGCGGCTGCACGAGCGAACGGGCGGGTTCGGCACCTACCTCTTCCAGGGCGCGGACTTCGCCGACTGGCGCGACACCCGGCACAGCTACGAGCTGTTCGCCGAGGAGGTCATCCCGCGCCTGAACGGCCACCTCGACCGGGTCACGGCCTCCTACGAGCACGTGCTCGCCCAGACCGAGGACAACCGCGAGGCGACCAGCCAGGCGCGCGCCGAGGCACGCGAGCGGTACGAGCGTGAGCGTCGATAGCACCTACGCCGGCCTGCGCGTCGTCGACCTGACGAACGTCATCGCCGGGCCGATGGCCACCATGATCCTCGCCGCGTTCGGCGCCGACGTGGTCAAGATCGAGCGTCCCGGCCAGGGCGACGACGGACGCCACATGCCGCCGTTCGTCTACGAGGGTGGCGCAGCCGGCGAGCCGGGCCCCTCGCCTTCCGATCAGGGCGTCAGCACGGTCTTCCTCGCCTTCAACCGCTCCAAGCGCAGCGTCGCGCTGAACCTGCAGCGCCCGAACGGCGCGGGCGCCGCCGCGCGGATGATCGAGCGCGCCGACGTGCTGATCGAGAGCTTCCGGCCGGGCAAGCTGGCCAAGGTCGGGCTCGGCTACCAGGAGATGGCGGCGCGCAACCCGGGCCTGGTGTACTGCTCGATCTCGGCCTTCGGCTCCGGGCCGCTGGGCTCCTCGATGCCCGGCTACGACGCCATCATCCAGGCGTTCAGCGGGATCATGGCCGCCAACGGGCATCCCGGCGACGACCCGCCGGCGCGGGTGCCGGTCTCGATCATCGACATCGGGACGGGCATGTGGGCGGCGATCGCGGTGATGGCCGCCCTCGAGCGCCGCCGCCGGCATCCGCAGGGGCGCGGCGAGCTGATCGAGTCCACGCTGATCGACACGAGCGTCGCGCTGCTCTCCCAGCCGATCCTCAACCTGCTCGCCACGGGCCAGTCGCTCGGGCGCAGCGGCTCGGGCTTCGCCAACCTCGCGCCCTACGAGTGCTTTCGCACCGCCGACGGCTGGGCGCTCGTGGCCGGCGGCAACCAGGCGATCTTCAAGCGACTGTGCGCCGCGCTGGACCGGCCGGCGCTGTTCGAGGACCCGCGCTTCGCCACCGTGCCGGCCCGCGTCGAGCACCGGGCGGCGCTGCACGAGCTGCTCGAGGAGCGCACGCGCACGTTCACCGGCCGCGAGCTCGAGGCGCTGCTGCTCTCGTGTGACGTCGCGGTCGCGCCGGTGAACTCGGTCGCCGAGGCCTTCGATCACCCGCTGATGCGCGAGCGCGAGATCCTGCTCGAGCCCGACGACGGTCCGCCCGGTGAGCGGCTCGTGCGCCTGCCGGTCGAGCCGCCGGGCGCGCCGGCCCGCTGGCCGGCGGCGGTCGGCGAGCACACCGAGGCCGTCCTGGCCGAGGTCGGGCTCTCGCCGGCGGAGGTCGCCGCGGTGCTCAGCGAGGCCGGCGGGACCTGACGGTCAGTAGGAGCCCTCGGCCTCGCGGTCGCGGCCGAGGGTACGCAGGTAGTCCTCGTGGATCTCCATCCAGACCGTATGCACCGAGTCGATCGTCGGGCTGTTCATCCATTCGCCCTCGCCGTCCTGCACGCGCGCGCAGGCCGCCCGCAGCCGCTCGGCGTGGTCGGAGAAGCGCGGGAGGATCTGGGCGGAGCGAGAAAGCACCGCGCTCGCGCGCTCGACGACGTCCTCGACCTCGCCGGCGAGCTCGTCGCCGCCGCCGTCCTGCCAGCGCGTGGCGAGCGATTTGAGCGTCGAGTTGACGGCCAGGAAGCGGTCATAGGTCGCCGCGAGCTGATCGACATCGACGCGCAGGCGCTCGTCGGAGAGCTCGCGCTCGTCGGCGGCGACGCCGGCCGGCGTGGGGACGAACCCGGCCTTGGTCTCGCTCACCAGCCCTCGGTCCAGGAGCTCCTGCTTGGCGTCGCCGAGGTCGGGCAGGACGCCCTTGAGCGCGAGCCGGTGCAGCTCGGCGGCCGCCTGCAGCGAGGGCTCCTCACCAACCCGCGCGCACGCGCCGCCGGCGATGAACAGCTGGGGCACGAGCGTGGCGGCCTTGCCCTGCACGTCGAGCAGCTCGTAGGCGTCGTGGACGAGCTGGTCGAGCTCGTAGTGCCGGTGCTCGGCGACCATGCGGTCCCACAGCCCCGCGTTCCGGCCCAGCACGGCGATCTGGCCCGTGTAGTAGACCTCTGCGCCCGCGTAGATCTTCTCCCTGCGTGACCAGCTGGCGATCTTCGCGTACAGGTCGGTGGTGGCCTTCTCGGCCCGCACCCGGATCGACTCCATCTCCTCGGCGTCGATGCGCCGGATCTCCGAGACCGGGGTGTCCCATTTGTCGCGCACGTAGACCGCGGCGCCGGTCAGGTACTGCAGGTAGTTGGCCGGCTCGGTGAACAGCGTGCCGACGTCGAGCAGGCGCAGCGTGAGCTCCGGGGCGTCGCGGAAGAACATCGCCTCGGTGATCGCGTAGGGCAGATCGCCCGCGGTCTCGCGTGCCCACCGCCACAGCGGCTCGTTGACGAAGTGGTCGCGCACGATGACGAAGCCGCCGCCCGGGAGCGGATAGGGGCCCGTGTCGGCCAGCCCGAGCCGGTTGTCAAGGTGCTGCAGGAACGCGAACATCTCGGTCGTCGCGCTGAAGAGCTGGAAGCGTGCGCGTTCCTCGGGATCGGCGAAGGAGACCTTCTCGTCCTGGAAGCGCTCGAGCCAGTGGCTCTCCAGGATCGGCGCGACGTAGCCACGCGCGCTCGTGAAGATGAGCCCGTCGTCGTTCCATGCCCCGGCGTACAGGCGGCGCGTGATCTCCACGCAGCGGCGGATCTCATCCACCCCGTACGTGCGCCGGTCGCGCAGCCCCAGCTCGACGGTCACCGCCCGGCCGAACGAGGGCATCAGGGCCTGGCAGTACAGGTGCAGCAGGTTCACCTTGGTCCCGATCTCCCGCCGCGCCGTGGCGCCGAGCTCGCGCAGGCCGTCCACGCCCAGCTCGGCGGTGAGCAGCCGGTGGTGCAGGGGGATGCGCTCGAACAGGTGCACATCCCCGAGCGCCTCGTACTCCTGGCGCGGGATCAGGCCCGACTCGCCCTCGGTGGCGCGCAGCGCGAGCGCGTCCCAGAACTCCCAGCCGAGGTAGTCCATGAAGTCGTTGCATTCCTCGAGCGTGAGGTCGCGCTTCATGCTCTCGGGGGTGAGGCGCAGGACGTCGGTCGTCATCCGCCCGCGCACCATCGCGTCGCCCTCGGCGCCGTGCGGGATCTCACGGTTGAAGTGGTGCAGCAGGACCGCGAACTCGGCCATCATCGCGTCGAGCTCGGGGTTCTCGGGGACCGGCGAGTCGTCGACCGGCGCTCCCTCCTCGACGAAGACCGCCCCCTCGGGCGACGTGGTCACGTCCACGCGCACGCGCACGCCGTCGGCCGGGATCACCTCGCCGCGCGAGGAGCGCACGCCGCGCTCGAAGGCGACGCCCATGATCGCGGGAATCCCGAACTCGCGACTGATGATGCCCAGGTGGCTCTCGGGCGAGCCCTGGAGCGTGATCACGCCCTTCACGCCGGCGGCGAGGGCCGGGGTCAGGAAGGTCGTCGTCCCGCCGCGCGCGAGGACGACCGACTCGGTCACCTCCCCGCCGGCGACGAAATCCATGACCGCCTGGGGGGAGTCGAGCCAGACCAGGCGCCCCTCGACGGCCTCGTCCTGCCGGAAGACCGTCTGACCAGTGCCGACTCGCTCGAACCCGTCGCCCATCTCAGGGCGCGACGCTAACGTCGCCCGCGTGGGCGGGCATCGGTAGGACCTACGCACGCCCCTACCGATCCCGACGATCGCTTACGGTCCCAGCGGTGAGCCGCGTCATCGTCCAGCTCTCGGACCTGCACCTGCCGGGCGAGGGCGACCTGTTCGGCCACATCGACACCGCGGCGCGCCTGACCGCGGCGCTCGACCTGCTCGTGCGGTCGCGCTGGCGGCCGGAGCTGCTGCTGGTGACCGGGGACCTCGCCGACCACGGCGCGGCGGAGTCCTACCGGCGCGTGCGCCCGCTACTGGACGGCGCGGCGGCGACGCTGGGCGCGCGCCTGCTGTGCATCCCGGGCAACCACGACGGCGTCGAGAACTTCGAGCGCGGGATGCTCGACCGCGAGCCGAGCGGCGCCGCGCTCGACCAGGTCGTGCGCCTCGGCGGGCTGCGGGTCCTCGCGCTGGACAGCACCTCGCGCGGCGGGCACCACGGCTCGCTGGAGGACGAGCAGCTGAGCGCGCTGGCGGCCGAACTCGCCGAGCCGGCGCCCGAAGGGACGCTGCTGGCGCTGCACCACCCGCCCGTGCCCTCGCCGCTCGGCGCGATGCGGGGGATCGTGCTGCGCGACCCCGAGCGCCTGGCGGCGGTCGTGTCCGGCAGCGACGTGCGGATGATCCTCTGCGGGCACTGCCACCACGTCGGCGCCGCGCAGTTCGCCGGCGTCCCGGTGTGGATGGCGCCGGCGGTCGCCTACACGCTCGACAACCTCGCCGGGACGACGCAGGTGCGCGGCGTGGCCGAGGGCGGCCTGACGCTCCTGCAGGTGCACGAGGACACGATCGTCGCGACGCACCGTCCGTTCACGACCACGCACGACGAGTACGTGATCGACAGCGAGCTCAGCGACGAGCTCGCGAAGTACCCCGGCGACTGACGGCGCTCAGCCGGTCGACAGGCCGCCGTCGACCGGCAGGATCGCCCCGGTGGTGTAGGCACCGCCGGGCGAGGCGAGATGCAGCGCGGTGCCGGCGACGTTCTCGGCCCGCCCCACGCGCCCGAGCGGCACCCGGCCGATCACGTCGGCGCGCAGCGCCTCGTCGTTGAGGGCGAAGTCCATCATCTTCGACGGAAACGGGCCGGGGGCGATCGCGTTGACCGTGATGTGCTCGCCGGCGAGCCGCTGCGCAAGGTGGCGGGTGAGCATGTGGACCGCCGCCTTGGAGGCCGAGTAGGCGTAGTTCTCCATCGGGGGCGACTCGCCGCGCTCGGCCGCCTCGAGGTCGCCGAACGTCGGCACCGTCGTCCCGTTGACCGAGCCGATGTTGATCACCCGGGCGGGGTCGTCGGGCGAGGCCGCGGCGCGCAGCTCACCCAGCAGCTGCTGGGTGAGATGGAAGACCGCCCGGACGTTGACCGCGAAGACCCGGTCGAAGGCGTCGGGCGGGTACTGCTCGAGCGTCGCGCCCCAGGTGCGCCCGGCGTTGTTGACGAGCACGTGCAGGGCGCCCTCGCGGTCGCGCAGCGCGCCGGCGAGTCCGATCACTCCCTCGACGGAGGACAGATCGGCCGGCAGGGCGATGCACTCGCCGTGCGGGGAGAGCTCCTGGACGGTCTCCGCGCACGCCTGCTCGTTGCGCGAGGAGATGTAGACGCGCGCGCCGGCGCGGACGAAACCCTCGGCGATCATGCGCCCGATTCCGCGCGAGCCGCCGGTGACCAGGGCGACGCGGCCGCGCAGCGAGGGGTTCTCGAGGGATGCGGCCATGACGGCCCGCGAGTCTACTGCGCGGGGTGGAATGCGAGGATCCCCTCATGACTTTCGACTACTGGCGCTGGGCCATCCTCGTCCGGGCGGCCTCCGCCGCCCGCGGCGCGGCCGGGGACGACGACCCGCAGCTCGCCTTCGACGCCGACCGCGCCCTGCACAAGGCGATCGCGATGGCGCTCGTCGCCGGGAGCCCCCACGCCGAGATCGCGGTGGCGCTCGGCGCGGGCGATCCCGACCTCAAGGGCGAGCGGGGGCTCGAGCTCGTGCGGTTCCTCGCGACGGTTCCCGCCGACGAGCCCGAGCCACCCGCGGCCGCGGGAACTGACTAGCCGAGCGAGGCCAGGAAGGCCTCCATGTCGAAGTCCTCTTCCCAGTAGTGCGGGGTGAGGATGGCGATGCCGAGCTGCTTGAAGACCCGGTTGTCCTCCCAGTAGGTGGACTCGAAGCGGATCTTCCCGTCCTCGTCGAGCGTCTGGAAGGTCGAGCCGATCGTCTCCAGGGTCGTGCCGTCGGGGACGGGCAGGCCGCGGAACGACTCGGCGCCCTCGATCGTCACCTTCCAGTGGATCAGACCCTGGTCGGTGCGGCCGCCGAGCCACTCGGTGGCGGTGAACGTGTACTTGCCGTTCTCGCCGGTCGAGTAGCCGCCGTAGGCCTCACGGAGCTGCTCGCCGGTGGTGAACGTGTCCAGCACGTTGTCGTCGACCATCGAATGCTCGGAGGTGAACCCCTCGGCGAGCGGATGATCGTCGCGGCGATACATGGCCACGAGCGCGTCGGGATCGTTCGAGAGCGCGTCACACCACTTCTGCGCGTGGGCGAGGCTGCTCATGCGGCCACCGCCTGCTTGGCGCCGAAGGGCGACTTGCCCGGCTCCGCCGGACCGTGCCCGGGCATGTCGGGCTTGAGCGCACGGAGCACCGCCGAGCCGTCCCACCACGAGGACTCCCTGGTGATCAGGCCCTTCTCGTTGTACTCGTGGTGGGTGTGTCCCTGCGTGCCGAACGGCTTGCTCACCGCGTCCATGCCGATGAACATCGCGCAGTCCTCGGGGCTCCACTCCCAGAGGATCAGGCCGCTGCGGTGATCGCCGACGTAGCCGCGCGCACGGAAGTTGTGCACGCCGATGCCATTCGCCCGGTCCTTGTTCGCGTACAGCGCGAACAGGCGCAGCAGATCGGGCTTGGTGTTCACGTCCCACTGGTCGAGCATCGGGTCCGAGAAGCTGAACGAGTCGTCGTACAGCGCACACACCGCCTCTGAGCTCTCGCGGAAGCACTTCAACCATTTCACGGCGAACTCGTAGTTCATATAGGCATCCTCCCGGGGGGTGACGGGGTTGACTCCCTGTGAATGCGAAGCGACAACAAACAGTACAGATGTACTATTTTGTCGTCAACCCCATCCAGCCCCTACGCGATAATCGAGAGCGATGGAGACCGACGGGCGCAAAGCACGAGGCGCCGCGAGCCGCCAGGCCCTGCTCGAGGCCACGCTCAGCGTCCTCGAGCGCGCCGGGCCGCAAGGCGTCACGCACCGGGCGATCGCCGCCGAGGCCGGCATCTCCACGCAGGCCGTCTCCTACCACTTCGGCACGATCGACGAGCTGCTCGTCTCGGCCATCCAGACCGCGACCAGCCACTGGCCGCCGTTGGTGGCGGCGGCAGGTACGGGATCGACCGCGCGCGATCTGGCCACGGTGCTCGTCGCCGAGGCCCAGACCAACCGCAGCCGCTTGATCGCCGAGGTCGAGCTCTACCTGCTCGCGGCGCGCCGGCCGGCGCTGCGCGAGGTGGCGTTCGCGTGGGCCAACGCCGTGATCGACCTCTTCGGCGAGCTCGACGAGGTCAGCCGGCGTAGCCTGATCGCCGCCATGGACGGGATCAGCCTGCAGCTGATCATCGCCGAGGAGCCGCTCACGGTCGAATTCGTCACCGCCGTGCTCGAACGCGCACTTCCCGTGCGCGCCGAGACGACGGGGTGAGACGGGTGCGCCCCGAGGGGCGCACCCTGCACCGTTCCCTACAGACCGTTGCTCTTCAGCCAGCCATTCATCGACCGCTCGAGCATCGTCGAGTCGGGCCCGAGCGTGACCGCGTGGCCGCTGTCGGGCAGCTCGATGTTCGTCACCCGCGGCGAGCCCAGGTACAGCGCCTCCTGGAGCCCGGCCCACGGCAACGCATCCAGGAAGAGCGCGTCCTGCGCTCCCCAGACGTAGGCGATCGGGACGTTGATCGACTGCACTCCGCCGACCAGGTCGATCGCCGTGCCCGTGAGGATCGACAGGATGTCCCCGCACGGGTCCTTGGTCCGCATCGCGGTGGCCGCGGCGACGACCGCCGGATTGCTTGCGGCGTTGAACATCACCTGGTCGTAGTCGGCGGGGGTGGCGCCGAAGTCGTTGTAGCCGCCGGGGCCACCGGGCCCCTGTGCGGTTCCGCCCAGGGCGCATCCCGCGCCATCGACGGCGAACGACGTGTAGGCGAGCGGCGAGAAGAACTGGTCGGCCCAGTCCATCACGCCGATCGCGTTGACGTCGTGGAACGACTCTGCCTCGACCTCGGTCAGCTCGCCGCCGGCCGAGTGCCCCACCAGTCCGACGCGCGAGAACGCCGGCGCCCCGGCGCCGCCGGCCCGGTAGCGGCCGTGACGCAGGTCCTGGACGACCTGGTGCAGGACCGACGCCTGACCGCCGATGCAGCTGAGCAGGCCCTGGGGCTTGCCCGAGACGCCGTAGCCGAGGCGGTCGACGACCACCGAGGCGTGGCCGGCATCGGCCTCGTAGAGCGCGTAGTCGTACCCCGGGACCGCGGTGAAGTCCCAGAAGTACGCGGCGAAGCCCAGGCCGTGCGCGTACAGCGTCACGCCCTGTGGCATCGGGCCGGCGGGCAGGAACAGCGTGCCGGCGATGGTGTACGTGCGTCCGTCGGTCAGGCACGGCACGCGCGAGGTGTTGGTGTTGCTCACGGTGAAGCTCACCGGCACCTGTTGCACGAGCGCGCTCCCTTGCGCGGCCCGTGCGCTCACTCCCGGCCAGGCCATCAGCAGTGCGATCGTCGCCAGGCACGCGGCCGCGGCGAGCACCGCCGCCCTGGGCAGGGCGTTGGTCTTCATGGTTTCCTCCTGCGTCTGTTCATAGTCACAGCGGGCGTCGTATCGGCGCCCGGTTCAGCGAGTCGCCGCCGGCAAGCGGAAGTGCGTCCTCCCTCCCCACGCGGCCCTCGATTGCGGCTGCTGACATGACGTCAGGAGCCGCGGGCGCAGTGTACGGTCCGGCGGCTTGCCACGCGCAGATCGGGATTGAGTCTCGCGACTCTCTCCCAGGTAAGCTGGATCGGTGCCGCCGGCCGAAGCCCCCGCCTCGTGGAGCGACCACACGCAGGCCGTGCTGGCCCACGCCGGCCACCAGCGCGGTGGCGCGCGGGCACGGGTGATCGAGTTGCTCGGCGCGCAGCCGTGCGCGCTGACCGCGCTGGAGATCGAGGACGAGCTGCGGGCGCGCAAGACGCCGATCGGCCGCGCGAGCATCTATCGGGTGCTCGACCTGCTCGTCGACCACGGGCTCGTGCAGCGGCTCGCGATCGGGCCCGGGCAGGCGCGGTTCGAGATCGTCAACCCGAGCGGCGAGCACCACCACCACCTGGTCTGCCAGCAGTGCGGGCGGCTCGTCGCCTTCGACGATCCGGGCCTCGAGCGCGCGATCGACCACCTCGCCGAACGGCTCGGGATGCGAATCGAGCACCACGACGTGCTCCTTCGCGGGCACTGCCAGCGCTGCAACTAGTGGTGCCTCCGGTAAATCCGGTCGTCGATTCGCGAGCGAAAATCGAGCATGGCCAGGACGCAGGGAGCCGGAATAGCAGCGCTATTTCGGCTCCCGAGGACGCCGCCAGGCGAAGATTTGCAGCCGCGAAGCGGGAG
>DATAWZ010000242.1:0-33844 GCA_036266975.1 Solirubrobacteraceae bacterium
AGCTGCTCTTCGGGCTGCCGTGGCCGCGCGACTGGGGCGAGCTGCTCGTCTACGTGTTCGCCGGCGTGGTCTGCTTCGCGCTGCTCGGCGTCGCGCTGGCCCACGCGATCCCCAACTACGAATCGTCGGTGGCCTACGTCAACGCGGCGTTCATCCCGATGCTGATCGTCTCGTTCATCGCCCAGGACGTCACCCACGTCCCGTCGGTGATCAAGGAGATCGCCTCGGCGCTGCCGCTGAAGCCGACGATCGACGGGCTCACGGGCGCGCTCGTGACCGGGCAGGGGCTCGGCCACGACGCGGCCGATCTGGGCGTGATCGCGCTATGGGCCGTGCTCGGCCTGGTCGGCGCGGTGCGCGGGTTCAGCTGGGAGGCAAGGAGGGACTGATGAGTGACGCGATGATCCTCGGCGGGGTGCGCACGCCGGTCGCCCGTTACGGCGGCTCGCTCTCGCACCTGCGCACCGACGACCTGCTGGGCCTCGTGCTGCGCGGCGCCTGCGAGCGCGCCGACCTGCCGCTCGACGCCGTGCAGGACATCGCCGCCGGCTGCGTGAACGTCGCCCACGAGGGGATGGGCGACATCGCCCGCTGGTCGGCGCTCGCCGCGGGGTTCCCGGACAGCGTGCCCGCCTACACGGTCAACCGCTTCTGCGCCTCCTCGCTGACCTGCGCGATCAACATCTCCTACGCGATCCGGGCCGGGGAGATCGACTGCGGCCTGGCCGGCGGGGTGGAGTCGATGTCGCGCTCGGGCTGGGCGCTGATGAAGGGCGACGCGCCGTTCATGCCGCGCGGGCCGGTGTTCATGCTCGACACGATGTGGTCGGGCGCCGGCGGTCCTCCCCACCCCAACCTGCTCGCGCGCGACGCCTACATCGAGACGATCCGCACGGCCCAGAACGTCGCCGATCGCTACTCGCTCACGCGCGAGGAGATCGACGCCTTCGCGCTGCGCTCGCACCAGCACGCCGCCGCCGGGCGCGACTCGGGCCGGCTGGCCAAGGAGATCCTGCCGGTGACGATCGCCGCCACGCGGCGTGAGCCCGAGCGCGTCTTCGAGCACGACGAGTTCATCCGCGGCGACACCTCGCTGGAGGCGCTGGCCAAGCTCGGACCCCAGCCCGGCACCGAGCAGATGACCGCGGGGAACTCCTCGCCGCTGTCCGACGGCGCGAGCGCGGTGGCGATCGTCTCGCGCGAGCGGGCCGAGGCGCTCGGCGCCCAGCCGCTCGCGCGGGTCGCGGGCGCCGGCGTATACGGGATCGACCCCCAGGTGATGGGGATCGCGCCGGCCTGGGCGATCCCCAAGGCGCTGCGGAACGCAGGCATCGGCCCGGAGGAGATCGACGTGTGGGAGATCCATGAGGCGTTCGCCGCCCAGGCGCTGGGCGTGCTGCGCGAGCTGCCCAATCAGCTCGACGGCTTCGAGGTCCCCGACGACAAGCTCAACCCCAACGGCGGCGCGGTGGCCATCGGGCACCCGTTCGGCAGCTCGGGCACGCGCTACGTGCTCACGCTCGCCACCGAGCTGCACGAGCGCGGGCTGCGCTGGGGCGTGCTCGGCGTGTGCGTCGGCTCCGGGCAGGGCGTGGCGCTCGTGCTCGAGAACGAGGCGGCGTAGCGATAGCTGCGGGGAGCTCGACGGACCGGCCTGGCGCTCGCGCTGTGCGTGGCGGCGCTCGCGCTGCCCACCGCGGCGGGGGCGGCGACCCTGCCCTGGAGCTGGGCCCCGGTGCGCACGCTCACGACCGACGTCCAGCAGGTGACCAAGCTCGTCAAGGCGCTCGAGCCGGCCAAAGCCAAGAAGCCCAAGCGCAAGCGCAAGTAGGCGCTCAGGCCGCGCCGCGGCGGTGGCAGCCGAGCAGGTGATCGTCGACCAGCCCGACCGCCTGCATGAGCGCATAGGCGGTCGTCGGGCCGACGAACACGAACCCCTGGGCCTTGAGCGCCTTGGCCAGCGCCCGCGACCCGGCGGTCTGGGCCGGCAGGTCGGCGAGCGTGCGCGGCGGCGGCCCCGGCTCGGGCCGGTGGGCGGCGATCAGCTCGTCGAGCCCGCCGTCGGGGCGCAGGGCCACCGTCGCGCGCGCGTTGCCGATCGCCGCGAGCACCTTGGCCCGGTTGCGCACGATGCCCGCGTCGGCGAGCAGCCGCTCGACGTCCCGCTCGCCGAACGCGGCGACCGCGCCGGGGTCGAAGTCCGCGAACGCGGCGCGGAACGCGGGCCGCTTGCGCAGGATCGTCCGCCAGCTCAGCCCCGACTGGAAGGCCTCGAGCGTCAGCCGCTCGTACAGCGCCCGCTCGCCGCGCAGCGGGACCCCCCACTCGCGGTCGTGGTAGTCGCGCATGAGCTCATCGCCGATCGCCCAGGGGCAGCGCCCGACGCCGTCCTCTCCGACGGTGACGCCGCCGGAGTTGGGGAGAGGGTCATCGGCTGGTGGCGACATCACCCTCGGCGGCGGGCTCGGCGGCGGTGGACCCGGCGAGATGCGCGCCGAGCCGCTGAGCGAGCGCGACGATTGTCAGCGTCGGGTTGGCGGCGCCGCCGGTGGGGAACACCGAGCTGCCCGCGGCGAACAGGTTCGCCGTGCCGTGGACGCGACAGTCGCGATCGACGACGCCCTCGTCTGGATCGTCGGCCATGCGGGTGGTGCCCATGTGGTGGTAGCCCCAGGTCGCGTCAGGCTCGTCGTTGGGCCCGAGCGGGCGCCCGGGCCAGGGAGTGTCCGGGCGAACCTCCATGACCGCCTCGACGCCGTACTGATCCTCGAGCTCGCGCACAACGAGCGTGGTCGCGCGGACGAGGCTCGTCCAGTCGCGCTCGCCCAGCCGCCAGTCCAGGACGGCGCGTGGGTACCCAAGGCGGTCGAGGCCGTGCCCGAGCGTGACCGCGCTGTCGGGATCGGGCGCCTGCTCGGCGCGCACGTACAGGCGACAGTCGAGGGGCCTGCCGGGCACGACGGCGCCCAGCCGCCGCAGCTCGACCATTGCCGAGAGCAGCGACTCCTCGCGCTGGCGCGCGTCCGGGAGCGCGAGCACCTCGCGCCTGCCCGTGCCATCCTCATCGAAGAGCGCCTCCAGCCCGGCGACGTCCGGGAACCGCGCCCAGGCGACGCGTGCGTGCGGATGCTCCATGAAGTACCGACCAACGACCGGGCTCGGCGCAGGCAGCGCCTGCGCGTTGAGCAGCAGCAGCCTCGCGTTCTCCACGGCGCCAGCGGCGAGCACGAACGTGTCGGCCTCGACGCGCAGGACCCGACCGTCCGGGCCGGCGCAGCGCACGGCCTGCACGCGGTCCCCGGCGAGCTCGAGCTCGAGTGCCGTGGTCCCGAGCTCGGCCCGTACCCCGGGGGTGCCGAGCGCCTCGACGAACAGCGATCGAAACACGTTCGCTTCGGGCGGATGGCGATAGACCGCATGCATGAGCCCGCCCTTGGCGCGGAGCGCTGGGAAGGGAGCGAGCCCGGCTCGCTCGGCGGCGGTCCGGTAGAACGGCTCGAGCTCCTGCGCAGTCAGGACCCACCCGCTGTGGGGAACCCAAGGGCGGGGCTCGAACTCGAGCTCGCGGAACGGCATCAGGACCCCGCGTCCCCAGATCGCCGTGGAGCCGCCGACCTGTCGCCGCCGGCCCGCGGCCAGGTAGTTCCAGTAGCCCTTGATGATCGGCCCGCGCGCGACCCCCCGGCTCAGCTCCTGACTTGCCGGGTCGCGGTCCAGCCGCCCGCTTTCGAGCAGCAGCACCCGCGCGCCGGTGCGGCCGAGCGTGTCCGCGAGCGTGATTCCGGCCGGCCCGGCGCCGATCACGCAGCAGTCGGCGCGCACCACCTCGGCCGCGCGTGCCGCGGCGCCGACACGACCCGGTTCCGCCGGCTCCACGCCGGGACCGGCGCAGCCACACACGGCCAGCTGCGCGCCCGCGGTGTCCAGCCCGAGCTCCTCCCACGGGGCCCACTCGCCCGCATCGCCGATCTTGCGCAACCGCCCGAGGCAGCCCGCGGCATCGACCGCGAACACCTCCAGGCGACCATCGTCGCTGCAGCACACCGCCGGCGGGCCGCCGAGCGCGACACCGAGGTCCTCCCATGCCCCCCAGCCAGCGCACCCGTCCGCGTCGACGAGCCGCGTCCAGCCGAGCCGGCCGCCGCTGGCGGTGGCGAACACCGCGATGCGCCCGCCGCCGTCGACGCACGCGACGGGGGCGCCGTCGATCTCCACGTCGAGCTCGGTCCACTCCGACCACCCGGCCAGACCGTCGCGGTCGAGCTGGGCGATGCGGCCGAGCCGCCCCGTCGGCCCGCGCGCGAGGACCTCGAGCCGCCCGTCTCCGCTGCGCGCGACCGTGGGGCTGCTGGTGATCGCCGGCCCGAACGCGTGCCAGACACCCCAGCCGCTGCGCCCGTCCGGCTCGTGCTGCCAGACGTGCCCGAGGCGCCCGTCCGAGCCGATGGCGAACAGCTCCAAGTGCCCGTCGGCGTTCGCGGCGACGGCCGGATCCCCGTTCAGCCGGACCGCGAGCAGCGGCTCCCAGCCCGACCACCCGTGGTAGCCGATGACGTTGATCTGCCAGATGTGCCCAAGCCGCCCGTCGCGACCGATCGCGAACAGCTCGAGGTGGCCACTCGCGTTGCGTCCCACCGCCGGCCGCCCGGCGATCGGCGGCCCGATCGCCTCCCAGCTGGACCAGCCGTCGTGGTCGGGATCGAAGATCTCCCACCCGTGCCCGAGCCGCCCGTCGGGGCCGACGCCGAACGCCTCCAGGTGGCCGTCGTCGTTCTGGGCGACGATGAACTCGCCGCTGAGCTCCGGTCCGACGGTCTCCCAGCGCGCCCAGCCGCCGGCCACCCGTGGCCAGGTCCGGCCGAGGCACCCCTCGGGCTCCATCGCCAGCAGCGTCAGCACGGCCCACTCGACGGCCGGATCGTCACGAGCGGCGACGATATAGCCTGCGGGTCGTGACCAGGATCTCGGTCGTCCACATTCCCTTCTACAGCCACATCGGGGCGGCGACGAGACTGGCGGCGGTGCTCGCGCGCCAGGGACACGAGGTCCGCGCCTGGGGTCCGGCCGGATGCCGCGAGCAGATCGAGGCGTCCGGCGCGAGCTTCGCGCTGCACCGCCCGGAGATGCCCACCACGGACAGCTTCGCCGGCTTCGTCGCGTCGCTCGCCGAGTTGGTCCTGCCGCTCACCGAGACGCTCATCGAGGAGCTGTTCGACTACGACCCCGACCTGCTCGTCCACGACAGCCAGGTCCCCTGGGCGCGAGTCGCCGGTGACTTCCTCGGGATCCCTCGGATCGTCACCCACCCGATGTTCCCGCTCAGCGACCCCAAGCGGATCGCCTCGGTCGACGAACAGCTCGCACCCCTCACGCCTCCGGAGCAGGCAAGCGCCCGCTTCGAGCAGGCCTGGCACGCGGTCGGCCGGCGCTGGGGCGTGGAGCTCGGCACGTGGGACTCGGTCATCCACACCGCGTTCCGGAAGGGCGAGACGATCGTCACGTTCACCACCGACGAGATCCTCGGTCCCGTGGAGCTGTCGGGGCGCTGGCACTGCGTCGGGCCGCTGATGGACCCCCCGCCCACGCCGGCGGCTCGGCCCGAGCGGCCGCTCGTCTACGCCTGCTTCGGTACCTCGTTCAACCGCCGCCGGCACCAGTTCCGAGCGGTGCTCGACGCGCTGGCCGACGAGCCGGTCGCCGTCGTCGTCTCGACCGGGCGCAGCCCGCTGACGATCGAGGAGCTCGGGCCGCTGCCCGCCAACGCCGAGATTCACGAATTCGCCGACAATCGCGAGCGGCTCGCGCGCGCGAGCGTCCACATCACCCATGGCGGCTGCAACTCGGTTCACGAGTCGCTGCTCGCCGGCGTGCCGATGGTGTGTCTGCCGCAAGCCTACGACCAGTTCCCGCTCACCGGGCGCCTGCACGAGCTCGGGGTCGCGCGGGTCGTGTCGGAGACCCCGCAAGCGATCCGCGACGGCGTGCGCTGGGCGCTCGAGGATCCGGCGCCGGCCCGTCTGACCCGCGAGCTCGGCCAGCGGGTGCTCGCGTACGACGGAGAGCGGCGCGTGCGCGAACTCGTCGAGCAGACGCTCGCGCACGGTGCGGCGCATGAGGCCGCCGCGGCCTAACGGACTGTGCCGCCGTAGTACCCGAGATAGCCGGTGCCCGAAGCCGCGGCGCTCGCCGCCGGCACGAGCAGGCTGTAGACCATCGGGATGTTCATCGCGGCGATACCGGCGATCCCGACCCGCCGGATGAACCGCCGTCGGCTGACGCGGGCCGCCGCCGGGTCGCGCCGCTCGTAGCCTGACTCGAGCAGGTCGTGCTCGACGAGCGTGTCGAGCGCGACGTGCACCATGTCGCGGTCGGCCTTCTCGCCGAGCTCCACGACGAGGTCGTCGATGCTGCGCTTTCCGTCGCACAGCCGCCACACCAGCGCGGCGGTGTGGTTCAGGCGGCACGCGACATCGCGCTGCTCGTCGTAGACGAGCAGCTCATCGTCGAACTCCTCGCTGAGAAGCCCTCCCTGCCGGGCGAGTGGTCCCCCTGCCATCTGCCCAAATCCTATCGTCAGCGGTCGGACGGGTCAACCGACTCGGCAAGGGCCTCGAGCAGCGCCGCGGCGGCCGCGTCGGACCCTCCGCGCGGGCTCGCGATCACGCGCGCCTCACGCGCCACGCGCGCGACCACGGCGAGGGCCGGGCCGGGGCGCGACCGGGCCGCGACCGTGTGCTCGAGCAGGGCGAGCGCGCCCTCGGCCGCGGTGAGCTCCACCGGATCCCAACGAGCTCGCGGCTCGTAGCGGGTGAACACGATCAGCGCCGGCCGTACCGCCTCCCGCACGGTCCGCTCCGCCGGCACTGGCACCGGCGCTCCGAGCACCGCCCGCTCGCCGCGAATCGACAGCGGCTTCGGGTAGGGCTGGAGGCGTCCGTGGCCGTCGACGACGGCGAACTCGTCCGAGCAATAGCCGGCGCCGGCCCGGACGAGCTCAGCGACGAGCGTCGTCTTTCCGCTGCCGCTCGACCCGGGCAGGACGATCGCCGCCCCGTCCGCGGCGACGACGCCGGCGTGGATGAAGATGTGCGCCGGCGCGTGGAGGGCGAGCTCGTGGCGCACCACCGACGCGAGCCGCGGCAGTGCCTCCTCGTAGCCGATCTCGGGGTGGTGGAACTCGACGCCGTCGACCGTCACCGTCCCGGCCCGGGTGAGAGCGAAGCGCACCTGAGGCGTGCGGTCCGACCTGTGCCAGCCCGGCGGCAGCACGCCCTCGATCGCACCGAGGAGCGCGCGGTCGTCACACGCGATCTCGGCGGCCACCCCGAAGGAGTCAAAGCGCAGACGATGCATCGTTCAGGCGCCTCGATGCACCACCAGGCGCCGCAGGAACAGGCCGAGCACCGGCCCGTCAGCGGGGCGCTCCGCGCGCGGGCGCCGGACGCGTATCGTCAACTCGAGCTCCCCGCGCTCATCCGTCGCGCCCGCGGGGACGGCGATCCGCCGTGAGGTGATCCCGTGCGCGTCGTACCGCAACCGCGCGACCGAGAGGGCGCCCGCGCGCACGTCGACCTCGAGGGGTCGCCCGGAGGCACCGAGGAACGGCTCGGCCTCGAGGACAATCCCGAGCGGCTCGGGCGCTACGCGCAGCAGCAGCGTCGCGGCCCCCCGGCCCGACCAGCGCCCGAACCGCTGGGGTACGTGCCAACCCCCGGCGAGCGCCGCCTCACCCACCGCGCCGGCGCCGAACGCGAGCTCCTCGCCGGGCCCGCACGTCGGCGGCGTGCTCAGGCACAGTTCGCGCACGAAGAACGAGACCTGGCGGTCGTCGTGGTCGTCGAGCCCGGCGTCGGCCGGAGAGCCCGGGTGCGAGCCCGTCAGCGAGAGCTCGACCCGTGGACACCCGGCGATCGCCGCCGCCGGGAGCCGGACCCGCGCGTCGACCACCTCAGGACGCCCGCCGCTGAGCGCGATCGTCCCCGCAGGCTGCCCGTTCGCGCCCACCTCCAGGGACCAGCTCCGCGGGCTGCCGAACAGCGCCTCGCCGCTCAGGCCGAGGATCAGCGATGCGTCCGGCGTCGTGGCGAGCGGCAGGACGAGCCGCGCGCGCGGCCCGGCGAGCCACATCCCCCCGTCTTCGGGCGCCCACGCTCCGTCCGCGACCAATGACGCGGCGCGGTCGCGGTCGGACATCGCCACCGGCTCGCCGACCACGATCGGCGCGGCCGGCAGGTCCAGCGCGCCCGCGTCGATGGCCGCGGACGCGTCGGCGATCGGCCGTCCCGGGCCGGTCGTGCCACCGCGCGGGATCGCGCGCAGATCTCCTGGGCGCCGGACGCCGAAGCGCTCGCGCGCGAGCGCGAGGTGGGCGCGCGCGCTGGTGGACCCCATCGGCAGCTCCCGGCGCGCCCCCTGCTGGTGGTAGAGGACCGCGCGCTCGAGCGGGCTGCGGCGCGCGGCCGGAGTGGTGATCGCCCGCAGCTCGACGCGCTCGAGTGGGCGCGGGCCGGCGCGGAGCGCGCGGATCACCTCGTCGGGAATCGGGACGTCGATCGTCTGGCGCAGGTAGAGAAGGCCGGCCCGCAGGGCGACCGCGACGCGACGGCGGCGCGCCTGGGCGACCAGGCGGTCTGCGTCGAGCGGCTGGCGCAGGATCAGCGCGGCGTCGAGGACCCAGCGGTAGCTCGGCGCCGGGCCGAGCGCGACACCGTGCAGCACGGCGTGTAACAGCGCGTCGGCCGCGCACAGCACCCGCGTGCGTGTCGGGCCGCGCTGGACCGGGGACGCGGCGGCCCAGAAGTCCTCGTCGGCGTCGGGCTGGCAGGACAGGTGGAGCACGTGCCAGTGCAGATCGAGCTGGCGCCCGCTGGCGTCGGCGAACCCCGCGCTCGGGCTGTGGCGCGGCTGAAAGACGCGCAGATACCACAGCGGTCGCCCGTCGACCGGGCCGAGACCGAGCGCGACGAGCCGGTCTATCGCCTCGAGCCGGCGCGCGGTGGGGACGAGCACGTCGAGGTCGCTCATGTAGCGCACGGCGGCGCCGTGGCGGTCGCCCAGCGCGAGCGCGGCGCCCTTGAGCAACAAGGTCGGGATCCCGCCCTTCTCGAGCGCCCGCACGTGGGCGAGCGCGGCGGCGAGCAGCGCCTGGTTGTGGGTCCACGTGCGTACGTGCAGCTCATCGAGCGCGGCCATGAGCGGGTCCTCGACGCCCAGGGCACGCAGGTTCGCACGCAGCGCCGGCAGCAGCGGCAGCAGCGCGCCGTCGCCCAGCGACCCCTCGAGCGCCGGCCGCAGCTCGCGCCACGCCTCCAGGCCCCGCTCGTCGGCGAGCAGCGCCGCGCGCAACAGGCGCTCCTGCTGGAGGGTGGGCCAGGCCGACGTCGGCGCTCTCACGCCCGACATCCTCGCCGGGATGGCGGCTCAGCGCTCGCGGAAGGCGATCTCGCGGTCGCCGTCGACCGACCAGCGCCCGCGCGCCCAGCGGATCGTAGTGCCGTCGGCCAGCCGCACCTGCGCCCGCCCGTCGCGCGGCTCGCCCCACAGCGTGGCCTGCAGCGGTCGCTGCGCCTCGGGCGTGTCGCCCAGGCCGGCGGCGACGTGCTCGGCCGGGTAGGTGACGACGATCGAGCCGGCGCGCACCCACACCGGGATGCGGTGCAGTGGCGTGGGCACGAGCAGGTCGGTGGGGCCCGGCTGCTCCTCGCCGGACCAGGTCGCGATCCAGCGCCCGCGCGGCAGCGGGACCTCGCGCTCGCGCAGCCCCTCCTCCAGGACGGGGGCGACCCACAGCGCCGAGCCGTAGCCGAAGGCGTCGGTCGCGGTCCAGCCGCGCGGATCGCGGGGGTCGGTCAGGCACAGCGGCCGCACGATCGGCAGGCCGCAGCGCGCGGCGGTGGCCGCCGCGGCGCGCACGTAGGGCACGAGCTGCTCGTGCAGCAGCACGTAGCCCCGGTAGAGGTCCTGCACGTCGTCGGGGTAGTGCCAGGGCTCCTGGGGCATGCGCCCGTGGGCGTGCATCAGCGGCGTGAAGCAGCCGACCTGCAGCCAGCGCACCATCAGCTCGGCCGGGCAGCGCTCGACGAGCTTGTGCCCCAGGTAGCCGCCGACGTCGTGCGACCAGTTGGAGATCCCACTGCAGGCACCGGATAGCGCGGCGACGACGAGCACGCGCAGCGAGAAGAAGTCCGAGGCCTGATCGCCGCCCCACAGCATCCCGGTCGCCTGCTGGCCGCTCCAGCCGCTGCGGCCGAAGAGCACGCCGTCGCCGGGATGGACCTCCTCGAGCGCGCGCTGCATCGAGCGCCGGTAGGCGCCGCCCAGCTCCCAGGCCGCCTCGGCGCCGGTGCGCCCGTCGGCGAACCGGACCTCGTCGGGGAGGTAGTAGCCCTCGCCGTCGTCGGCCTTGATGCCCTGCACGCCGAGCTCGAGCACGCGTCGGGCCTGGGCGCGCCACCAGTCGTCGGCGGCGGGGTCGAGCAGGTCGACCGGCGAGCCGTCGCCCATCCACCAGCGCGTGACGAACGGGCTGCCGTCGGGCGTCTTGACGTAGTGGCCGCCCTGCGCGCCGTCCTCGTAGTTGGAGGCCGGCTCGCGGTGCAGCCGCTCTGACTCCGGCTGGGGCGGGATCTGCCCGTCGCGCGAGTCCAGGTTGACCCACGGCGTCACCCACACGACGGTGCGCACCCCGGCCGCGCGCATCTCGGCGATCATCCCCGGGGCGTCGGGGAACTGGTGCGGGTTGAACTCCCAGGTGTTGTACTGGGTCGCCCAGGGGGAGTCGATGACGATCGCGTCGAGCGGGATCTGCATCCCGCGCAACCCGCGGAAGTCCTCCTCGACGTCGCGCTGGTGGCCGTAGACGTCGCGGCTCTTCCAGAAGCCGTAGCCCCACTCGGGCAGCAGCGCGGGCAGGCCCGTGAGCCGACAGTAGCGGCGCAGCCGCGCGGCGGGCGTCGGGTCGCACAGCACGTGCAGCCGCAGCGGGCCGGACGCGGTCCGCGCCGACGCCGACGTGCGGTCGCCGCCGAAGGCGAAGCGGATGCCGTTGCCGGCCCCCTGCAGCCACAGCGAGTAGCCGCGGCTCGAGCTCACCCACGGCACCGGTGCGCAGTCGCCCTGCGGGATCCCGCCGTTGGCAAGCATGTCCGGAGGGCAGTCCGGGCCGGTGTAGCGACGGTCGGCGCCGAGCTGGACCTCGCGGCCGGCGTGGTTGAGCCGCGGATGGTGGCGCACCCCCAGCCCGGCGAAGCACTCGCCGTCGCGGGTATCCCACTCCAGCGCCGCCCGCAGCGCCTCGCCGTCAGGCACGAGCTCGAGGAGAACGTGCTCGGGCCCTTGAAACTCGATCGACAGGAGCCCCTCGCGGCCCCCTTCGAAGGCGAGCGCGAGCACGAGCCGCTCGGGGCCGGCCTCGACGAGGCTCGCGGCCGCCGCCTGCTCGGGGACGCCCAGCTCCTCGCGGGCGATGACGCCCTCGGTGAGGTGGATGAACTGGTCGTGCACGGTCCCCGCCGCGGCCCACGCGCCGCCGTGGCGAAGCAGACGCCGGCCGTTGCGGCGGAGGGTCAGCGCGAACGGCCGCGGCTCGACCTCGACGCGCAGGAGCTCGTATTCGAGTACGAGCAGCTCCTCACCCGCCGGGGTGGCGCTCACAACCATGGGGCATCCTTCCCCGAGGGGCAGCGATTCCCGGGAGCGTTCACGGGATGGTCACGAAGTGGTTGCGGCTTGTTCACCTAAGGGTGCCCGTTTGCAGGGGATTCTTCACCCAGATCATTCCAAAGTGAAAGCGGGGTGCACCGACGATGCCCACCTTTAGCAAGGCCGACCTACACGTTCACTCCACGGCCTCGCAGCTGTCCAAGCTCGGCGTCCAGCGTTCGCTGGGCCTGCCCGAGTGCGCGACGCCGCCCGGGGAGGTCTATGCGCTGGCCAAGCGCCGCGGCATGGACTTCGTGACGATCACCGATCACGACACGATCAGCGGCGTGCTCGAGATCTCCCACCGGCCCGACGTCTTCATCTCCGAGGAGCTGACGGTCTGGTTCCGCGGCGAGCCCCAGGCCGTGCACGTCCTGTGCCTGGGCATCACGCCCGAGGACCACGAGTGGCTGCAGGCCCACAACGCCGACGTCGAGCTGTGCGCGGCCTACCTGCACGACGGCGACATCACCTGCGCGCTGGCCCACCCCTTCTACGCCGTCGAGGCGCCGCTCACGCCGCGCCACCGCCGCCGCCTGGCCCAGCTGTTCCCGGTGTGGGAGACCCGCAACGGCTCGCGCGCCAAGGAGCTCAACCTGCCGGCCTTCGTGTACATCGAGACCCACGGCGGCACCGGGATCGGCGGCACCGACGACCACGCCGGCGTCGACATCGGTCGCACCTACACCGAGACGCCGCAGGCGGCCACGCCGGCCGAATACCTGGCCAACATCCGCCACGGCGACGCCTGGAGCCGCGGCGAGCAGGGCAGCGCGGCCAAGTGGGCCCACGCGGCGATGGCGATCGCCGTCCGCGCGCTCGGCCTGGACGAGGCCGGCCGGTTCTCCGACCCGCGCCGGGTGATGGCGATCGTCGAGCGCGTCATGCGCGAGGGCGAGGCGCGCCGCGGCAAGGCGGCCGGCGACATCGGCCCCAACGACGCGCGCGACCTGCTCGGCGCCTGGCTGCGCTCGATCGACCTCGACGTCGACGCCGAGCAGATGCTCGAGCTGCTCCAAGCCGACGACTTCAGCCACGCCGATCTGTTCCGCCGCGCCCGGCGCGCCCACGAGGTGCGCCTGGCCGAGGTCGTGCAGACCGTCGCCGACTCGGCCGCCAAGGGCCAGCTGCCCGATCCAGGCGCGACCGCCCTGGCGCTGTGGGAGGCGATCCTGCCCGCCGTGCCCTACGCGCCGGCGGCGGCCTTCCTCGGCCGCGAGAAGGGCAAGCTCGTCACCCGCGAGGGCGAGCGCCCGCGCGTGGCCATCGTCGCCGACGGCATCGGCGGGATGCACGGGGTGACCCACACGCTCGAGGAGATCCGGGTGCGCGGGGTGCCGGGCTACGAGGTCGAGGTGATCGGCACCGACCCGCAGGTCGACCGGCGCCTGAGCGCGGCCGCCGAGGTCGACATTCCCTTCTACGCCGGCCTGAAGGTCGGGGTCCCGAGCCTGCCGGCGGTGGTGGAGACACTCGCCGAGGGCCGCTACGACCTGGTCCACCTGGTCGCCCCCGGCCCGGCCGGGGTGACCGCCGGCCTGCTCGCCGGCGTGATGGACCTGCCGATCATCGGCAGCTATCACACCGAGCTCGCCGCCTACGCGGGCCTGCGCAGCGGCGCGCAGCACCTGGAGGCGGTGATGGACGCCGCGCTGCGGGCCTTCTACGGCCACTGCCGGGTGGTGCTCTCGCCGAGTCCGGCCTCCGACGAGCGCCTGGCCGCGCTGGGGCTGCCGGCCGACCGGGTCTTGCGCTGGGATCGCGGCGTCGACATCGCCCGCTTTGATCCGCGCAAGCGGGTGGCCGGCCGCTTCCCGGGCGCGTTCAACGTGCTCTACGCGGGCCGCCTGACCAGGGAGAAGGGCATCGACCTGCTCGCCGACGCCTTCCTCGCTGCCCACGCGCGCGACGCGCGGCTGCACCTGGTGCTCGCCGGCGGCGGCCCGGAGGAGGATCGCCTGCGCGAGCGGCTGGGCGAGCACGCGACGTTCCTGGGCTGGCTCGAGGGCGACGCGCTCGCCGAGGCCTACGCGAGCGCCGACGCCTTCCTGTTCGCGAGCCGGACCGACACCTTCGGCCAGGTGATCCTCGAGGCCCAGGCCAGCGGCCTGCCGGTCGTCGCGGTCGCCGAGGGCGGGCCGCTGTCGCTGATCGCCGACGGCGACACCGGGCTGCTGCGCCCGGCCGTCCCGGTCGCGCTCGCCGACGCGGTCCTCGCGCTCGCCGACTCGGACCTGCTGCGCGGGCGACTGAGCCGCGGCGCACTGGCGGCCGTGCGCGGGCGCACCTGGGAGGCGGCGCTGGGCCGGCTCGCCGAGGGCTACCGCACGGTCCTCGCCGGGGCGCGTACCGAGGCCGCCCGCCGGATCGCCTGAGCCTGACTCGTTCCACCCATGAGGGTGGCGCCGGGCCCCTCACCCATTTGATCTACTCCCGTCGGTGTCGATCACCGACGCGGTCATCCCCGTCGCGGGCCTCGGGACCCGGCTGCTGCCGGCGACCAAGTCCCAGCCCAAGGAGATGCTCCCGCTGGTCGACCGCCCGGTCGTCCAGCGCGTCGTCGAGGAGCTCGCCGCGGCCGGCGTGCGCCGCGTCCTGTTGGTGACCGGGCGGCGCAAGCGGGCGATCGAGGACCACTTCGACGTCGACCCCGAGCTCGAGGCCGCGCTGCCGGCAGGCACCGTGCTCGACCCGCGTGCGGGGCTCGAGGTCTATTACACGCGCCAGCCGCGGCCGCTCGGGCTCGGCGACGCGCTGCGCTGCGCGGCGACATTCGCCGGCGACCGCCCGGTGGTCGTCGCGCTCGGGGACACGGTGATCACCGGCGAAGTCGTGCGCCGGATGATCGGCGCCCAGGCGCGCAGCGGCGCCGACGCGGTGCTCGCCGTCGAGGAGGTCTCGCCCGATGCCGTCTCGCGCTACGGGATCGTCTCCGCGGGCGAGGACGGCGAGGTGAGCGCCGTCGTCGAGAAGCCCGACCCGGCGCACGCGCCGGGCCGCCTGGCCGTCGCCGCGCGCTACGTGCTCGGCCCCGCGGTGTTCGCCGCCCTGCGCGACGCGCCGCCCGACGCGCGCGGCGAGGTCCAGGTCGCCGACGCGCTGCGCGCGGTGATCGCCGGCGGCGGGCGCGTGCTCGCCGAGCGCCTGGTGCCGGGCGAGCGGCGACTGGACATCGGCAGCGTCGAGAGCTACTGCAGCGCGTTCGTCGAGCTCGCGCTCGCCGACCCACGTGTGGGACCGGCCCTGCGCGAGCGGCTGCGCGTGCTGCTGGCCGATGGCTGAGGGCTCGGCGCCGGCGCGAGTCGCGCTGGCCGGCAACCCGTCCGACGGCTTCGGCGGCGCGGTGCTCGCCGTGACCCTCGCCAACTGGTCGGCGAGCGCCGAGGTGCACGAGGCGCACGCCGCGACGATCGAGCCGCGCAGCGAGCTCGTCGCCGCCGCGGTGCGCCGGCGAGCGCCGGGGCGCTCGCTCGCCGTGCGTTGGCGCAGCGACATCCCTCGCGAGGTGGGGCTCGGCGGCTCCAGCGCGATCGTCATCGCGATGCTGCGGGCGCTCGATGCGCTCGACGGCCGGCCGGACGACCCGGAGCGGCTCGCCGCCGAGGCGCTCGCGGTCGAGGTCGAGGACCTCGGGATCGCCGCCGGACCGCAGGATCGCGTCGTCCAGTGCCACGGCGGGCTGCTGCTGATGGACTTCGCTTCGGGCCGGCGCGCGACGCTGCCCGGCGAGCGGCTGCCCCCGCTGCTCGTCGCCCACCACGCGGGCGCCGCCGGGCCGTCGGGGGCCGTGCACGGCGCGCTGCACCCGCGCACCGACGGGACCGTTCGCGACGCGATGGCGCGCCTGGCCGAGCTTGCGCGCGAGGCCTACGGCGCGCTGCAGGGCGGCGACCGCGACCGCTTCGCCGACTGCATGGACCGCTCGCTTCTCACCCGCGGCGAGGTGTTGCAACTGCACCCCGAGGCGCTCGCCGCCGCCGAGCTCGTGCGCGCCCACGGCGGCGCGGCGAACTACGCCGGCTCGGGCGGGGCGCTGGCCATCGCCGCGCCGGTCGACGCGGCCGCGCGGGCGGCGCTGGCCGAGGCGCTCGGCGCCCGCGCCTGGCAGGTCGCGCGCGCTCGCGCGTGAAGAATCCCCTAAACGTGCGTCCGACGGCCAGGGCGCCGTTAGTGGGGAATAAGGTTCGACGGGGTAAATGGCAGGCGATGACGCTGATCGCCACCGCCCGCCGGCCCCGCGCTCGTCCTCGGCCCAGCCTGGAGGAGCGGACCGTCGAGCACGCGAGCTCCTCGCGGATGGTCGTCAAGGTCGCGCGCCGCGCAGCGCTGCTGACCCTCCCGGTGTTCGTCGTGCTCGTGCTCCCCGGCCTGAGCTCGGTCCGCGATCAGTTCGACCACGGCCGGGTGGGCTGGGTGGTCGCGGGCATCGTCCTGGAGATCCTCTCCTGCGGCTGCTACGTGCTCCTGTTCCGCGGGGTGATGGGCGGAAGCCTGTCGGCCGCCGAGAACGTGCAGGTCGGCCTCGGCGAGCAGGGCATCGCCGCGCTGCTGCCCGCCGGCGGTCTGGGCGGGCTGGCCCTGGGCGCGGTCGTCCTGCGCCGGCGCGGCGTCGATCGCAAGTTCGTCTGGCGCCGCACGGTCGCCTTCTTCCTGCTCTCGAGCCTCGCCAACGTCGTGGCGCTGCTCGCGGTCGGCCTGCTCCTGGCGGCGGGCGTCGGCGGTTCGCCAGGCGCCGCACTCACGCTCCTGCCAGCGGGCGCGGCAATCGTCTCACTGGTCATCGTGCTCGCGCTCGGTCGGCTGCGCCCGGCGCCGAACGGGCGCGCGGGCCGCGCCGTCGGCACCTTCTGTGGCGGCATCCGCGAGGCGCAGACCTTGATGCGCTCCCCGTCGGTGATCGCGAGCACGCTCGGCTCCTGGGCCTTCGACAACCTCGTGCTGTGGACGGCATTCCTGGCCTACGGCCGGCACGTCTCGCTGACGATCGTCGCCGCCGCCTACCTGCTGGGCATGCTGGGCAACCTGGTGCCGCTGCCGGGCGGCTTCGGCGGCGCCGAGGGCGGGATCCTCGGGATGCTCGTCCTGTACGGCGTGGGCGCGAGCACGGCGACCGCGGCGACCCTCACCTACGGCCTGATCGCCCTCGTCGTCCCCGGGCTGCTGGGGATGGCGGCGCTGCCGTTCGTCGAGCGCATGCTCGTACGCCCGAGCGCCCCGGCGGTGCCGCTCGCGCCGGCGTATACCTTGCGTTCGTGACGCTCGCGCTGATCTACGACGTCCACGGCAACCTGCCCGCGCTGCACGCGGTGCTCGGCGACGCCGGGCGCCAGGGCGCCGACCGGCACCTGCTCGGCGGCGACTACGCGCTGTTCGGGCCCTGGCCGCTTGAGACGCTCGAGGTCCTCGACGGGCTCGCCGGGGCGATCTGGCTGCGTGGCAACGGCGAGCGCTGGGGCGCGCACCCCGATCAGGCGCGACCCGACGACACGGTCCAGGGCGCGATCGCCGCGGTGCGCGTGGCGCTCGGCGAGGCCACGGTCGCGCGGTTGGCCGCCCTCCCCGAGCAGGCGGTGATCGGCGGCACGCGGGTCTGCCACGCCAGCCCGATCTCCGATGTGCGCTCGTTCGGCCCCGAGCCGGGCGAGGAGGACGAGGAGCTGACCGGCGGCACGCTCGAGCGCCGGCTGCTGTTCGGGCACACGCACCTGCCCTTCCGCCGTGCGGGCCCGCGCGGGATCGAGCTGTGCAACCCCGGCAGTGTGGGCATGCCCTTCGACGGCGACCCGCGCGCAGCCTATGCGCTCGTACACCCCGACGGGTCGATCGAGCACCGGCGCGTCGAGTACGACCACAGCGCGACCGCGGCCGCGGTGCGCGCGCGGTGGCCGGGCGGCTGGAGCGAGGTCGTGGCCACGCGCATCGAGCGCGCCAGCCTCTGATCAGCGCTCAGATGAGGATGCGGACGGCGAGCTCGGGCCGGCAGCCGGCCTCGAGCATGCGCTTGACACGCTCGAGATCGATGGTGAACCCCGGAGCTCGCACGGCGGCGAGCAGGAGTGCCTCGCGCTCGCAGAAGCCCAGCTCCTGGACCGTACGTGCGCGTTGTTCAACCGTGGTCGGGCTCGACGACTGGGTGGCGGCCATCATGACCTCCTCAGGTAAGTGTGCGGACAATCAACCACACGGCCCGGACGGCCCCGACGATGAGCCCAATCGACGAGTGTCCTAGTGGGTTAGCTCCCGCGTCGACTTGGGTAGCCTCTCGCCCGATGCTCGGACGTCGTCGCACCGTCGCCCCGGCGCTGGTCGTCGCGCTGCTGCTCAGCGGCGCGGTGACCGCGCAGACCAGCTGGGCCCACGGTTCGCGCGCGCAGGCCGACTCCGCCGCGCACCACAAGCACAAGGCCAGGAAGAAGAAGCACAAGGCCAAGAAGCGCAAGAAAAAGAAGAAGCCCGTCGCCAAGACGCCCAGCACCGGCTACACGCTGAAGGGCCTCGGGCTGACCGTCACCCCGCAGAGCGGCGTCGGATCGATCACGCTGCCCTCGACCCTCACGCCGACGCAGATCCTCGCCGACTTCGGCCAGCCCCCGAAGACCGTGGCCGAGCCCGACCCAGTGACCCTGGTCGGCGGGAAGACGGCGTCGCTGTCCTACACGGCGCCCACCGTCGCGCAGGGCGTCTTCTTCACCTTCGACACGGTCAACGGCGACATCCTCAACCAGGTCTCGGTGACCTCGCCCGCCTACCGGACGTCGTCGGGCATCGGCGTGGGCTCGACCCCGGCCCAGGTCCGGGCCGCGTACCCGTCGGCCCAGTGCCCGCCGGCCGAGACCGACCAGTGCCTGATCTCGGGCAACGACGCCAACGGCAACGTGATCCAGACGTCCTTCGATCTGTTCGGCGGCAAGGTGGATCAGATCGACATCACCGACTCGGACTGAGCGTCCACGAGCGCGTGCCATCGTGGATGGCATGCTCGAGCTTCACCGACGAGTCCCGACGCGTCCTCGCGCACGCCGGCGAGGAGGCACGCGCCCCCGGCCACTCCGAGCTCGCGGGCGCGCATCTACTGCTCGGCCTGTGAGCCGAGCCGCGGGGCCCCGCGCGCGAGACCCTCGAACGCATCGGTGGCACGGCCGAGCGGGTGCGTGAGCTCGCTGGGCCCCGGGTGGAAACGCCGTCCGAGCGGATCGCGCTCTCGACCGCGGCCAAGCAGGTGCTCGACCGCGCGCTGCGTCAGGCGCTGTTCGTGCGCGGCCACCAGATCGGCACCCTGCGCCTGCTCCTCGCGCTCCTGGAGGAGGGCCCGCTCGCGCAGGAAGCCCGCGCGGCGAGCGCCGACGACGTACGGCAGGCGCTCAAGCACAACCCGGGAATCGTCCGGCCGTTCCACGGCAAGCGCACCACGCATACACGCCGCGCGTGCGGTCGCGGTCGCCGCGTGTCACCAGGACGTCTCGACCGAGGGCGACGCCGAGCTTGGGCCGCTGCTCGTCGAGGCGGGCCTCGACGGCGACGCGCTCGAGGCCGCGTTGAAACGGCGCCGCTGGGGGGGGTGGTGTACCTGAGCGTTGCTGTAGTGCGCTGGGGTACACCACCCCCTAGCACGCCGACGTGCGCGCCCTTCGCCGCGCCGGTCGCGAGCGAGAGCATCGCGCTCGAGGGCCGCGCGCCGCCCCAGTCCATCGCGAGCAGGTTGACCGCGTCGACCCGCGCGCCGAGCGAGCGGACCTCGTGCCGGACCGCCGCGCCGGACGGGTCGATCCCGCCCGGAACCGCGGGCAGGCTCAGCGTCACTTCGAGCGAGCGTCCCGCCAGCGTCGTCAGCGCGCTCCCGATCGCTGCGGCACGCGCCGGGGGGCGTGGCGATCGCGATCTCCCACGGCGGCGCGGTCGGCCCCGAGCTCGCCGAGCGCTGCGCGGGTGCGTCCGCCCTCGCCGCCGCCTATGAGTCGGTGATCGGCCGGTACATCGACGTGAGCCTCACCGGCAGCGCCCCGGCCGGCGGCCCGCGCCGGAGCCACGAGATCACGCTCGCCTTCGTCATCGCCGGCCCGCACGGCTGCCCGCCGAGCTGGGGCGGGGTGGCGCCGGCCGACGGCGACCAACCGGCGCCGCCGCCGCGGTCCGCCCGCAGCCGGCGACCAAAGCGCCACCCCATGAAGGGGCACAAGCGAGCGGGGCGCCGAGGGCGGCGCGCGCCCTCATGCGCAGATCAGCGTGGCGACCCGTTCGCGGTGCTCGCGCGCCGAGCCGAACAGGTGGCCGTTCACACGCGCGCGCTTGAGGAAGAAGTGCAGATCGTGCTCCCAGGTGAAGCCGATGCCGCCGTGCAGCTGCAGCGCGGCCGCGGTCACGCGGTAGCCCGCGTCGGACGCGTAGGCCTTGGCCGAGGAGGCCGCGAGCGGCAGCGAGGCCGGCTCGTGGTCGGCCGCCCACGCGGCGTACAGGCACGCCGAGCGCGCGCACTCGGTCTCGAGCAGCATCTGCGCGCAGCGGTGCGAGACCGCCTGGTGGATCCCGATCGGCTGGCCGAACTGCTCGCGCTCCTTGGCGTACGCGACGGTCCCCTCGAGCATCCGCTGCGCCACGCCGACCGACTCGGCGGCGACGGCGAGCGCGATCCGGTCACGGACCGCGGCGACGTCGATCGCCAGCTCGGTTCCATCATTCGCTTCGACCGAGCCGAACCGCCGCGTGGAGTCGATCGTCTCGACCGCCACCGCGCTCGGCGACTCGAGCAGCAGCGCCCGATCGCCGTCCAGGAGCACCACCAGCTCGGAGTCGACCACATCGGCCACGAGCCCGGCACGGCTGCCGATTTTCTCCCCCACCGTCGCCCGCGTTCGGCCCCCCACCACGTCCGGGAGCCGCCCGTCGCCCGCGAGCGCGAGCGCCGCGGCCGCGGTCGAGAGGAAGGGCACGGGGGCGAGCGCGTAGCCGAGCTCCTCGGCGAGGACGACGAGCTCGACCGCGCCGAGCTCGACGCCGATGCCGGGCCAGCCGAGCCCGACCAGCTCGGTCCACAGGGCGTCGTCGTAGGTGCCCGCCTCGGCGTGTTCGCGCAGGCGCACGCGGGCGGTCAGCAGCTCGCGGGCCGTGCGCTTGATCTCGCGCTGGTCGTCGCTCAGGTCGAAGTTCATCGTGCCGCTCGGGGAAGGCCGAGCATGCGCTCGGCGATGATGTTCTTGAGGATCTCGGTCGTGCCGCCCTCGATCGAGTTCGCGCGCGCCCGCAGGGCCTTGTAGGCCCACTCGCTGTCGGCGGCCAGGCCGTCGGCGCCGAGCACCTCCCAGGCGAAGTCGGTCAGCGACTGGTTCGTCTCGGCCCATTGCCACTTCACGAGCGATCCCTCCGGCCCGGGCTGCCCGGTGCGCATCTGGCTCGAGAGCCCGCGCAGCGCGCTCAGGCGCAGGTTCTCGACCTCGATGTGCAGTTGCGCGAGGCGCTGGCGGACCACCGGATCGTCGGTCAGGCCGCGCTCGCGGCACAGCGCGAGCAGCTCGACGAACGAGCGCTTTACGCTGACCGCGGAGGAGAAGCCCAGCCCGGCGCGCTCGTGCATGAGCGTGGTGATCGCCACGTTCCAGCCGTTGCCCTCGCCGCCGACGATGTTCTCGTGGGGAATCCGGGCCTCCTCGAGGAAGAGCTCGTTGAACTCGGCCTCGCCGGTGATCTGGCGCAGCGGGCGCACCTGCACGCCCTCCTGCTCCATGTCCATCAGGAAGTAGGTCAGGCCCTTGTGCTTGGCCACCTCGAGGTCGGTGCGCGCGACGAGCATGCACCACTTGGCGTTGTGCGCGAACGTCGTCCACACCTTCTGCCCGGTGACCACCCACTCGTCGCCGTGGCGGACCGCCTTGGTGCGCAGCGCGGCCAGGTCCGAGCCGGCCTGGGGCTCGGAGAAGCCCTGGCACCAGATCTCCTCGGCGGACAGGATCGGATCCAGGTAGCGCTCCTTCTGCTCGGTCGTTCCGTAGTGGATCACGACCGGCCCGCCCATGGCCAGGCCGAGGATGTTCGCCGGCGAGGGCGCGTCGGCGCGCGTGAGCTCCTCGTTGAAGATCGCCTGCTCGATCAGCGTCGCCCCGCGGCCGCCGAACTCCGCCGGCCACGAGAGCCCGGCGTAGCGGGCCTCGTGCAGCGTGCGCTGCCAGGCGCGCCGGAACGCGAAGCCGGCCTCGTCGCCGCTCGGCTCCGGGCCGGGGTGATGCCCGGCCAGCCACTCGCGCAGCTCGTCGCGAAAGCGCTGCTCCTCGTCGGTGAGCGTCAGATCCATGCCCTCTCCTCGATACTCGCTTGTCGCCCGAGTATGCCGATCACGCGCGATCGGCGGCGCTCGGGCAGCCGGGCGCCGAGGTCGCCTGGCGCACGCCGTCACGAATCGCCGCGGCGACGAGGTGGCCGGCCAAGGCGCCGATCACGAAGGGCTCGCCCGGCTCGCGGCGCCCGGAGGCCAGGCACACCGCGACGTCGCCGTCGAACGCCGTCGCGGTCGGGGTCACCGCCTGGGCGAGACCGGCGCTCGCGGCGCGCGCGACCGCCCACGCCTGCACCTTGGTGAGCGACGCGTCGGTGACGACGGCGACGAGCGTCGTCGCCTCGCGCGCCCCCGGCGTCAGCGCCGAGCCGCCGGCGAGAAGCTCGACCGAGCGCCGGTAGCGCCCGCGGCTGAAGACGCCGGCGAGCACCTCGCCGTGCTCGCCGAGCACCTCGCCGAGCGCGTTGACCACGGCCAGCGCGCCGACCGTGATCGCGCCGGCGCGCGCGGCCGCGTAGCCGAGCCCGCCGCGCGTCCAGCCGCGCGGGCCGAGCAGCTTGCCCACCGTGCAGCCCGTGCCCGCGCCGACGCTGCCGCGGGCGACGGTGCGGCCGGCGGCGCGCAGCGCCCGCGCGCCGGCGTCCGCGTCCGGGCGCGCCTGCGCGGACCCGAGCGGCAGGTCGAACACGACCACGGCGGGGACGAGTGGAACGGGGCCGACCGGGGTCGGATGGCCGCGGCCGGCCTCGAGCAGCGTGGCGACGACCCCCTCCGCGGCGCGCAGGCCGAAGGCGCTGCCGCCCGTGAACAGCAGCGCCTGCACGCCCGCGGTCGTCGACGCGGGCGAGAGCAGGTCGAACTCGCGCGTCCCGGGCGCGGCGCCGCGCACCTCGCCGGCCGCGCTCGCGCCCGCGTCCTCGTCGAGCACGATCACCGTGCAGCCGGTCAGCCCGTGCGGGTCGGTGTCGTGGCCGACGCGAAAACCCTCCGGCAGCGTGCGATGGTTGATCGCCAGCATCAGTGAAGCGCTCGCTCCATCGCGACGTGCTCGATGCCCTCCTCCAGGAAGGGCGCGCCGTGCGCCTGGTAGCCCAGGCGCACGTAGAAGGCCTCGCTGGTGCGCTGGGCGTGCAGCACGATCTGGGCGGCGCCCCGCTCGCGGGCGAGCGCCCCGGCGGCGCACATCAGCGCCGCGCCGACGCCGTGGCGACGGCGGTCCAGCTGGACGGCGACCCGCTGGACGTGGATCTCCTCGGCTGCGCGGCCTGCGAGCAGGCGCAGCGTGCCGATCAGGCGCCCGTCCTCGAAGGCGCCGAGATGGATCGCGTCGGGGTCGCGGCCGTCGACCTCGGCCTGCGGGTCGACCCCCTGCTCCTCGCAGAACACCCGCCGGCGCAGATCGAGGGCCGCGGCCTGCTCGCCCGGCTCGAGCAGCCGGCGTACGGTCAGCCCGTCGGGTCGCTCAGCCATTGCTCACACGCTACCGGCAGGGTTAGCATGGGCCGCGGTTGAGGATCGGAGAGGAGAGGCGATGGGCATCACGGTCGGAGAGCTCTGGCATCACCCGGTCAAGTCGATGCAGGGAGAGCGGGTCGACGAGGTGGTGCTCGGCCCCGGCGGGCTGGTCGGCGACCGTGCGTACGGGTTCCTCGACCTGGAGACCGAGCGGCTCGTGAGCGCCAAGCACCCCAAGCGCTACGGGGCGATGCTCGAATGCCGGGCGACCTTCGTGCATCCGCCCCGCGTCGAGGAGCCCACGCCGCCGGTGCGCGTGACCTTCCCCGACGGGACCACGATCGACGGCGACGAGGAGGCGATCGCGCGATGTGTGAGCGAGCTGCTCGGCCGCGAGGTGCGGATGGTGACCAGCGTGCCGCCCGGCGTTCCCTACGAGGAGGTCTGGCCCGAGCTGGAGGGCTTCGGCCCCGACGAGTTCTACGGGATGCTCCAGCTCAGCCCCGGGCAGAAGGACGAGGCGGGCGAGCGGATCATCGGCATCCCGACCGGTATGGCTGCGCCGGGCACGCTGGTCGATTTCGGCGCGATGCACGTGCTCACCTCGAGCACGCTCGACGCGCTGGCTCGCGAGCATCCCGCGGGCGACTGGGACGTACGCCGCTTTCGCCCCAACATCCTGTTCGCCGCTGAGGCCCGCGGGGGCGGGTGCGTGGAGGACGAATGGATCGGCCGAGACCTTCAGATCGGCAAACAGGCGCAGGTGCACATCGTCGCGCCGACGCCGCGCTGTGTGATGACGACGCTGCCGCAGGGCGAGCTCGGCCGTGACCCCGGCATACTGCGCACGGTCGCGCGGGCCAACCGCCGCTCGCTCGGGCCGCTCGGCCAGTTCGCGTGCGCGGGCGCCTACGCGGAGGTGGTGACGCCGGGAGTCGTGCGCACCGGCGACCCGGTGACCGTGACCGACTCGATCGCCCAGCACAGCGCGCTCGGCGACGCAGTCGAGATGATCCTCGCCGGGATGCGCGGCGGCGCCGCCTGAACGCACGCCGCCGGGCACCGTCCCCCCGAGCCGCGAGAATGGTCGGATGCCCAGCATCGCCCTGATGCTTGCGCGCAACCTCGCCGACGCGATCCTCACACCGGCGCTGCTCGTCGACGACGCCGGCGCGATCATCTTCTACAACGAGGCCGCCGCCGAGTTGATCGGCCGGCGCTTCGAGGAGGGCGGGCGGCTGTCGGCGACCGAGTGGGGCCGCATCGGGCCGGTCGACGAGATCGGCCGGCCGCTTCCGGCCGACGCCTCGGCCCTCACCGGCGCGCTCGAGCAGGGGCTGCCGGTGTACGGCCGCTTTCGCATCCTCACCGACCAGGGGTCGACGCTGCCGGTGACCGTGACCGCGCTGCCGCTGGTCAGCGAGGAGGAGTTCTGTGGCGCGCTGATCACGTTCGTCGCCGCCGAGGACGTCTCCGCGACGGCCGAGGCCCAGCGATGACGGGCGCGCCGTGCAGGTAACCCTGTGGGGGGTGCGGGGCTCGATCCCCACCCCCGACGCCGACAAGCTCCGCTACGGCGGGAACACCGCCTGCGTGTCGGTCGGGATCGACGACGACATCGACGTCATCCTCGACGCCGGGACCGGGATCCGCCGTCTGGGCGAGCGCCTGGTCGGGAGCACGAAACCGGTCCACATCCTGATCACCCACCTGCACCTGGACCACATCATGGGCATGCTGTTCTTCCGCCCGTTCTTCGACCCGGCGCGGCCGATCACCGTCTGGGGGCCGGCAGGGGCGTTCCGCCCGCTCCGCCAGCGCCTGGCGCGCTACCTCTCCCAGCCGCTCTCGCCGATCGACATCCGCGAGCTGCCGGCGCGGGTGATCTTCAGGGAGGTCGGGGCCGAGCCGTTCATGATCGGCGGCGCGACCGTGCGGGCCGAGCGGATCATCCACCGCGGGCCGACGCTCGGCTACCGCATCGAGCAGGACGGGCGCTGCCTCTGCTACCTCCCCGACCACGAGCCCGGCCTAGGCGTCGATCTGGAGCGCACGCCGGCCGAATGGGTCTCCGGGCTGGCGCTCGCGCACGGGGCGCACATGCTGATCCACGACGCGCAGTACACCGACCGCGAGTACGCCGAGAACACGACCGGCTGGGGACACTCCCGCCTCGGCGACGCGCTGATCTTCGCGCGCCGGGCCGAGTCCGAGCAGGTCGTGCTCTTCCACCACGACCCCGCGCACGACGACGAATCCCTGGACTGCCTCTCCGACGAGGCGGCGGCGCGGTGGGCGCAGAGCGGCGGGGAGGGCGCGCGGATCGGGCTCGGGGTCGAGGGGCGCACCATCGAGGTGTGAGCCCCGCCCGAGCTCGGGGCGGCGGGGTCGGGGGGCGCACGATCGACGTGTGAGCTCGGGGCGGGCTCGGGCTCAGGTCAGCAGCAGCACGAGCGCGACGGTCACGCCGCACACGGTGACGCCGGCGCGCAGCAGGGTCGCCGGGATGCGCAGCGACAGCGCGGCGCCGGTGCGCCCGCCGATCAGCGCGCACGGCGCGAGCACGGCCACCTCGACCCAGCGGACCGGCGAGATGAAGACGAAGGCGATCGCCGCGCAGCCGTTCATCACGAGCTGAAGCCAGGACTTGATCGCGTTGATCCGGGCGAGGTCGTCGTCGATGGCCAGCCCCAGGCTCGCGAGCATGATCACCCCGGCGGCGGCTCCGAAGTAGGCGCCGTAGGCCGAGGTCGCGCCCTGCGCGGCGAGCGCGCCGGCGCGCAGCTCGGCCTGCCCCTCGGCGGTGCGGCGCGCGACGAGCCGGCGCGTGATCAGCGGCTGCACGCCGAACAGCGCGCAGGCGAACAGGATCAGCCAGGGCACGATGTCGCGGAAGGTGTGCGTCGAGCTCGCCTGCAGCAGGACGACGCCGATGCCGGCACCGATGACGCTGACCGGCGTCAGGCGGCGAAGCCGGGCCCGCTGCTCGGGGCCCTCGAGCTGGCGGCGAAAGCCGCGCAGCCCGCCGAGGTAGCCCGGGCACAGAGCGACGGTGTTGGTCACGTTGGCCGCCAGCGCAGGCAGGCCCGCACCGAGCAGGGCCGGGTAGGAGATCAGCGAGCCGCCTCCAGCGGCCGCGTTCACCGCGCCGGCCAGGATGCCTCCCCCGCCCAGCAGCACTCCCTGGCCGAGGTCCATCAGGGCCTCGCGGAGCTCGCGCCGTCGGGCGCCATCAGCGCTCGAGGGCCTCGCGGAAGCCGCGCGCGCCGTCGACGGGCACGCCCAGCGCACCGATCCGGGCCGCGAGCGTCGCGTCGGAGGTGACGGCCCGCAGCCCGTCGCGCTGCGGCGGTGGCTGCTCGGAGAGCCACTGCACCAGGGCGTCGTCGGCGGCGTTGCGCCCGCCGGGGGCGAAGTGCACGTCGACCCCGCCGGGGGTCAGCGGGAACGGGCGCCCGTCGAGAAACAGCGTGACCGAGTCCCCGCGCTGGGCGGCGAACTCGTCGAGCGCGGCGACGAGGCGGCGCACGGCGGCGCGGCGGTCGCGCCACCAGCCGTCCGGGCGCGAGCCGATCACGTTGAGCCCGTCGACGACCCAGCGCATCAGCGAAAGCGCCCGGGGTCGTCCCAGCCCTCCTCGCGGCGCACCGGGCAGCCAACCGACTCCAACCAGTCGGCGATGCGCGCGGGCGCCTGGGCGTCGTCGAGCTTCACGGCCGGCAATAGAGGGACCGCGCCGGGCTCGGGCAGGGCGGCGCCGTCGCGCTCCAGGGCGAGCGCGCGTCCGGGGGCGGCGCCCGCCGCCACGCCGGCGAGCAGCACGGTGCCCGGATCGAGCGTGCCGTCCTCGGCGGGGCCGACCGCGACGAGCAGAGCCTGCGCGGGCTCGGGCGGGCCAGGGCGCCAGCGCACGGGCTCGAGGTCGAGGGCGAAGACGAAGGCGGCCACGGCGTCCAGGGCGCGCTGGTCGGGGCCGCCGCCGACCAGGACGCGGCGGGTCGCTCCGCTTGGCGCGGACGGGCCCGGCGGGCTCGGCACGTGCGAGGCCTGCGGGCTTGGCCCGGGCGGGGCGGGGGGGCCTGGCGCCGGCGCGCCGGGCGCGCTCGGCACGGCAGGCGCGCTCGCCGCAGGCGCGCTCGCCGACGCAGGCGCGCTCGGCACGGCAGGCGCGCCGGGGGCCGCGAGCACGGTCGCGGTCACGTCGTTGGCGCTCCGCACCGCGGCGCGCCAGCCCTGTCCCATCGCGAGCTGCGAGGGCTCAAGCCCAGGCCCGTGCAAGATCGTGATCTTCGACTCCGCGACGACCCAGAGCTTGTCCTCGATCTCGAACGAGCCGCCGGCCCGCCAGGGGGTCAGGATCCGCGCCTCGAGCTCGGGGAGGTCGAGGTTGAACAGCTGGCTCGATCGGAACAGGCCGCGCGAAAGCTCGACGTGGTAGGCCACGCCGCCAAGTGTGACCGCTCAGGCCTCGGCGTGGGTGCCGGCGACCGGGCGGACCATGTTGATCATGCCCCAGTGCTGCTCGCTGACCTCGAAGCCCGCGTGGGCGAGCATCCGCAGCGAGCGCGTGTTGTCGGCGAGCACCGAGGCGGTCAGCTGGGGGACGCCCTCCTGCTCCGCGCGCTCGAGTAGCTGCTCGATCAGCGCCGAGCCGACACCGCGGCCCTGCCAGGCGTCGCCGACGGCGATCGCGACCTCGGCCTCGGCCCGGCTCGCCTCGCTGGCGAAGCGGGCCACCGCCACGATGCCCCCGTCGTCGGGGTCGAGCGCGATGAGCGCCTCGTGGTCGTGGTGGTCGATGTCGACGAAGTAGGCGACCTCGCCCTTAGTCAGGCGCGGCTTCGCGCCGGCAAAGCGGGCGTGCCGGGTCTCCGGGCTCAGCCGGTTGAAGGCGCTCAACAGCGCCGGCCCGTCGCTGCTCGCGATCGGCCGAACCGGCATTTTCAACCCATCCCTGAGAGTGAGTTGCTTCATGAGACTAAGTATACGCCGACGCGGGCGAGAGCGTGTGCGGTCAGTCACTCAAGCGCCGCCCCGCAGCGGGCTCTTGCCCACCGCGGGCCTACGACTTCTGACCCGCGCGGGCGCGCACCGCGGTCCCGCTGCCGCCGGCGACGGGCCGCAGGCGCACCGCGGCCGCCGGGATCCCGGCGAGGGCGCCGCGGGCCAGGGCCCGATCCCGGGCGCGCGTGTAGGCGCGCTGGGCGAAGCGACGGCTCGCGCTGCGCCGGGCCTGGCTCAGGATCGACCACAGCGCCAGCGCCCGCTGGGCGTCGGCGTCGGTGCGGACGGCGAAGACATCCAGGGCGCACGGCTGCTGTGAGCCTCGCGCATTACAGCCCGCCCCCGGCGGACAGCAGATGCTCATATCCTCCTACTACCCTGGAGCGCCGCTCAGCAAATGCGCAGCGTTCCGCCCCCGGGTAGTTCGGCCTGCGTCTGTCGCGAGTTGAGAACGTCTTTCAGAATGAGCGGTGCGTGGCTCGCGAGCCCCGGACCGAGCGCGGCAAGGACACACGGCGGGCCGGGACGGCAGACAGGGCAGAGCCACGTCAACGGGCGATACCCCATTCGGGGCACGGGTGACGCCGCCGCGCGATGCAGTCCGCTTGTGCCCCGAATGGGGTGCGGCCGCCAGACGCGTGCCGATCATTTGAAAGCCGTTCTAAGTGCCCGTCGCGCCGGTGCCGGGCGGGCGCACCGGCCAGGGGACGGCGGCACCGGAGAGCCCGGCGATCAGGTTCTCGACCGCCATGTCGGCCATCCGCGCGCGGGTCGCGTGTGTCGCCGAGCCGATGTGGGGCAGCACGATCACGTCGTCGCGGTCCATCAGCGGGTGATCGGCGGGGAGCGGCTCGGGATCGGTGACGTCGAGCCCGGCACCGCCCAGGTGCCCGGACTCGAGGGCCTCGAGCAGCGCCGCCTGGTCCACGAGGCCGCCGCGGGCGGTGTTGATCAGCAGCGCCCCGGGCCGCATCGCCGCCAACGCCGTGACGTCGATGAGGTGATGCGTGGCCGGCGAGAGCGGCGCGTGCAGTGAGACTATCGCCGCCTCGCCGAGCGCGGCGTGCAGGTCATCGACGCGCCCGACCATGGCAACGTCCACGCCGAAGCCGTGGGCGCGCCGGGCGACCGCCCGTCCGATCCGGCCCGGGCCGACGACCGCCATGCGCTGACCGGCGAGCTCCAGGCCGAGCCAGCCCGCCGGCTCCCACGTGCGCCAGCGCGCGGCGCGGGCGTCCCGCTGCGCCTCGGGCACGTGCCGGGCCAGCGCGAGCAGCAGCGCCATCGTCAGGTCGGCGGTGGCGTCGGTGAGCACGTCGGGGGTGTTGCCCACGCCGATCCCGCGGCTCGAGGCCGCCGCGAGGTCGACGTTGTCGTAGCCGACGGAGAACGTCGCGATGAACCGCAGGCGCGGGGCGGCGGCGAACAGCGCCGCGTCGATCCGGTCGGTCAGCGTGCACAGCAACCCGTCGACGTCCGCCACCGCCCGCCGCAGATCCTCCGGGCTCGGCGGGAGCTCCCCGGGCCAGACATCGACCTCGCAGAAGGCGGCGAGCCGATCGAGCGCGTCGCCGGGCACGCGGCGGGTCACGAAACAGCGCATCGAGCCTGAATCCTCGCCGCCCGGCAGGACGGACCGCGCCACGCGTGATGCCGAATCCCGGCTATCGGGGCATTGCGTATCAACCATTCCGCCACCGCGCGGATGTGTGATGACTAATCCCTGCGTGGGGAGGATCAGGTATCAACCGTCCCCTCCCGCGGCGCCCCTCATACCGAATCGAATGCGCCCGCGGCGTGTCAATGTGGCTCGACGATTCCCTGCACCGCGACATCGCTCCAGGTCAGGCGGACCGACCCGGCCGCCGCGCGTGACGACCGCCCGGGCCGCGGTAGACGCCTGCGCGCGGCGCTCATCGCCGCGGCCTCGGTCATCGTGCTCGCTCTCCCCGCGCAGGCACAGGCACAGGCACCGCCGACGCAGGCGAGCTTCGCCGGTAACCCCGCCGACCCCACCGAGGCGGTCACCGCAGACTGGACGGTCCCCGCCGGGGTCAGCACGGCGACGTTCACGCTGACCGGCGGCAGCGGCGGCAGCGGCGGCGACATCGGAGGAACCGGCGGCGGCGCGGGCACGCTCATCGCCACGCTGCCCGTGACCCCCGGGCAGGTGTACGAGATCACGGTCGGCGGCGACGGCGCCGGCGGCGCGAGCGCGGCGAGCGAGGAGATGGTCCCCGGCGGCGCGCCGGGCGGACCGGGCGGCGGCCGGGGCGGCGGGGGCTCGTTCGTAGCGCCGTTCACGGTGGGCGGCGGTGGCGGCGGCGGCGGACAGTCCTCGGTCGCCCTGCTCGCAAACACCGCGATCGAGCCGGTGCTCACGGCCCCCGGCGGCGGGGGCGGAGGCGGCGGCGACGGGCTCGTCCTCTCCGGCGGCGCCGGTGGCAACGCCGCCCTGCCGGGCGCGATCAGCCCGGCCTCGGGCGCGACCGGCGGCGGCGCGGGGAGCGCGGCCGCGCCCGGCGCGGCGGGAACCGGGGGCCCGGACGGGATCAACGGCGTCACCGGGACCCAGAACAACGGCGGCGCGGCGACCTCGCCGGCCAACGCGGGCGGGGCCGGCGGCGGCGGGGGCGGGGCCTACGGCGGGGGCAGCGGAGGGGGTGGCGTCGACGGCGGCGCGGGCGGAGGGGGCGGCGGCTTCCTGATCGTCACGCGGGCGACCAACGTCACCCAGTCGGTGACCAGCGGCCCGCCGCTGGTGCAGATCGCCTACACGCCGCCCCCGGCGCCGCCGCCGGTGAGCGCGATCAAGCCCCATCCGGCGATCACGGGAACGCCGGCGCTCGGCCAGGTGCTCCAGTGCGCCTCCGGCGTGCCCGCCTCCACCGGCGCGAGCCTCAGCTACCACTGGCTGCGCGACGTCGTGCCGCTCCCCGGCCAGACCGGCCCGACCTACACGGTCGGGCCCGACGACGTGGGCCACTACCTGCAATGCCAGGTGACCGCGAGCGACCCGGCCGGCAGCGCGACGGCGACCAGCGCGTTCGTCTCGATCCCGGTCGAGGGCGTCGGCGGCACGGTCACCGAGTCCCGCGTCGGCGCCGCGCGGGTCAGCGGCCACCGGATCCTGCTGCCGATCTTCTGCTCGCCGCAGGTCGCGGTCAGCTGCGAGATCGACGTCAAGATCACGGCGGTCGAGACGATCGTCCGCGGCCGGATCGCCGCGGTGACCGCACGCGTGAGCGGCGCCGGGAGGCGGCGCGCAGGACGGGTCACGCACCGGATGCTGACGCTCGCGACGCTCGCCAAGTCCTTCCCGCCCGGCGCGCACCGCGAGATCGCCGCCACCCTCGATCGCGCGGGCCTTAGGCTGCTCGCCAGCCGCCACCGCCTGCCCGTGCGCGTGCAGGTCCAGGGGACGCTCGTGGGGGCCCTGACCTCCACGCTGCGCGTGCTCACGCTCACGATCAAAGGCCGGGACCGCTGAGATGCGCCGCCACGCAATCCTGCTGGCCGCCCTGGCCCTGCTCCTCGCCGGCGCGCGCGCCGCAAGCGCGGCGACGCTCGCCCCCCCGCCGGGCACGGCGGGCAGCGCCCTGGCCCCGACCCCGTACATGGGCTGGGACTCCTACTACGCCTTCGCCGGCAAGATCAACGAGTCGACGATCCTCACCGAGGCGCACGAGCTGGTCGCCAGCGGCCTGGCCGCCGACGGCTACCGCCTGGTGTGGCTCGACGTGGGCTGGTGGCAGGGCCAGCGCGCGTCCAACGGCCAGATCGAAGTGAGCGCCACGCAATGGCCGCACGGGCTCGCCTGGCTGACCAGCACCCTGCACGCCGAGGGGCTGAAGGTGGGGATCTACACCGACGTCGGCACGACCGGCTGCGGCGGCCCGGGGACCGGCAGCTACGGCCACTACCAGCAGGACGTCAACACGTTGGCGGCCTGGGGCTTTGACGCGATCAAGGTCGACTTCTGCGGCGGCACCCGCCTGGGCCTTGATCCTCGCACGGCCTACACCGAGTTCCACGACGCGATCGTCGACAACGCGAGCCACCGCCCGATCATCTTCAACATCTGCAACTTCCTGCAGCCGAGCCAGATCAACCCGACGACGCCGGCGATCACCGGGTCGGGCTTCTTCACCTGGACCTACGCCCCGTCGATCGCCACGAGCTGGCGGACCGACACCGACATCGGCGTTCCCGGCAACGTCACGTTCGCCAGCGTGCTGCGCAACATGGACGCCGACGCCGCCCACCCCCAGGCGGCCGGCCCCGGCCACTGGAACGACCCCGACTACCTCGCCCCCGACCAGGGCATGAGCGCCACGCAGTTCCGCTCGCAGCTGAGCATGTGGGCGATCCTCGCGGCGCCGCTGATGATCAGCGACAACCTCACGACGATGTCCGCGGCGACCGAGCAGGCGCTCGCCAACCGCGAGGCCATCGCGATCGACCAGGACCCGGCCGGGATCCAGGGCACGCTCGCCGCCGACTCGGGCAGCTCGCAGGTGTGGGTCAAGCCGCTCAGCGACGGCAGCCGGGCAGTCGCCCTGCTCAACCGCGGCTCGGCCGCCGCCCAGATCACGGCCAGCGCGGTCGCCGTCGGGCTGCCGCGGGCCGGCCGCTACGACGTCCGCGACGTCTGGGCGCACCGCACCACGACGACCACCGGCACGCTCACCGCGCTCGTCCCGGGGGACGGCACCGACCTGCTGCGCGTGTCAGTCGCACCCCCGCCAAAGCCCAGGCCGAAGCGCAAACCCAAGAAATCGAAGCGCCGCGGTCGCTGAGGAAGGCGCGATGTGTCGATCCGGCGCCAGCCCGTTCGACGTCCAGATGAACCGGCCGCGCCGAACCGGCGCCGCGTGTCGGTTCACACTCCCACGGACAACCAGGAGGGCACCGCATGCGATTCATGATGCTGATCTACCCGAACATCCCCCAGGACGCCCAGTGGGCGCCGACGCCCGAGACGATCGAGGTGATGGGCCGCTTCAACCAGCAGCTCTCCGATGCCGGCGTGCTACTCGCCCTGGACGGGCTGCACGGCACCCGCGAGGGTGCGCGCGTCGCGTTCACCGACGCCGGGAACACGGTGACCGATGGCCCGTTCGCCGAGGCCAAGGAGATCCTCGGCGGCTACTGGATGATCAACGTCGCCTCGCGCGAGGAGGCCGTCGGCTGGGCCTCGCGCTGCCCGGCCTCGCCGGGCCAGACCATCGAGGTCCGGCGCGTCCAGGAACTCGAGGACTTCCCGCCCGAGGTCCGCGATCTGGCCGGGCTCAAGGGCGAACCGCCGGCCGCCTCGTAGGCGAGCAAAGACGGCGCCGTGGCTAGTGGCACCTCCTGTAAATCCGCTCCCGCTTCGCGGCTGCAAATCTTCGCCTGGCGGCGTCCTCGGGAGCCGAAATA
>DATAWZ010000243.1:0-10546 GCA_036266975.1 Solirubrobacteraceae bacterium
CGACCGCCCGGGAGAGCCTCATGCGGTGGAGTCTGAATCACGTGCTCAAGGCAACAGTTCGGGGTGCCCGAGACTCTCGCGTCTCACTGATATCCGGGCTCAACGGCACCAAGCAGAGCCGACGTCGACCGGGCGGCCGACCGCATTTTCATCGGTTCCGGGCGGGCCCCGCAAGGGGCGCATGAATCACTGATATGAGCGCTCGCGCGCTCGCGCCGGAGGCGATGCGCGTGGCGTGCGGCGGTCGGTCAGTCCGCCGCGTCGCGGCGCGATGAGCAAGCCCGCGCGCGGGCGCGGCGCGTCGACCGCAGTGACGCTGCGCCGACTCTCGGCGCGGCTGAGCGGCGCCCGCCTGTGCTACGGCAAGCCGGTGCGGGCCGGCGATCACACGATCATCCCGGTGGCCAGCGTGCGCGTGGCGGGCGGGGGCGGCTTCGGGCGCGCCGGCGGCGGGGAGCGCGGCGACGGCGACGGCGGCGGGGGCGGCGGCGCGCTGGCGGCCACGCCGGTCGGCTTCATCGACGTCGGGCCCGAGGGCGCCCGCTATCAGCGCATCGACGGCGGCTCCGCGGCGCTGCGCCGTGCGGCGGCGTCGGCGGTCCTGCTCGTCGTGGCCCGCAGCGCCCTGCGCCGCGGCGCGCGCCGCGGGCTGCGGCGGGCGGTGCTCGATCCGGCTCAGCCGGGCCAGCCTCGGCTGCAGCGTGGCCGCTGAGCCGCCTGTCCGCTGCTCCCACACGATCCGCGGCCTGAGACCGGAGAAGTTGCCCCGGTGCGGCTTGCGCTGCTGCGCCGTGAACAGCCGCTGCTCACGGACGAGCCGCTGAACTCCTCGCGGGCCCGGCGCGCTTGAGCGCTCCCGGAACGGCATAGTTGGGGCGGTCCACCAAGGAGGCACACGATGAAGCTCAGCGCCCGCAATCAGATCCCCGCCCGCGTCACCGCGATCAACCACGGCGAGGCGATCGCCAACGTCGAGCTCGACGCCGGCGGCGTCCGTCTCGTCGCCTCGGTCACCGTCGAGGCCGTGCGCGAGCTCGGCCTGAAGCCGGGCGACGCGGTCACCGCGATCATCAAGGCGTCGGACGTCATCCTCGCCACCGAGGCCTGATCGACCCCGGCGCGAGCCCGACGCTGGCCGCGCTCAGGCCGCCGCGGCCAGCGGCGTGTTCAGCGCGCCGGCCGCGGTGATCGCCTCGGCGGTCACCTCGACCAGCCGGCGCAGCGTCGACTCGGCGATCGCCAGCGGCGGCATGAGCACGACCACATCACCCAAGGGGCGGATGATCGCGCCGCGCTCGCGCGCGGCGAGCGTGACCTGGTGGCCCATGCGCTCGGCGGGATCGAACCCCTCGAGCTCGATGCCGCACATCATCCCGCGGGTGCGGACCTCGCGCACGCTCGGCAGCGGCGCCACGAGCTCGTCCAGCCACTCGTGCAGCCGCTCGATCTTCCCCTGCAGCCGCTCGATCGTGCGCTCCTGCTCGAAGACCTCGAGCGTGGCGAGCGCCGCCGCGCAGGCGAGCGGGTTGCCGGTGTAGGTGTGACCGTGAAAGAAGGACCGCAGCTCCTCGGGCTGGCCGAGGAAGCCCTCGTAGATCTCCTCGCGCGCGAGGGTGGCCGCGAGCGGCAGGTAGCCGCCGGTGAGTCCCTTGGCCACGCACATCAGGTCCGGCGTGACCCCCTCGTGCTCGCAGGCGAACATCCGCCCGGTGCGGCCGAAGCCGACCGCCACCTCGTCGCAGATCAGCGGCACCCCGAACCGGTCGCACAGCTTGCGCACGCTTCGCAGGTAACCCGGCGGGTGCACGATCATGCCGGCGGCACCCTGGACGAGCGGCTCGACGATCACCGCGACCGTGCGCTCGTGGTGGCGCTCGAGCACCGCCTGCATCGAGGCCGCGTCGCCCGGCTCGGCCTCGAAGGTCTCGAACAGCAGCGGTCGGTAGCAGGCGTGGAAGGTGTCGATGCCGCCGACCGAGACGGACCCGATCGTGTCGCCGTGGTAGGCGTCGCGCAGGCGCACGTAGCCGGTGCGCTGCGGCTCGCTCTCGGCGCCCCGCCGCTGGGCCCACCACTGGTAGGCCATCTTCAGCGCGACCTCGACGGCGGTCGAGCCGTTGTCCGAATAGAAGACCCGGGTCAGGCCGCTCGGCGCGAGCGCGAGCAGCCGCTCGGCGAGCAGGATCGCCGGCGGGTGCGTGAGGCCGAGCATCGTCGAGTGGGCCATCCGGTCGAGCTGCTCGCGCACCGCGCGGTCGATGTGGGGGTGCCGGTGGCCGTGCACGTTGCACCACAGCGAGGACACGCCGTCGATGTAGGGGCGCCCGTCGGCGTCGTAGAGCGTCGTGCCCTCGGCGCGGGTGATGACGACGCGCTTGTCCTCCTCGCGCCAGCCCTGCTGCTGGGTGAAGGGGTGCCAGAGGACCTGCCGGTCGAGCTCGAGGAGGGAGATGCTGTCCATGCGCCTGACCGTACCGGTGCCCTCGGTCGGAACCGACGTGCGCCCCGCGGCCTGCGCGGGGCGGCCCGGCGCCCGAACGGTCAGAATTGTGACCATGCCGTCTGAGCGTTGACGACGCTGTGATGCGATCGTCGCGTGCGGAGGCTTTGCCGATGAGCCGGAACACCTTCTCCTTCACCGAGCACGCGCAGGTCCTACTCGAGGATCCCGACCTCGCCCAAGCGGTCCCCTCGGCGCGGCGCTCGGAGGCGATCCGCGAGTGCACGGCCGAGGTGCTCACACTGCACCCCGGCGAATGGCCGTCTGCCGCGCTGCCCGCGGCGGGTACCGTCACGCTCGTGCTCGAGGGGCTGCTGCTGCGCCGAGTCGGGGCGGGTGGGTGCTTTGGCGCCGAGCTGCTCGGTTCGGGCGATCTGCTCCAGCCCTGGCGCGGCGCCCACCCCGCGGACGCGCTCGCGACGAGCACGGGTTGGCGGGTGCTGGAGCCGACCCGCCTGGCCCTGCTCGGTCCGACGTTCACCCGGCGCCTGGCCCGCTACCCGCAGCTCACCGGCGCCCTCGTTGGTCGCGCGCTGGACCGCTCCCGCCAGCTGGCGATCAACATGGCGATCGTCCACCAGCCGCGGGTCGACACCCGCCTGCACATGCTGCTCTGGCAGCTCGCCGGTCGCTGGGGTCGGGTGCGACCGGACGGCGTGGTCGTCCCCCTGCGCCTGACCCATTCGCTCCTGGCCGAGCTCGTGGCCGCACGGCGGCCCACGGTCTCACGCGCGCTCGCGCTGCTCGCGGAGGGCCGCCGCGCCCTGCCGATCGAGGGCGGCTGGCTGCTGTGCGGAGTGCCGCCGGGCGAGCTGCTCGCCCTCGCGCCGGTCGCCGCGAGAGCGCAGCCCCGCGGCGAGGAGCCAGCGGCGCCGGCTGGGCGCACCGAGCACGGGGACGGCGCACGGCAGGCCCACCGTCGACCGCCACTCGCAGATCGACGGCCGGAGCGGCCAGCGGCCAACGCATACGCCAGCGGCGGTGAGCGAGCTGTCCGTTCGCGCTGATGCCGTCGGGCGGTGCCGTGTGCTGGAGGAAGATCCGGATCTGGCGGAGGCGCTCCCGGCGGCGCTGAGGGCCGGGGCGGTCGCGGACTGCCTCGCCAAGACCGTGTCAATCGCGGAGGGGAACTGGCGGAGCACCGACGTCCGGCTGGAGCACGACGCGATCGGTTTGCTCGTCTTGAACGGGCTGCTCATCCGGCGCGTGGGGATCGACGGTCGGTTCGGTGCCGAGTTGCTCGGTGCGGGCGACCTTCTGCGGCCCTGGCACGGCGAGGACGAAGCGCCGGCTCTCTTGGCGACGACCGGCTGGCGGGTCCTCGAGCCCACGCGCGTTGCTCTCCTCGACCGGGCCTTCTCCTGGACATTGTCGCGGTACCCGCAGATCGCCGGCGGCCTGGTCGAGCGGGCCCTCGTCCGGGCCCGTAACCTGGCCGTCGGCATGGCGATCGTCCACCAGCCACGCGTCGAGGTTCGGCTGCGGATGTTGTTCTGGCACATGGCGAGTCGGTGGGGTCACGTGCGCGCCGACGGCGTTGTCCTGCGCCACCGGCTGACGCACGCCGTGCTGGCCGACATGGTCGCCGCGCGTCGTCCGACGGTGAGCACTGCGATGGCCGAGCTCGCGCGAGCGGGCCTCGTGTCCGCCACCGACGAGGGGTGGCTCCTGCGCGGCGAGCCGCCCGGCGAGCTGCGCGATGTCGAGCCCAACGAGGCGGGTCCAGCGGAGACGCGACCGGCGTCGTGAGTCAGCGTCACGAAGGCGTCAGCTCGCCTTCAGATGACGTCGCGCGAATCCCCAGGTTCCCCGATGGGAGTCGCAGCGATGCCGGAAGGCCGAGGATCAGACACACGGCCGCGGCGGCGAGCAGCTCGTGGTGCACCGCGTGCGTGCTGACCCCGTGGGCGAGCGCCACCCCGGCGAGGCCCGTGCCGATGCCAGCGCCGAGCATGCGGCCGATCGACAGCAGCGCAGAGGTTCGCCCGTGAGCGCTCGCGCCGGTGGCGTTCAGCGCCGCTCTGGACGGAGGCGCGAACAGCAGGCCGAGCCCGAGGCCGAGAGGCACCAGCGGACCGAGCGTGGCGACGTCGTGCAGCGGGACCCCGGGGATCCCGAGCACGGCGAGACCCACGCCCGCGAGCATGAAGCCGATCAGCGCGGTGACCGCCTCTCCCCGGCGGTCGACCATACGACCCGCGCAGGGAGCGGCAAGGGCGACGAGCACCGCGATCACGACCAGCACGGCGCCGGCCGCGAGTGCCGAGTAGCCCGCGACACGCTGCAAGTACTGCTCGGCGAGGTAGAACGAGCCGATCATCACGGCGAACGTCAACGCCGTGATCGCCGCCGCGCTTCGCACGACCGGGTTCGAGAGGATCCCCGACCCGCGAGCCCGGTCGCCGCGCACCCCGGACGGCAGCATCCGGATGAGCAGGACGCTGACCGCGAGCGTCGCCGGCACGAGCACCCACCAGTCCGCGCGCCAGCCGAAGGCGACGGTGAGGAGCCCGCCGAGCAACGGCCCGAGGACGTTTGCCGCGCCTGCGCTCGCCCCCCACAGCCCCAGCGCGCTGCCGCGTCGCTCGGGCGGAAACAGGCTGACGGCGCCAGCGAGCGCGGCCGGGCTGACGAATCCCGCGCCGGCGCCCTGCACTACGCGCGCCGCCAGCAGCACCCCGAAATCGCCCGCGAGCGCGCCGACGGCGGCGGCCAGGCCGAAGACGGCAAGGCCGCCGAGGGCCACCCGCCGTGATCCGACGCGATCGACGAGCACCCCGCCCGGGATCAGCGCGAGCGCGTAGGCAGCGAAGTAGGCGCTCAGCAGGGCCGAGGTCGCGGCACCGCTCACGTGCAGGCCGCGACCCACCGAGGGCAGCGCCACGGCGATCAGCGTGCCGTCGAGTTGCAACAGGGCCGCCGCGGCGGTGCATGCCGCCAACCGCGTCCAGGCCGCGCGCGGGACGTTCGGCGAAGACCGGGCCTGAGGGCGCTCGCCGCGCGCAGCCGGCACGGGCCAAGAGGTCGGGGCGGACACGACCCGACGCACGCTAGGCCGGTCGGCCCGCATGTCCGTGCTCGTCGGTCACAGCTGTGACCGCGCTGCTCAGGTTCAAAGCGCAGGATCTCTAGCGTCAGCCGCGTGAGGTCGAGACGGGCAAGCGCCGTCGCGTTGGTCGCCGGACTGATACTCGCGGCCATCCTGGCCCTGGGGTTGAAGGACCGCTCCGGCGCGCGAGCGCTCCCGTTCGCCGTCGCCTCGGCGCCGCTCCCGGTGGGCAGCGAGCTCGAGCGTGCGGTGCCGCACATGTCACTGATCGGCGAGGACGGACGGCCGACCTCGCTCGGCGCGTTTCGCGGTCGTTGGCTGCTGATCGCTCCGTCGATGACCCTCTGTCACGAGGTCTGTCCGATGACGACCGGTGCGCTGATCCAGCTCACCGACCTGCTCCGGCAGGACGGCCTTGCCGATCGGGTCGCGGTCGCCGAGGTGACGGTCGACCCCTGGCGAGACACCCCAGCGACGTTGCGTGCCTACCGCGCGCGCTTCGGCGTGAACTTCGACCTGCTCACCGGCACGCAGAGTGAGATTCATCGCCTGTGGAAGTTCCTGGGCGTCTACTACCAGCGCGTGCCGCAGGGCAAGCCTCCCGACGTCGACTGGCTTACCGGCAGGCCCGAGACGTTCGACGTCGAGCACACCGACGGGCTGTTCATCCTCGATCCGCAGGGCCGTGAGCGCGCCGCCGACGAGGGCATGCCCGACGTCGAGGGCCAGCTCTCCAAGTCGCTGCGGAGCCTGCTCGACGCCCAAGGGCGGCAGGATCTCTCGCACCCGCAGCTGCCATGGACCGCGGCCGGCGTGCTCGATGACTTCTACCGGTTGATGGGCCGCTCGCTTCCGCGAGGCGCCGATCCTGCCGTCCGAGCGCCGACCCGGAGCCAGGCCGAGGAGGCGCTCGCCGGATCGGCATCGGGGCTCGCCGCGCTGCATGGCCAGGCCGGCCAGCTGCTCGGCGGCGTCGGCGCATTGCGAGCGCGGCTGGCTGCCCTGCGCGGATATCCGGTCGTCGTGAACGTGTGGGCCTCGTGGTGCCCGCCGTGTCGCGCCGAGTTCCCGCTGCTCGCGTCCGCGTCCGCCGTGTACGGTCGAAGAGTCGCCTTCCTCGGGGTCGATGTCGACGACAGCGCCGACTCGGCGCGCGCGTTTCTGGCCGCCCATCCGGTGAGCTATCCGAGCTATCGGGCGTCCTCGAGCGACGTGGACTCGATCACGCCGGTCGAAGGCGTCCCGACGACGATCTATCTGAACGGCGCCGGACACGTGGCTGACGTGCACGCCGGCCAGTACGACACCGAGGCGACGTTGCTGGACGACATCGCCCTGTACACCCAGGGGCGCTGAGTGCACCTCGGCGAGTTTCTGCCGCCGCTCATCGCCTGCGCGCTCTACGGGCTGCTGTACGCGCGCCGCGTGCGGGCGCTGTCACGGGCCCGCCGCCCGGCCGATTGGCGCCTGGTCGCGTTCGCCGCCGGGCTGCTGACCGTCACGATCGTGCAGCTGCCGCCACTCGACGGGCTGGCGGACTCGGTGCTCCTCGCCCACGCGGCGCAGCACATCCTGATTGGCGACGTGGCGTCGCTGCTGATCGTGCTCGGCCTGACCGGCCCGGTGCTCGCCCCCTGGCTGGGGCTGAGGATCGCGCGCCCGCTGCGCTCTCTCGGTCACCCGGTCGTCGCGCTGACGCTGTGGGCCGCCGACCTGTACGTCTGGCACGTTCCGCTGCTGTACCAACTGGCCGTCCGCCACGATCTGGTGCACGCGGCCGAGCACGCCTGCCTGCTTTGGTTTGGCACGTTGCTCTGGTTGGCGCTGTTGGGGCCGCTGCCCAAGCCGCGCTGGTTCAACAACTGGGCGCGCCTGGGCTACGTGATCGCCGTGCGCTTCGTCGGCGCGGTGCTGGCGAACGTGTTGATCTGGACGCAGGGAGTCGTCTATCCCGTGTACCGCGCCAGCGACGCCCATCGTGGCCTGAACCCCGTGAGCGACCAGAACCTTGCCGGCGGCTTGATGATGGTCGAGCAGATGGTGCTCACCGTGTTCCTCCTGGGGTGGCTCTTCCATCGTGCATGCGCGCAGGACGAGGAGCGTCAGCGGCTGCTCGAGCTTGCGGCCGACCGGGGCGTCGCGCTCAGCCCCGAGCGTGCTGAGCGGGCGGCGGCGGCGAGCGCCGGCGCGCGCCTGCGCGAGCGGCTGCTCGAGGCCCGGGACGCTGCTCAGGACTCGGGGTCCTGAGCGCTGCTCCCGTTGCGCCCGCCGGTCGGCGCGAGCAGGATCACCCGCTCGCCGGCGTCGAGCTCGAGGTCCTCTCGCGCGGCGAGGATCTCGCGCTGGCGAGTGACTGCGACCGGGCGGCATCCCGCCGGCCATGGAACCTCGTCGAGTCGCCGGCCAAGCGCGGGCGAATCGCCGCCGACCACCAGCTCGACCAGTTCGTAGCCCTGCAACGGCGTGCTTGGGACCTGCACCGGTGCGGTCTGTGCTCGGGCGTGGGCGGTCGCTGGGCCCTGGTCCATGTCTGCGAGCGCCTCCAACACGCGTCCCTCGAGGACACGCAGGACGTTGTTGCGTGTGAGCCACCCGCACAGCCGTTGTTCGTCGTGGGAGACGACCGGCAGCCCGTCGCGTCCGTAGAGGATCAGCTGACGCAGGGCGTGCTCGAGATCCTCGTCCTCGAAGAGCGCCTGGGGCTCGCGAGCACTGGCCACCGGTCCGACGAGCTCCTCCCACCGGGCCAGCGCCTGCGCCCGATCATCCGGACCCATGCTCACGTGGTCGATCGCCGGCGCGCTCCCATCTGGCTGCCTGATCGGCTGCATCGCGTCCGCGACCGTGAGCTTCTCCAGCGCCCGGATCCCGCGCGGCCGCTCGATGTCGATCCCGCGCCGCAGCAGCTTGGTGGTGTAGATCGAACCGTAGGAGATCTGCTTGGAGATCCCGGAGGCGATGCCGGCGGCGAGCATGATCGACAGGGTGATGCCGAAGTTGCCGGTCATCTCGATCACGCTGGCGATCGCCGTCAGCGGCGCCTGCGACGCGGCCGCGAACACGCCACCCATCGCGACGACCCCGTAGAGGGCCGGCGGGCCAACCGATGCCCCGAACAGGTGGTTCGCGGCCGTGCCGAAGGCCATGCCCCCGGCGGCGCCGGTGAAGAGCGAGGGCGCGAAAACGCCCCCCGATCCGCCGATCGAGAGCGTCAGGCTCGCCGCGCCGATCTTGGCGAACATGAAGATGACCATGAGCCACACCGCCACGTGGCCGGCGAACACCTTGTCCATCACCGGATAGCCGACGCCATACATCTGCGGGAGCGCGAGCAGCAGCAGGCCGAGCAGCACGCCCCCCGCCGCGGGGCGGGCCCACTCCGGCCGGCCGCGCCAGCGCTCGTCCGCGAAATCCTCCATCCGGTACAGCACCGTCTTGAACCCGACGCCGATCACACCGGCGCAGATGCCCAGCAGCGCCACGAGCAGGTACGCCGCGTCGTGCGGGGCGAGCAGGTCGTGCGGCACCGCCGAGAAGAACGGCGCCGACCCGAAGAACGCGCGACTGACGAGGTCGGCGCTGACCGCCGCGAGGATCGTGCCCAGGATGGCGTCCAGCGAGAACTCGCGAAGCACGACCTCGAAGCCGAAGAACACGCCGGTGATCGGGGCGTTGAACGTCGCGGCGATCCCGCCCGCGGCGCCGCAGGCGACGATCACGCGCAGACGACCCTCGGCCATTCGCACGAGCTGGCCGAGCGAGGAGGCCATCGCCGAGCCGATCTGCACGATCGGGCCTTCGCGCCCCACCGATCCGCCGGTCCCGATGCACACCGCCGAGGCCAGCGCTTTCACGAGCGTCACCGGTGGTCGGATCCGGCCGCCGTTCTCGGCCACTGCCACCATCACCTCCGGGACGCCGTGCCCGCGCGCCTCGCGCGCATAGCGCTGAATCAGCGGTCCGTACAACAGGCCGCCGAGGACCGGGACCAGCAGCACGAACCAGAACCCGAGCCCGGGAAGGTGCGGGCTGCCGACGTGGCCCTGCTGGCCGAACTGCTGGTGACCGGTGACCAGCCAGGTGATGGCGAAGATCAGCCAGCGAAACCCAGCGGCTCCCAGCCCGCTGACGCCGCCAACCAGCAGCGCCATGGCGACCAGGCCCAGGCGGGACGAGCCCCCGAGCCAGCCGCCGAACGCGCTGATCCGAGGCCACCGGGCCGGCAGCACCGCGCCGGCCGTGTCGAGGACCCGGGCACTGGACCCGCGCCGCTCGCCGGCCGCGTTCGGGGGTTCGAACGCGCGAGCACGGGCGTCGGCCCCCCTTGAACCCTGCGTCACCCGGAGAGATCCCGACCGCGCGGCCCGCGTGCGGCCCGGGTCACGTCTCGTCTGGGCTCCGCGAGTGCTGGCATGTTCTCACTCTTACCCGATCCGGGAGACGAGCAGCCACCGCGGTGTGGATTCTGACCGCACGCCACGCCCGTGAAGCGCGGGCGCGTCGCCCGCAATCCGCCGGGGCGCCGCGTGCGCTAGGTTCGCGCCCACGGTGCAGGTAAACGGGATCAACCTCGCGGTCGCCGAGCACGGTCCGCCGGACGGTCCGGTCGTCGTGCTGCTGCACGGCTTTCCCGAGCTCGGCTTCTCCTGGCGCCACCAGGTCGAGCCCCTCGCCCACGCCGGCTACCGCCTGCTGGTGCCCGACCTGCGCGGCTTCGGCCATTCGGACGCGCCCCAGGACCTGCGCGAGTACGCCATCGACCGCCTCACCGGCGACGTGCTCGGGCTGCTCGATCACGCCGGCGTCGAGCGGGGCACGGTCATCGGGCACGACTGGGGCGCCGACGTCGCCTGGAAGACCGCGTGGCTGCACCCCGAGCGGGTGCACGCGGTCGGCGCGCTGTCGGTCCCGTTCGCGCCGCGGGCGCCCGCACCCCCGATCGGGCTGATGCGCGAGCACTTCGGGGCCGGCTTCTACATGGTCTGGTTCCAGGAGCC
>DATAWZ010000244.1:0-19008 GCA_036266975.1 Solirubrobacteraceae bacterium
TCCTCGACCTGCTCTGTGCGCCCTTGCAGCGTGTGGTCGAGCATCTCCGGGCCGATGTGCAGGTCACGCCGCGCCACGCCGCAGCGCTCGAAGACCCCCTGCGCGAACTCGTCCCCGTCCAGCTCGAGCGCTCGCAGCGCCTGGTCCTGGTCGAGCGAGGTCACCGGGTCGAGCACGGCCAGCGCGCCCAGGCGCGCGCCGTGGCCGTGCGCGAGCGAGGACGGCCGCTCGGGCACCGGTTCCTCGGCGTCGTCGGCGAGCGGCAGGTGCGAGCGAAAGCTCGCGGACGTGTTCACGCGGGGGAACGGCCGATCGGGCACCGGCACGTCGAGCAGGTCGCACAGCGGCGCCCAGCCCTGGGCGACGTCGTAGACGAGCAGCCGCTCGGAGGGCACGGTGTCGATCACGGTCTGGTTGTGGCGCTCGTACAGGGCCAGCGCCCGCTCGCGCTCGGCGATATCACCGGCGAGAATCTCGCTCCAGATCGGCCCGCCCTCGAGCATCAGCGCGTGGTTGGCGGCCGCCTCGGCGGCGAGCAGCCGCGATCCGCCCTGCAGCGCGAGCTCGCGGGTGGTCCGCGCGCAGCTCGCATAGCTGGCCAGCCAGGCCTCGGGGTCGCGCACGGTCAGCACGACCTTGGCCTCGGGGAAGGAGCGCATCAGCTCGGGGTAGTGGCGAGCGCCGATCGAGCCGACGGTTGCTCCCAGGCCAGCCAGCCCGGTCACGTGCCCGGCGACGGCGACCGAGCGCCCGATAGGGTCCAGCGGGTGCAGACAGCGACCGACGCCGAGCGACTCGAGCGCCAGTTTGAGCGAAAGGGTTCCTGTACGGCTAAAGCCGGCTCCAATGACCTTCACGGCAGTCCTTGTGTCGGAAACGCCCTCCCTCGGTTCTTCAGGATATTGGGTGGTCGGACCGCTACCCTGCGCGGCTCATGGATTCTTCTACGGAACCTCAGCTGCGCCTGATCGGCGCCGGGCTGCCGCGGACCGGCACGCTCACCCAGAAGGTGGCCCTGGAAATGCTGGGTCTGGGCCCCTGCTACCACTGGGTCGACGTGCTCGCCGACATGCGTCGGGTCGAGCAGTGGCATCGGGTCCTCGACGGCGGGGCCCGCTGGGAGGAGATCTTCGACGGCTTTCACTCCTGCACCGACTGGCCGGGCGGGTTCGTCTACGCCGAGCTCGCCGAGCACTACCCCGACGCGAAGGTCCTGCTCAGCGTGCGCGACCCCGAGCGCTGGGAACCGAGCTTCCGCGAGACGATCTGGGAGATGTCCTACGGCGAGTCGCTGATGTCGCTCGTCTCACGCGCCCGGGCCCAGATCGACCCCGAGTGGGCGCGCTACCAGCTCCTGGTCGACCGGATGTTCTGGATCGAGAAGGGCACGTTCGCCGCCGGCCGCGAGCCCGAGCAGATGATGGCCGCGGCCGTCGCTCACAACGAGGCGGTCAAGAGGACGATCCCGCCCGAGCGCCTGCTCGTGTGGTCGGTGAGCGACGGGTGGGAGCCGCTGTGCGCGTTCCTGGATCTTCCGGTCCCCGACGAGCCGCTGCCGCACGTCAACGACCGCGAGACCTTCCTCTCGCGGGTCGTCAACGGCTCGGTCACCAAGCTGGCCGAATGGAACGCCGCCCGCGGCGGCGCGTGATCAGGGACGCCACTTGATCGAGCAGCCGACCGGCTTGGTCTCCGGTTGGCTGACCGGGTCGCCGGCGAGCAGCTCGTCCAGGGCGGCGCGCAGCCAGGCCGCGTTCTGGGCGGGATGCATGTGGTCGCCGTCGGGCGCGCCGCGGTAGCGCAGCCGGCGCTCGGCGTCGAGCACGAACACGTCCGGGGTGGTGAGCGCCCCGTAGGCCCGGGCCACCTCCTGCGTGGCGTCGTGCAGGTACGGGGTCGGCCAGCCACCCTCCTCCCTCACGCGCTCACGCATCGCCTCCGGGCTGTCCTGCGGGTAGCGCTCGGCGTCGTTGCTACAGATCTGCAGCATGCGCACGCCCCGATCGGCGTAGTCGTCAGCGACCTCGAGCAGCCGCTCGTGCCAGGCCAGCGCGTAGGGGCAGTGGTTGCAGGTGAAGACGACGACCGTCGCCGGCGCGCCGCCGGGCGAGTGCGGCGCCCCGTCGGTGTCCGGCAACGAGAACCGCGGCGCGAGCTGTCCGACCGCGATGCTCATGCCGGCGCGGCCGCCCGTTGCAGGGCCTCGCGCACCACCGCGGGGTCGGGGGTCGGCGAGTAACGGCCGTCGCGCAGCCGGTAGACGCGGCAGGTCAGCCCCGTCGGCTCGACGCCCGGGGGCTCGATGTCGCGGCCGTCGACGCGGATGGTCGGCGAACCGACGAAACCCTCGGCCTCGGCGTCGAGCTCGCTGGCGACCTCGCGCACCCGGACATCCTCGGGGTCGAGGCCGAGCTCGGCGAGTACGCCGCGCAGCTCAGCGAGGGCCTGTGGATGTGAGGGGCAGCCATCCCAGAAGAGGAGCTCCACGGTCACCCCCACATCCTCGCACGCGTCCGCCATGCTGTCCGGGTGGCGGTCGCGCTCCACCACGAGATCTCCGGTCCCGCCGATGCCCCCGCGCTCGTGCTCGCGGGCTCGCTGGGGACCGACCTGGGGATGTGGGAGCCGCTGCTCGAGCACCTCGGCGGGGAGCACCGGATGATTCGCGTCGACCATCGCGGCCACGGCGCCTCGCCGGCGCCGCCGGGTCCGTACACGATCCCCGAGCTCGCCGACGACCTGTGCGCGCTGCTCGACCGCCTCGAACTCGAGCGGCCCTCGGTCTGCGGGCTGTCGATCGGCGGAATGATCGGCATGTGGCTCGCCGCCCATCGCCCCGACCGCCTCGACCGGCTGGTGCTGATCTGCACCGCCGCGCACCTGCCACCGGCCGCGGACTGGCGCAAGCGGGCCGCGGTCGTGCGCGCCCGCGGCGTCGGGAGCATCGCACCGTACGTGCTCGCGGCGTGGCTGACCCCAGCCTACGCCGGGACGCACCCGCTGGAGACCGAGACGCTGTCGGCAATGCTCACGAGCACCTCGCCCGAGGGCTATGCCGCCTGCTGTGAGGCGATCGCCGAGGTCGACGTCCGCGAGGAGCTCGTGGCGATCACGGCGCCGACGCTGGTGATCGCCGGCGACCAGGACCAGGCCACGCCCCCCGACCCGCACGCCAGGCTGATCGCCGACGCGATTCCCGACGCCCGCCTGGAGCTCCTCTCGGCCGCGCACCTGGCGAGCTTCGAGCGTCCCGCCGAGGCCGGCGCGCTGATCCGGCGGCACCTGGCATGACCAGCGCCCCGGACGTCCCTCCGCTGACCTTCGCGAGCCTGCACGAGGCGACCGCCGAGCTGCGACGACGCGGCCTGCGGCTCTCCACGCCGCGCCGGCTGACCCTCGAGGCGCTCTTCGATGCGCCGGGACCGGTCTCGGCCGAGTACCTGGCCCGCGGGCTGGGGCTCGACGTCGCGTCGGTGTACCGCAACCTGGAGACGATGGAGCGCCACGGGCTCGTCCGGCACGTCCACCTCGGACACGGGCCCGGGCTGTACGTACTCGTCGGCCGAGGCGAGCAGGAGTACCTGTTCTGCGATGGCTGCGGCGCGGTGCGCGCGGTCGAGCCCGCCGAGCTGGACCCGGTGCGCGAGCGGATCGCCGAGCGCTTCGGCTACGCCGCGCGCTTCACCCACTTTCCCATCGTGGGGCGGTGCCCCGACTGCCTGGCGCCCGGCGGCACGGCGCCGCGCGAGGGCGAGCACAGCCACGGTGACCACGTGCACGCCCATCGCCACACCCACGAGCACGAGCACGAGCACGAGCACGAGCACGAGTAAGCGAAAGCACCTCGCTAACGCGACCTAGTCGCAATTGTGGGAGGGTGCGCCCCGATGCGGGTCCGCGCGTTCCTCGCCGAGCTCGAGGCCGGTCAGCGGCAGACGCTGGCGATGATGGCGCTCGTCGTCGTCGCCCTGCACGTCGTCGGCTTCGCCACGCTGATCCTGCTGGTCGTCCCGCACCACTACGCGCTCGGGCGCACCGGCGGGGCCTTCACGATCGGCGTGGGCATCACCGCCTACACGCTGGGGTTGCGGCACGCGTTCGACGCCGACCACATCTCGGCGATCGACAACACGACGCGCAAGCTGATGGGCGAGGGCAAGCGGCCCCTGAGCGTCGGATTCTGGTTCTCGCTCGGCCACTCGAGCGTTGTCTTCGCCCTCGCCCTGCTGATCTCGTTGGGGGTGCGCTCGCTCGACGGGCCGGTCCGCAACGGCGGCTCGGCTCTGCACCAGACCACGAACCTGATCGGGATGGGGGTCTCGGGCGGCTTCCTGTATCTGATCGCCGCGCTGAACCTGGCGATCCTGTTCTCGCTCGGACGCGTGTTTCGCTCGATGCGCAGCGGCCCCTGCGACGAGGCCGAGGTCGAGGAGCAGCTCCAGAAGCGCGGTCTGATGAACCGCTTCCTGGGCCGGCTGACCCGCACCGTCACCAAGCCGCAGCAGATGTACCCGATCGGCCTGCTGTTCGGCCTGGGGTTCGACACGGCGACCGAGGTGGCGCTGCTGGTGATCGCCGGCACCGCCGGGGCGGCGGGCCTGCCCTGGTACGCGATCCTGTGCCTGCCGGTCCTGTTCGCCGCGGGGATGTCGCTGCTCGACGCGATCGACGGCTCGTTCATGAACTTCGCCTACGGATGGGCGTTCTCCAAGCCGGTGCGCAAGCTCTACTACAACCTCACGGTGACCGGGCTGTCGGTGCTCGTCGCGCTGGTCATCGGGACGATCGAGCTCGGCGGCCTGCTCGCCCAGGAGCTGAACGCGCCCGGCGCCTTCTGGCACTGGTTCGAGAACATCGACATCAACGTCCTGGGGTTCGTGATCGTCGGGCTGTTCGTGGCCACCTGGGCGATCGCCCTGGGCGTCTGGAAGCTCGGGCACATCGAGGAACGCTGGGCACCGGTCGAGCCGCAGTGATCCGATCGCACAGCTCGCGCGCAGAGATCGGAGAACGTCCGACCCGAGAGGAGGCCTGATGGGTCTCGATAACCCGCTGCACATCATCTTCCTGCTGCTGATCCTCGTGCTCGTCTTCGGCGCCAAGCGCGTGCCCGAGATGGGGCGAAGCCTCGGCGAGGGCCTGCGCGGCTTCAAGGACGGCATGAGCAGCCCGCACGCCCCCGCCCAGACGCTCACCTCCGCCCCCGAGGCGCAGGTCGTGGCCAACGAGGCCGCCGCGAACAAGGTCCCCGTGGCCTGAGCGGCCGCGGGACTCGCTACACGCCGGCGCGCGCGAGCAGCGCGTCGGCGACGATCTGGGCGCTCACCGCGCACGCCTGCGTGCCGCCATCGCCGTACTCGCGCACGGCGTCGCCGACGTGCCAGAGGTTGTCCAGCGGCGTCTCGCGCGGCAGCTCGTAGCCGGCGAGCGCGCGCTGCGCGGGCCACTCCCCGCGCATCACCCGCGCGTCGATCACGCGCGCATCGGCCATCCCCGGCAGCTCCTGGTGCAGTTCGGCCAGCGAGGCCTCGAGCTCGGCGGCGGCGTCGAAGTCGCCGACGGCCGGGCGGGGCACCGCGTAGATGACCGACAGGTGCCAGCCCTCGGGCGCGAGCTCGGGGCAGGTGTGGGTCAGCGTGCCCATGTTGCAGATGCGCTCGGTGGCCGAGAACACCATCAGCCCGGGCGCGTCGATCAGCGGCTCGCGGCTGGCCACGTGGATGATGATGTTCGCCGTCGGGCGCGAGCGGGCTCGGATGCCCTGCACGTACTCGGCGCCGAGCGCCTCCTCGCCGCACAGGCCGATCGTGGCCACCGGGCCGACGTTCGAGACCACCGCGCCGACGCTCACCTCCATCGTCTCGCCGCCCGCGCGGGTGATGGTCGCCCCGGTCACCCGGCCGTTCTCACAGGCAAGCGCGCTCACCTCACTGTCGCACCACACCTCGCCACCGTCGCGGCGCACGACCTCGGCAAGCGGACGGCAGACGCCGATCGTCCCCTCCGGGTGAAAGCCGAAGCGCTTGAACGCGCCCTTCTGCATGAAGTACGTCAGAAACGCCCGCGCCGGGATCTCGTCGCTGTTGACGGCGAAGATCGCGGCCGAGAGGTTGCGGAACAGGCGATGGACGGTCTGGTTGGAGGTCGCGCGGCGCAGCCACTCGTCGAGGGTGAGCTCCTGCTCGGGCAGCTCGCCCTCGCGCGCGGCGCCGAGCTGGCCGAGCAGTTTGGCCCCCTTCTTGGTCACCTGGTCGAGGATCATCGCCCACCCGCCGCGGGTCGGGTTCACCGTGCGCCCTTTGAGGCGAAAGACGTTCGCGGGGTCCGGGAAGCGCAGGTTCAGCTCGGCGCCGACGTCGAGGAACGTCTGCTCCATCGGCCCGCCGACCTCGATGGCCACGGCGCCGGTGTTGATCTGAAAGCCCTCGATCTCGACCGTCGAGGCGCGCCCGCCGACCCGCTCCGAGCGCTCGACGAGCAGCACGCCGGTCCCGGCGTGAGCGAGCCGCGCCGCGGCGCACAGGCCACCGACGCCGGCCCCGATCACGAGCACGTCGACGTGCTCGTCAGTCATGCCAGCGGTGGAAGGAGGGGTCCAGGAAGCGGTGCAGCGCGCCCTCGGGCAGCCAGGAGAGCGTCTCGAGCTCGAGCGCGTCCAGGTAGCCGATGTGTCCGGTGCGCAGGTCCTCGATGCGCAGGCGCGGGCCGTTGCCCAGCTCGTCGAGCGACAGGGAGACCGCGGCGAATTCGCTGGCGATCACCATCAGATCAGGAACGAGAGCGTGTAGAGGGGACGGTCGTTGTCGATCAGCCAGACGGTCTTGGCCGCCATCCGCAGCCCCTCGTCAGTGCGCCGCAGGCGGTACTCGTAGCGACCGGCCCATTGGGTGGTGCCGCGCTCGCGCGACTCGAACACGACGAAGTTCGCGCCCACGCGCAGGTCCCCCTCCCCGGCTTCGCCGTCGAGCAGCTCGACGTTGGAGAGCATGCGGCGCAGCCGCGAGCGGGGGTTCTGCGAGTGGCGCTTGCCCGTGTGCAGCTGGCGGATGCGGGTGCCGATGCGCGAGCGGTTGTCGAAGATGACCGACATCTGGCGGGTGGGGTCGGGGTCCTCGCCGGCCGGCACCCAGTAAATGGCGTCGTCGGTCCACAGCGCCTCCCACTCGTCGTAGGCGTGCTCGTCGGCCAGGCGCGCCTCGCGGTAGAGGAACTGCTCGACCTCGCGGAGCAGGTCGAGCTCGACGCCGGCGCTCACGCGGTCTCCATCAGCGAGCGGTAGTGGGCCCAGATCGCCCGCTGGGGCACCTCGTCGGTGGCGTCGCCGATCAGGTGCCCGTGCTCGTCGCGGCGCTCGCGGTGCAGCCCGCGCCGCAGGACGAGCCACTCGGGCCGCAGGGCCGCCACCCCGCGCTGATTGCGCTCGTACATCTCGGTGTCGTCGGCGAGCAGCAGCCCCGCCGGGCCGACCGATCCGATCGTCTGCTGGAGCAGCCGGCGGTTGAAGTCCGGCGCGCCCTTGAACTGGATCGCCGTGGAGTGCTGGATCGTCTCGTCAACGGCCAGCGGCTGGATGACGAACATCTGGATCTCGGCGATGAACAGGTTGGGGAAGATCATCACGTGGGGGCCGCCGTCGATGAGGATCCGATCGGCCTGCTCGCGGCCGTGGACGTCGCGCATCCGCGCCACGTAGTCGGGCAGCTTGGCCTCGTTGGTCCCGAACCAGCCGAGCGGCTGCCCGCGAAGGCGGAACTCCGGGCGCAGGTCGTTCTCGCTATGCCCGCCGCCCAGATCGCGCGAGACCGCCGTCGACTTGTCCCCGTAGAGGTCGCCGATCCCGCTGCCGGCGACGCTGAAGATCGAGGCGTGGACGAACTGGGGGTGGTAGCCGTCGGTCTCGTTCTCGAGCACCATCTTCCAGTTCGCCTTGGTGCGGTGCTTGAGAAAGCCCGCGGTGATCTGCACCTCGCCCTCGGGCGAGAGCGCGGCGAGGCGGTCGAGGGCCTCGGCCGCGGCGCCGAGGTGCTCGGCCAGCGACGGTCCCTCGGCGGCGAAGGACCCGAAGACGAAGCCCCGGTAGCTGGCCACGCGCGGAACGCGGCCGAGGCCGAGCTCGCGCTTGGCCGCGGTGCCGTCGTAGCCGCTGTTGAACGGGTAGCCGAGCAGCTGGCCGGTGTTGGAGAACGTCCAGCCGTGGTAGGGGCAGCGGAAGGCGCTCGAGTTGCCGCGCTCGGCGTCGCAGACGAGGTTGGCCCGGTGCGTGCAGCGGTTGAGCAGCAGGTGGACCTGGCCCCGGCGGTCGCGGGACATGATCACCGCCTGCGGCCCGACCGACTTCACGACGTAGTCGTTCGGCTCGGCGACCTCGCTCTCGTGACCGACGTAGACCCACGTCCGGTACCAGATGCGCTCGAGCTCGGCCTGGTAGATCGCCGGGTCGGTGTAGAGCGAGCCGTGGACGCGATCGTGCTGGATGCGCCCGGCGAGCGCCTCGGCCACGTCGTCGACCGGCGTTGTGATTCCCATCGTCTCGAGCGTATCATAGTCAGTGCTCCATGAGAACTGACTCCGAACCCTCCGAACCCTCCGAGCCCGAGGCGAACCGCCCGGCCGCAGTGCGCCAGGCGCTCGAGGTCTTCCGCGATCCGTGGTCGTTCGCGGTGCTCCAGGAGGCGTTCTTCGGCGTGCGCCGCTTCGACGAGCTCCAGCGCAACCTCGGCATCTCGCGCAGCGTGCTGACCCGGCGCCTGGGTCATCTGGTCGAGAACGGCGTGCTCGAGCGCCGGCGCTACCAGCGTCGGCCCGACCGCTACGAGTACCGCCTGACCGCCCGCGGCCTGGACATGTACCCGATCTTCCTGGCCCTGCGTACCTGGGGCGAACGCTGGCTCGAGAACCGCGCGATGCCCGGGCCGCGGCTGATCCACGAGCGCTGCGATCACGTCACGGCACCCCAAATGGTGTGCGATCACTGCGGCGAGACGATCAGGGCGCACGACGTGCGCTACGAAGCGTCCGGCGACTGACCTCGCGCCGCCCCCACCGCCTGGGCATCTGGGATGCTCACGTGCCTAATGACGCCAGCCCAAGTCGTCTCGCACCTCCGTCGCCGGCGACGGCTCCTCGTCGGCGCGCTGCTGTGCGCAGGCGGGCTGTCGGCCTGCGGCTCCATCTCCTCGCAGACCGCCCTCCAACCGGCAACGATCGGGCCGGTGCAAGTGCAGACGACGTTCGCCCTGTGCGGGTTCGGCGCCTACGAGGGCGACGGCTATACGACGGGCTGCGAAACGACCTACGGCGCCCCAACCGGGCAGGTCCTCCTCGGCTACGAGGTTCCGGTCGGCACGACGCTCCCCACCAGCTTCAGCGTGCCGGCGAGCGGCTTCTCCGACACCACGCTGACGTTCAGCAGTTCCCCGGCCTACGCGAGCGCGCTCGCTGTCCAGTACACGACGATGCCCGGCTCGCAGTGGTTCGGCTACATCTCGCAGGAGACCTCGGGGGCTGGCTCAAGCGGAGAAGGGGGCATCGCCACCCAGCAGATCCCGCTTCCGGCCGAGCCCGCGGGCACCCCCTACCCCGGCCCGCTCGCCGAGGTGACGGCGCTCGGGGACCGGATCACCGCCGACAGCGGCACCGACAACCAGGGAAACACACTCTCCCCTGACCGGCCGCTCAACTGCCAGGACTCCGACACCGCCGGCACGTCTCTAGATCTCACCGGAACCGTCTCCTGCTTCGACGACAGCAAGGACGCCTCGGTCGCCACCGAGGACCTCGCCGTTGCGCCGCCCACCGCATCCAGCGTCCAGGCCGGGCAGAGCACGAGCCTGCCGTTCACGCTGAACTGGGCCGGGCCGGCGGACCCGGGCGCAAGCTTCACCCTCACCGCCGCGAGCACAGCCGCCGGCGCGACCGTGACCCCCGCGTCAGCCACGGTCAACCCGTCCTCGGCGGCGAGCACGCCGCTCGCCGTCACGTTCGCCGCGCCGGCGGTGGCGCCACCGGGCAACTACACGGTCACGCTCACCGCGACCTCGCCCGGCGGCGCGGCGGCCAGCGGCACCGCCACCGTCGCGGTGAGCGCGCCGCCGGCCGCGTCGGTCACGCCGCAAGCGGCGCCGCCCCCGCCGCCGGCCCCGGCGCCACTGCCGCCGGTCGTGGAGACGATGTCGGTGGCGCGCAGCACGCCGCTGAGCAGCATCCTCGACCATGGCCTGCCGGTGACGATCGGCTGCAACGAGGCGTGCCTGACCGTCGTCGACCTGCTCATCTACCAGCCACCGGCCAAGCGAGCCGGGATCGCCCGCGCCGTCCCCACCGTCCTCATCGGCCGCGCGTACGTCGGCCACCTGAGCAAGGGCAAGACCACGATCCGCTTGCGCCTCTACCCCGTCGCCCGCACGGACATCATCCACCTGGCCCGGTTCACGCTCATGGTGCGGACCACCTCCACGCAGGTCGGCGGCGGTCGCACGAGCGCGCTGCTGGCCAAGCTGCACCTGCACCCGGACTGCCGCGTTGGGGGCCATCGGGTCCAGCCCTGCATCGCCTTCTGAGCGCAACTTCCCCCTCCCCCGCGGTTCGTTGAACGTGATGCCACGGACCGTCCGACTGCTGCTCCTCGCACCGTTCGCAGCCCTGGCACTCGCCGCGCCCGCCGGCGCCGAGACCGCGCCCGGCCGCGTGACGATCCCTGCCGGCGCGCAGGGGTCGACGAGCGAGGCGCGGATGGCGATGCTCCCGCTCGCGAACGGGTCGCTCGCCGTTGCCGGCCTGACCGCCGCCGGCGCCCCCGAGGTTGCCGAGCTCACCGGCACCGGGGCGCTGAACCCGAGCTTCGGCAGCGGCGGAATCGAGTTGCCGGCGGTCGCGATGACCCCGACCCAGATCGTCCAGGAGCCGAGCGGCGACCTGCTCGTGCTCGGCTCGGCGAGCAATGGCCCTGGCACGAGCGCCGGCGGCGGGTTCGCCGACTGGGAGCTGCTGCGGCTGCTGCCGAGCGGCCAGCCGGACACGACCTTCGGCCCCGGCGGCGCGGTGGTCCTCCCCGTCCAGGACCCGGGCGGCCAGGCGGCGATGCAGCCCGATGGCGACCTGGTCCTCCCCTCGGCGAGCGGGCCCGCCTCCGGCGGCTCGCCCGCGACGCCGCCGCCGTCGCACGCCGCGGTCGCTCGCGTCCTGCCCAGCGGCCATCTCGATGCCTCGTTCGGCGGCGACGGAATGGTGACGCTGCCCGTCGGCAACGACGGCGGCCCGGCCGCCATCCTGCCCGACGGCACGATCTACGCCGTCGGGGAGGGCTCGACGGTCCCGCGCGAGCCGAGCGCGCTGATGCGGCTGACCGTCACCGGGAGCCTTGACCGGAGCTTCAACGGCGGCGCGCCGCTCGCGCTCGCGCAGCCGGCGTCAACCGTCGTGGGCGAGAGCGACGGCGGCGCGCTGCTCGGGATGGACGCCCCCACGCACGACGTACTCGAGCGCGTGAACGCGAACGGATCGCTCGACGGCCATTGGGCGAGCGGCGGGACACTCTCGCTGCCCTCGGCGGTCACCCTCGGACAGCTGTTCCCGCTCGCCGGCGGGACAACGCTGATGGTCGGCGGCGACGCCGGCCTCGCCGTGCCACACGCCAAGGCGCCTGCGGTCGGCGCGCGGATCGTGCGCCTCACCGCGGCGGGGAAGATCGACCGTACGCTCGGCGGACCGAACGGACTGGTCGTCCCGCTGCGCTTCGGCGGAGCCGACTACTCCGTCGGCCACCTGGCCAAGCTGCCCTCGAACACGTTCAGCGTCGGGACCGCGACCGCGGCGATCGACGGTCAGGGCCGGATCCTGATCGGCGGCACCGTGCAGATCGGCGCCTACGTCGGCGAGGGCGAGGCAACCTGGCTGCAGCAGTACGCGGTCGCGCGCCTGAAGTCCTCCTTCCGCGTCGATCCGAGCTTCGGTGGGCCCACGCCCCTGCGCCTGAGCGCCGCCCTGCCGGCACACCCCCTCGCCGCGAAGGGAGTCCGGATGACGCTCGAGAGCTCGGGCGCGGCAGTCCTCGACGTCGCCGTCCGCGCCCGCGGACAGGTCATCGCCCAGGGCACGATCCCGTGCTGGGCGGCCGGCTCGCGCACGGTCACCCTCGGCTTCACCCGCGCCGGGCGGCGCCTGCGCCACACGCGCGCGCGGATGACGGTGAGCGTGCGCGGCGAGGACCTCGCCGGCAACGCCGCGCGCGCCTCAGCGCATTAGATCGCCGGGCGCTCGCGCTCCCACCAGCCGTTGAGCGTGCCGAGCGCGCCGTCGATGATCCGCGTGATGAAGGTCTGGGCGTCGTTGACGTGCGGCATCGGCGTGTCGGGCTCGGGCACCCCGAGGAACTCGCACAGCGGGCCCCAGCCCTCGCTCGCGGACCACTCGAGCAACTGGGCGGCCGGCACCGCCTCGCGGACCTCGACGGTCCAGCGCTCGAAGAGCTCGGGCAGCCGGTCGGGCTCGTCTCGGGCCTCGTGGAGCATCCCCCCCTCGTCCCACAGCAGCCGCTTGAGCATCGTCACGAAGCTCGCCCAGCGGGGGTTGACGTGGGCGTGGGCGTAGGAGAGGTGCGACATCGGCGAGTCGCCGTTGGCGAAGTCCCATACGGTCCCGCGCATGCTCGCCGCCCACTGCTCGGGGTCGCGCACGCTGAGGACGAACTTGGCGTCCGGGTAGCGCTCGAGCAGGCCGCGGCAGAAGTAGGCGCCGGGCACGTCGACGGTCGCCTGGAAGCCATCGAACGTCGTGTCCCAATCGGGAGCGCCGTCGAGCGCGGCCAACCAGTGCTGGACGCGATCGAGGTCCGCGATCACGTCGACCATGTGGTAGCAGGGCCCGGCTCCGAGCTTCTCCAGCGCGACCTTCTGCGTGAGCGTGCCCGTGCGGGGCATTCCGACCCCGATCACCTTCATGGTGCCTCCCTCTCGTCGAGACTACGGATGCGAGCGCCCGTTAGGCGCGGCGCCCAGCGCCGCGAGCACGAGCTCGGCCGCTCGAACGGCCGGGAGATCCGCGCCGAGCGCTACGTCGGGCCGCTGGGGCGGCTCGTAGGGAGCGTCGACGCCGGTGATCCCGTGCAGCTCGCCGGCTTGGGCGCGAGCGTACAGCCCCTTGGGGTCGCGACGCGCGCACTCCTCGAACGGGGTGTCGACGAACACCTCGATGAAGCGCAGCCCGTCGCGCTCGTGCAGCGCGCGAACGTCGTCACGCTGGCGGCGATACGGGGAAACGAGCGCGACCAAGGCGATCGTGCCCGCATCGGCGAACAGCCTCGCGACCTCCCCGACCCGGCGCACGTTCTCCTCCCGGTCGGCAGGCGAGAAGCCCAGGTCACCGCACAGGCCGTGGCGCATGTTGTCGCCGTCCAGCAGGTAGGCGTTGCCGCCGGCAGCGACGAGACGCTCCTCCACGCGCGCGGCCACCGTGGACTTGCCCGCCGCGGGGAGCCCGGTGAACCAGATCGTCGCGCCCTGATGGCCCAACGCCGCCCAGCGCTGGGCGCGGTCGACGACCGTTCGCTGCCAGATCACATTCTCGCTCTTCACCGCGGCCTCATCCGGCGCCCGTTACGTCCCCAGAATGTTTGCGTTGCGTGGCCCACGTTGCGGCTCCATGAATCCATGACACCGCTCTCAGACGAGAACAGCATAAGGGTCGGGTCGATGCGCTCGCGTGCCGCTGATCGCCGTCATTGGCCTCACCGCGGGGGTCACGCGGGGGGCGGAGTCGCGTTCCCCGGTGGGGCCCCGGTGAGCAGGCCGATGACGAGCTCGAGCAGGGCATCCTCGCGCGCGGAGTCGGGGATGATGTCGCGGATCAGGCGCTCGCCGTCGAAGAGGTGCAGCAGCAGGAGTACCCGCAGCTCGAGCGTCCGGTCGGAGACGTCCGGCGTCCGCGGGAGCGTCCGGGCGACGGCGAGGATCGCCTGGTAGTGCTCGCGGGTCACCGGCTCCAGGCGGCGTCGCAGCTCGCGGTCGGTGCGAGCGCCGACGAGCAACTCGAGCCACACCGAGTTGATCGGCTGGCGGGCCGTCTCCCTCAGCGAGGAGATCGCGGCCGGGGCCCCTCGTTTCCCCTCAAAGCGCTCGCGAAAGTCCTGGGTCTGTCGGCGTGCGACCTCCTCGGCGGCGGCGACGACGAGGTCCTGGACCGTGGGGAAGTGCCGGAACAGACCCCCGTGCGAGACCCCGGCGCGACGGCAGATCTCGCTCACCGAGGTGCGCGCGTAGCCGGCCTCGACGAGCGCGGCGATCGTCGCGTCAACGAGCTTGGCCACCGTCGACTCGCGGCGCTCGCGCTGGGTGCGCCGCCTCAGACCATAATCCTCGACTCGAGGGTTATGGTGTATATCGAGCTGGGGGAGTTCAGGGGCCCCAATGTTGACCGGCGGCGCCATACCGTGGGCCAGGGTAGTTGACATTGCGACCGATCGCAATCTATGTTCCGGGGCAAACCACCGTGGGGATCGGAGCAGGAACATGATGTTCACCGCACGCCGGACGCGCGCCACGATCGGCGTGCTGGTCAGCGCACTGGCCGCCGTCGCCGTCCTCGCGTTCGCCGCGCCCGCCGGCGCGTGGACGCCCGAAGCGGCCACCTACGGGCTCGGAACGGCCCAGTACACGGTGACCGCGCCCGACGGCACGCCGCTGCACGTCCAGGTCGTCTACCCCACCGATCCGAAGACCGGCAAGCCGGCCCCCGGCCCCTTCCCCGTGCTGCTCAGCCAGAGCCCCTACGTCTCGAGCGTGAGCGCCAACGAGCCCCTCGGGACGGTCGGCGACCTCGACATCGGCGCCATCGCCGGCAACGACCCCTATCTGGTCGAGCGCGGCTACATCGGCGTCACGATGGACATCCGCGGGACCGGCGGCTCGGGGGGCCAGTGGAACCTGCTCCAGCCCCAGGAGGCCCAGGACGGGTTGACCGTCGTGCACTGGGCGGCAACCCAGCTGCCCGACTCCGATGGCAAGGTGGGTCTCGTCGGCGCGTCCTACCTGGGCATCACCCAGTTCCCGGTCGCCGCCGACGCCGGGCCGAACTCGCCGATCAAGGCGATCTTCCCGATCATCGCCGCCAACGACGTCTACCGCGACGAGGTCTCCGCCGGCGGGCTGGTGAGCGCCGAGTTCAACCTGCCCTACCTGCTGGCGATCGGCGCGGGCGTGAACACGATTGCGCCGATCGCGAGCCCGGGCGCCGATACGCCCCAGGTGGTCGCCGACCACGTCAGCGGGCTGCTGGACCAGAGCGTGCCCCTGCTGCTGAGCATCGCCACCGGCGGCACCGACGCCTACGACGGGCCGTTCTGGCAGGAACGCGATCCGATCAACGACCTGCAGAAGATCGTCGCCAACGGGATCCCCGCTTTCCTGGTCGGAGGCTGGTTCGACCTCTTCCAGCGCGGCGAGCCGCTGAACTACTCCGGCTTCCAAAACGCCTACGACGGGCGGCCCGTGCTCGGCCCGATGACCGCCACCCAGCCGGTCACCGGGCGCTACCAGCTCCTGCAGGGACCCTGGTACCACGTCACGATCGGCGCGGGGCTCGACTACCACGGGCTGGACCTCGACGGGGTCGAGCTGGCCTGGTTCGACCGCTGGCTGAAGGACATCCCGACGGGCATCGACCAGACCCAGAACCCCTTCCACGCCTACGACCTCGGCAGCGACCAGTGGGTCGAGGCCTCACACTTCCCCTTCCCGCAGGCCACGCCGACGCGCTACTACCTCGGCGCCGGCGGCTCGCTCTCGACGAGCGCACCGACCGCGTCCAGCGGGGCCGATCCGCTCCTCTGGACCGGCGTCTCGCTTCAGTGCGCAAACTCGCTCGAGCAGTGGGCGGCGGGCGCCGGCGTGCTCGGCCTGAGCTTCCTGGGCCTGACCGATCCGTGCACCCAGAACGCCACGCTCTCGCAGATCGGCCCGGGGACCGAGAACTACACCACCGCGCCGTTCAGCAAGGCCGAGACGCTCGCCGGACCGATCGGCGCCACGCTGTACGCGAGCGCGAACACCAAGGACACCGAGTGGGTGGTCACCGTCTCGGACGTCGCGCCCAACGGCGAGTCCCGCTCGCTCACCGAGGGCGTCCTGGATGGCTCGCTCCGCGCCCTGGACCGGGGCGACACGTGGGACGCGCCGGACGGGATGCCGATCCTCCCCTACCACCCGTTCACCCAGGCCTCGGCTCAGCCGGTGGCCCCCGGGCAGGTGACTCGCTACGACGTGGAGATCTTCACCACGTTCGACACGATCGAGCCCGGCCATCGACTGCGGATCACGGTGTCGACCTCCGAGACCCCGCACATCATCCCCACGTTGACCGAGTTGACCAACCTCGTCGGCGGCGCCTACCAGCTCCAGCGCAACGCGAGCGCTCCGTCGAGCCTCGAGCTGCCGCTCGCTCCGGCCGGGTCCTTCCCGGCGGCGACGGGCGGCCCGCTCGAGGCCCAGAGCCCGAGCCAAGGGGTCGCCGGGAACAGCGTCACCGCGCCGGCGTGCGTCGGGCGCCGGACGGTCACCATCCACCCGGCGCCTGCCCACCTGGCCGCGATCAAGACCGTCAGCGCGACGGTCAACGGCCGCCGAGCGAAGGTCCGGCGAAGCGGGCGTGACGGGGTCGTCGTGAGCCTCGCCGGCCGCCCGCGCGAGACCGTAACGGTGGTGTTGCGGGGCACGCTGCGTAACGGGCGCCGCTTCGAGGCGAAGCGGCGGGTGCGCACGTGCGCACCCAAGGCGACCACGCCGCACCGATAGGCCGGCGTTCAGTCCGCCGACGGCGGCGAGGCGAGCACGCAGCAATCGCCTCCCGCGCGGCGCGCGGTGCGCAGCGCCGCGTGGGCCCGGGCCGCGAGCTGGACCGGGCTCTCGTCCCGATCCCAGAAGGCGAGCCCTGCGGAGGTGGTCAACCCGCCAGGGGTCGCCGCTCGGGCGCGCTCGACGACGGCGTCGCCGATCTCCGGCGCGCAGTCGGGCAGGACGGCCGCGTAGTCGAGCTCGCCGAACTCGTAGTGGGCGATGGTGTCGGTATCGCGCAGCGCGCGCCGCCACGCCTCGGTGCTCCCGGCGAGCGCATCGACCGCGGCCGCGCCGCCGAGGTCGTCGAGCCCGTCCAGGGAGAAGATGGCCAGCGCGACCGGCGCGCCCGAGCGCCGTGCGCGCCCCAGCTCGCGGCGTAGGTCATCGCGCCAGGTGCCGCGTTCGGGCAGCGTCACGCCGATGCGAGGTGGCTCGGGCTCGCGGGCGAGCTTCGAGCAGATCACCAGCCACACCGACCCGTCCTCGGGGTGCTCGAAGGGGGACACCGCGGCCTCGCAGCGCAGCGCGGCGCCGTCCTCTCGCAGGACCGTCATGACCCCGGCCCAGCCATGTCCGCGCTGCAGCACGGCGTCGGCCTTGGCGCCCAGCACTGCCGAGGCCGCTTGCCCCTCCAGCCCGCGCTCGCCGTAGCCGAGCAGCGCGTTCAGCCGCGGGTTGCTCCAGGCGACCGTCCGATCGGAAACGCGGATCACGAGCACGCCCTCGGTGATGCGCGCGACGATCGCTCGGTAGAGCGCCAATTCGGCCTGGTCCGGCAGCATCCGCTCCCCTGTCAATGCGACCGGCGGCTGACCGGTCGGGCGTCCCTCGGGCGCCGCCCCGATCATAGTCCGCTCGGTTCTGTCAGGATCGAGGAGAACTGGGGAGCCCACGGGCTGAGAGGGCGCGCCGCGCCGACCCACAGAACCTGATCTGGATCATGCCAGCGAAGGGAGCCGCTATGCCCCACCGGACCGCCTTTCCCGCCGACGCGGAGTGCGTCACCCAACGCCACGTCGCCCGCCAGGGCGTGGTCTCGCCCGAGATGGAGCGGGTCGCCGAGCGTGAGCACCTGCCCGCGGAGACCGTTCGCGACGAGGTCGCCCGCGGGCGCATGATCATCCCGGCGAACATCGGCCACCGTGCCCTGGACCCGATGGCCATCGGCCTGCGGGCGCGCGTGAAGATCAACGCCAACATCGGCAACTCGCCGACGAGCTCGTCGCTGGCCGAGGAGGTTCAGAAGCTCACGGTCTCGGAGAAGTGGGGCGCCGACACGGTGATGGACCTGTCCACGGGCAAGCTGATCGACGAGACGCGCGAGGCGATCATCGCCGCCGCGACCGTGCCGATCGGCACCGTTCCGATCTACCAGGCGATCGAGCAGGTCAAGCAGATCGAGGACCTGACCGCCGACCTGCTGCTCGAGGTCATCGAGCACCAGGCACGCCAGGGGGTCGACTACATGACGATTCACGCCGGCGTGCGGCTCGAGCACCTGCCGCTGTGCCAGCACCGCGTGACCGGGATCGTCTCGCGCGGCGGAGGGGTGCTCGCGCGCTGGATGGTCCACCACCTCGCCGAGAACCCGCTGTACGAGCGCTTCGACGATGTGCTGGCGATCATGCGTCGCTACGACGTCTCGATCTCGCTCGGCGACGGGCTGCGCCCGGGCTCGATCGCCGACGCCTCCGACGCCGCCCAGTTCGCCGAGCTACAGACGCTCGGCGAGCTGACCACGCGCGCCTGGGAGCAGGACGTGCAGGTCATGATCGAGGGCCCCGGGCACGTCCCGATGGACCAGCTCGAGATGAACGTGCGCCGCCAGCAGGAGGTCTGTCACGAGGCGCCCTTCTACACGCTCGGGCCGCTCGTCACCGACATCGCCCCCGGCTACGACCACATCACGTCGGCCATCGGCGCCGCCATCGTCGGCTGGCACGGGACCTCGATGCTCTGCTACGTCACGCCCAAGGAGCACTTGGGGCTCCCCAACGCCGAGGACGTCAAGCAGGGCCTGATCGCCTACCGGATCGCCGCCCACGCCGCCGACCTGGCGCGCGGCAACCGCCGGGCGGCCGAGTGGGACCGCGAGCTCAGCCAGGCGCGCTTCGACTTCGACTGGCGGCGGCAGTTCGAGCTGGCGCTCGACCCGGGCACCGCGCAGGCGATGCACGACGAG
>DATAWZ010000245.1:0-15298 GCA_036266975.1 Solirubrobacteraceae bacterium
GTCGACGCCCCGGATACGGACCAGGTCGCCGGACTGAAGCTGCTGGGTGTCGGCGAAGACGGCCCGCAGAGTGCGCCCTCCGCCGCTGAACGCATTGCGCATCACACCGGTGAAGTCGCCGAGCATCAGGGCGAGGACCACGGCCAGCGTGATCAGACCGAGAATGCGATCATCAAAGTGCCGTCGCTGACTCATCCTGAGTGCTCCACCGCGATCGGGTAGGTCGTGTCCAGGTACTTGCACGGCGGCGGGTAGCCGTCGCGGGCCGTCAGCCCCGAGTTGTCGATGGCGCCCAGGGCCCCGAGGCCGGGCGGCACGATGGTCAGGCGGAACGAGGCCGCCGGCCCGTTGGGCCCGGTTCCGATGCCACCGAAGCCGGTCATGCTGCGGAAGACGGCGCCGAAGTTCTCGATGTTGCAGCCGTACGGCGCGATCTGGTTGAACATCGGCGTGAGGTTGGAGAGCCACTGCCCCAGCGGCGAGAGGACGGGCTGCAGGCTGCTCGTGAGCTTCAGCGCCGCCGGGACCGCGGGCTTGGCCGCCGCGAGCAGCGACGTCGCCGCCCCGAGGTCCCCGTGGGTGTCGGCGAGCAGCGCCGTGAGCGCGCGCAGTCCGCTGGGCGCGTACGGGAGCGTCCGCTGCGCCGAGTCGGCGAGCGCCTGCGCCGCCGAGAGCAGCTGTTCGCCCTCGCTCAGCCCGGCGTTGGCGGCGCTCAGCGCGCCGGGTGCGGCGGCGAGCGTCGCGCGCACGGCGGTGCGCTGGTCGGCGAACGGCGTGAGCGCGCGCGCCCCGGGTGCGAACGTGTCGCTGATCGGCGTGCGCTCGGCGGCCAGCGCGGTGGTCATCCGGTCGAGCGACGGCAGCAGGCGGGCGGCTGCGCCCGGATGCGAGAGGATCGTCTGGGCGAGCTGCTGGAAGGGCACCATGTCCCCCGCCGAGAGCTGGATCGCCTCGTTGAGCTGCTCGCCGCGCCCGAGCAGGCCGGTGCCGAGCTCGCGCACCATCGTCCCGAGCGCGCCGCGCGTCTGCGCGTCGAAGGTGTCCAGCGCGTCGGGCAGGCCGTAGGTGAGCGCGGTCGCCGGCGCCTGGATGGTGCTCGCGTTGGCGAGCATGCGGCGGCCGTGGCCGGGGATCAGCTCGACGTAGCGCGCCCCGAGCAGCCCTTGAGCGCGCACCTCCGCGGCGGTCCCGACCGGCAACTGCAGCCCCGGTTGGAGCTGAAGCTTCAGGCGCACCCGCCCATCCGAGGCCAGGCCCTTGCCGAGTACCTGTCCCACCCGCACGCCGGCGATCCGCACCGGGTCGTGCTCGAGCAGGTTGCCCGCATTCGGGATCGACACGTACACCGTCCGGTAGCTCACGAACGGGATCCCGTTGTAGGCGCTGATCGCCATCCAGATCACGAAGCCGACCACGACGGTCACGGCCAGGCCCTTGACCAGTGAGCGCAGTGGCGGCTCGGTGTCGTGCCGGCGGGCGCGGCCGGGCGGCCGCGGGGGCAGGGGACGATCGCGGCTGGGAGCGGTGAGGGTCATTTGCCAAGCAGGAAGTTCAGGAGCGGCTGAAGGAGCTGGCCAGACTGCGATCCGCTCGAGCCCTGGCCCGGGAGGGGAAGGCTCTGGGTGACCGTGTTGACGACGTTGCTGACGATCTGCTGCACGGTGCCGACCGCTCCCTGCGCCGGCGCGGGCGAAGCCGGGGTCGGCCGCGAGGCGCTCGGCGTCTGGGCGGCCGGTTGCGCGTGGGTATTCGACTCCGGCTGGTGCGCCTTCTGGGCGGACTGCTGCTGGGCGAGCATGCGGTCGACCAGGCTCTCGAGCACGTCCGCGGTCATCGACGCCTCACCGCGGAACACGTGCGAGAGCCCGTCGCGGAACTGGATCGCGCGCGACCAGTTGTCGACGACCGCGAGGATGTTGTCGACGCTGTGGTTGAGGATCCCGCTGATCGGCGTCAGCGCCGTGCTGAACGTCGACAGGGAGGCGACGACCGGGTTGGCCTGGGCGAGCACCGGCGTCGCGCCGTCGGCGAGCTGCGTGACGGCGGGCGCCACCTCGGTCGCGGCGTTGAAGGTCGGGGTCGCGGCCCGCGTGAACGGCGCGACCTGGTCGAGCGCCGCGGTCAGCGGCGGGGCCGAGTCGGTGATCTCCCGGGCCGCCGGGCCGAGGGGCACCGTCGCCGACTGCAGCCGGCCGAGGAAGGTGTGGAGCGAAGCGAGCGTGGCGGGAGCCCGCTCGAGCGTCTGGGAGAGGTCGGCGCGGCGCGCGGCGACGCTCACCGACGCCTGGCCGACGCTGTCGATCAGGCCCTCGAGCTGCGTGCGTCGGGCGGCCACGCTGCCGACGAACTGGTCGCTGGTCGTCACGAGGTTCGCGAGGGTGTGGTTGTCGCTGACCAGCTGGCCGAGCAGCGCCTGGGCGTCAGTGAGCGTGTGCGGGAGCTGCGCGAGGATCTCGCTGAAGTCCGCCCGGCGACCGGTGAACGCCGCGCCGGCCTCGTCGATCAGGATGGCCAGCCGCGCACGCGTGTCGGGGTCGAGCACGTCGAGCACCTGGTCGAGGTCGGTCGAGACGCTGACGTTCGACGCGGGGATCGTGTACCCGGAGGGCGCCGGGTCGGCGAGATCGCCGCGGGTGAGCTCGGCCTCCTCCTGTCCGAGGAAGTTGACCGCCGCGATCGCCACCGAGGCGTTGCGGCCGACCGGTGCCTGCGAGTGGTTGATGTGCAGCTCGGCGATCACCTGGTCGTTGGGGGCGAGGTCCAGCGACACGGTCCCCGCAGGGACGCCGCCGATCATCACCGGCGATTGCGGGCGCAGGCCGTCGGCGTCTGCGAGCCGCACGCGGATGACATAGGAGCTGCCGCCGCTCAGGGCCACGGCGAGGACGACCGCGATTCCCGCGCCGGCGAGCAGGAAGCCGACCAGGCGCCTCATCCGGCACCGCCCAAGCTGGACAGCCCCGGGATCTGCTCGAGCAGGTTGTAGGGCTTGGACTCGGGGTCGTCGGCGGGGTTGAGCGCGTTCGGACCGGCGCCACACTGCGGCAGGAACCAGGGCTGCCCGGCGTCGTAGCCCGGCGGCCGCGGGAAGCCGTACTCCAGGCCAGGGAACGCCGCGGCGGCTTGGGCCGACGTCTCGGTCTCGGTGTTGCTCGCCGCGGGCAGCAGGCTCTCGACGTTCGCCTGGCCGTAGCGGTCCTTGCCGTCGGTGTAGGAGAGCCAGTCGCCCCAGTTGGTGAAGAACGCGATGATGTCCGGGGTGTAGGGCCGGATGCAGTCGAGCTCGTTGATCGCCTGCTTGCCGATCGAGCCGAGCTCGGGCATCAGCGATGTCGCCTTCACGAGCAACGGGTTCACCTGCGCCGTCGCGCTGCGCGCGGTGGCCAGCGTGGAGATCGCGTTCGGACCGACCTGGGTCAGCGTCTCGAGCAGGTTGTCGAGCGGCGGCGCGAGCAACCGCGCCTGCGCGACGCCGGGGGCGAGGTGCCCGAGCAGGCTCCCGGCGGCGGTCAGGGTCCGGTCTGCGTGCCCGAGAGTCATGCGCGCGTCGATCAGGGTCGCGGGCGTCGCGCTGAGCGTGCTCTGCAGGGCGCTGGCCTGGCTGGCGACCGCCCCGAACGTCGCCGCCGCGCCGGAGATCAGCTGTCCCACGCCGGGCTCGGCCGTCTGCACGGCGCCGACCACGTGGTCGCTGGAGATGACGAGGGCGTTGAGTGCCGCCTCGTTCGCGTCGAGGTCCTGCAGGACGTCGCTCGCCTGGGTCAGCGCCGGCGGCGCCTGTCCGATCGCGGCGCGCAGGTCCGGCTCGGCGACGTGCAGTGCCACTCCGGCACGGTCAAGGAACGCCTTCAGGTCGCCTCGCACCGCCGGGGTGAACGTGCCGAGCAGCTGATCGAACTCCACCGGCACGCTGAAGTCCGCTGCCGGCAGCGTCTGACCCTCGGCGAGCGGCTGCGCGTTGGCGGGCCCGCGCGTCAGCTCGAGGTAGCGGTTGTCGTAGGAGATCGTGCCGCCCCAGTGAAGCGCGAACCGCGTTCCGCTTGGCAGCGGCCATTCGGTGCCATCGATCCCCAGTTCGATGCGCACCGCGCGGCCGCGATCGACGGGCTCGATCGAGTCGATCTGGCCGACGTTCTGGCCTGCGGCGCGGATGTCCTGGCCGGCGATCGCGTCGGTGGCGTCGGGCACGGTCACGAACAACCGGTGCGGCGGGCCGCTCGAGGAGGTGGCGAGGATCAGGGCGACGAGCGCGATTGCCACCACTGCGGCCGTGAGGAGCAGGCGGGGAAGTCCGCCGTCGGCTGTCGAGCCGGCGGGCACGCTAGTGGCACCTCCCGCAAATCCGCTCCCGCTTCGCGGCTGCAAATCTTCGCCTGGCGGCGTCCTCGGGAGCCGAAATAGCGCTGCTGTTCCGGCTCCCTGCGTCCTGGCCATGCTCGATTTTCGCTCGCGAATCGACGACCGGATTTACCGCAGGCACCACTAGCCGCCGATCGACATATGCAGGTTCACGCCGTAGAACAGCACCACGAAGAAGCCGGTGTAGAGGTGGACGAGCACGAGGTTGACGACGAGCGATCGCGCGACCGAGTCCCCGACCGCCGCCGACGAGCCGGCCGTGCGCAGGCCGTAGAAGCAGGCCACGACCGCCACGCTCAGCGCCAGCACCGCCTGCCCGACGAAGACCAGGAACTGGTCGGACAGACCCTGCGCCCCCCAGAACAGCTGCAGAAATCCCTGGCCGGAGATGCCGTGCAGGACCACCACACCGAGCAGATAGTTGCCGGCGAGCTCGCCGACGAGCGACACCGCACAGCCGATCGGCAGGAAGATCGCGACCGCGAGGATCCGGGTGCCGACGACGTAGCGCAGGGGATCGACGCCGTTGGATTCGTACGCGTCGAGCTCCTCGTTGATCTTCATGGCACCGATCTCGGCCACGAAGCCGCAGCAGACCTTCGACGCGAACACGTAGCCGAACATCAACGGCGCGCCGACGCGCAGGTCGGCGAACGCCACGGGCACCCCGGCGAAGTCCGAGGCGCCGATCGAGCGCAGGAAGAAGAACGCGAAGCTCATGATCGAACAGCCGAAGAAGGCGTTCATCACGAACATCAGCGGCGTCGTGCCCCGCACGAGAATCGCCGCCTGGCGCAGGATCTCGGCGGTGTAGCGCGGCGTCCTGACGAGCGCCGCGATCGACTGGCCGGTGAAACGGGTCAGCTCGCCCGCCTCGCGGAGCAGGGCCTCGATTCGCGTCTCTCGCCGCGCCGGCGTCAGCGGTGCAAGCTCGGTGGTCGCGGCTTCCACGTCAACCGCGCAGAATCGCCGTCTGCGGGAACGCCGTCAGGTAGGCGAGGTTGAACAGCGTGTTGATCAGCCAGACGCCGAAGAAGGTGATGACCACGGTCTGGTTGACCGCGCGCCCGACGCCCTCAGCCCCCGGCTGGCTCGTCAGTCCCTTGTGCGTGGCGACGACGCCGACGAAGAAGCCGATGATCGTGTACTTGATCAGGGCGGAGTAGAGATCGAGCGGGATGATGTCGCCGATCAGGCTGTCGCGCCACACCGACGGCGGCAGGCCCAGGTGGCCCGGCGCGATCGCGTAGTTGACGCCGGTGACGATCGTCGTTGCGAGCATCCCGAGCACCGGCGCGGCGATCGTCGTCGCGAACACGCGCGGCACGACGAGGGTGCGAAAGCGATCGACGCCGAGCACGGCGAGGGCGTCGAGCTCCTCGCGGATCTTGCGCGCCCCGAGATCGGCGGTGATCGCACTGCCGGCGACCCCGGCGAACACCATGCCGGTGACCCAGACGCACACCTCGCGGGTGAACGCGATCCACATCCCGCCGGCCTGACGGTCCGTCGCGCCGAGCTCGTGCAGCAGGTTGCCGAACACGAGGATCGACAGCGCGACGATGAACACCGACACCGAGATCGCGAGCGGGATCAGGCAGCGGCGGCACGCCTTCGAGGTCTCGACGACCCCCTCGCGGAACCAGGAGTAGGGCGGCCGCACCATCACGGTCACGCTGCGTACGGCGAGCGCCCCCATCTCGCCGGCGGAGCGCAGGCTGGCGAAGGTGCCCGATGCGAGCAGCAGCTCCGACGCAGTCACGCGCCGGTTCAGCGCACGCTCCGGTGTGGCACCGCCGCCGACCGGCGCGGCCCCTGTCCTCCCTTCCATGGGCAACTTCTAGACACTGGCCGCAGCCAAGTCATCACCCGAACAGGGGGATGGCGCGCGCGATCGGGTGGTTCAGTCCGCCGGGGCCTGCGTGAGCCGCAGATAGCGCGAAACGGCCTCGGCGCGGTTCGACGCGTTGAGCTTGCGCAGCAGGCGGGCGACGTGCGTCTTGACGGTCTCCGGCGAAAGGAACAACTGCTCGGCGATCTCGCGGTTCGAGCGGCCCTCGGCGAGCAGCGCGGAGATCACCATCTCGCGCTCACTGAGCAGCTCGCGCAGCTGACCCTGCGGCAGCGGCCCGGAGTGAATCGCGTCGACGGGCAGGAACGCCGAGCGGTGGCGGCTCCCGGCGGGGAGGCTGACCGGCGCCTCGAGCACCTCGGCCATCAGCGCCTGCGCCGAGCCGGCGAGGTGACGCAGCTCGTGCGAGAGCTCGGCGACGCGGGCGCGCAGGACGACGTGCTCGAGGGTGACCGCGAGCATCGCGCCGAACGCGTCGACGGCCGCGTGGTCGAGGTCGTCGACCGCCGGATCGGGGCGATCGAGCGCCAGCAGCGCGAGCGCTCGGGAGTCAGGCGCCACGACGCCGAGGCTGTGGTGGTCCAGGGCGAGTGCGGTGGCCACGACGCTGGCGAGGCCCGTCCGCGTCCGGCCGGCACTGCGTTCGGGCCGACGGACGAGCTCGGCCTCCACGGTCCCCGCGGTGAGTGGGATCGGCTGGGCGAGGGCGCGGCGGCGCAGCTGGTCGCTGGCCTCGTCGCCGAGCGCGTCGCTTTCGGCCGCGATCAGCTCGCCGTCGCCGATCGAGAGCACGACCGCACGGCGGAAGCCGCATGTGGTGCGGGCCGCGTCGGCTGCCCGCGCGAGCAGCGTGGCGACACTCGTGTAGCCGAGCAGCTGCCGCTGAACCGCGGTGAGCTCTGTGATCCGTCCGACGTGCGCGCGCAGGCGATCCTCGGTCGCCCCCGGCCACATGGGCTCAGTCCATGCCGAGCGGGCCGTCGGCCTTGCCGGCGAGGAACTGCTGAACGAACGCGGTGTCGGAACCCAGGATCTCCTCGGTGATGCCTGCTTCGAGGACCCTACCGTGCCAGAGGATCGAGATGTGATGGCTGATCCGGCGCGCGAGCGCGACGTTGTGCGTGATGACGAGCATCGTGCCGCCCACGCGCCCGTGCTGCTCGATCAGCAGGTCGGCGAGCAGCGACGTGCGCACCGGGTCCAGGCCCGAGTCGGGCTCGTCGCAGAGCACGATCGCCGGATCCATGGCCAGCGCGCGGGCCAGGCCGGCGCGCTTGCGCATCCCGCCCGAGAGCTGATGCGGAAGCAGGTCGACGGCATGGCCGAGCCCGACGCTCGCGAGGTGCTCGAGGACGACCTCCCGGATCTCGCGTTCGCCCAGGTCAGTGTGCTGGCGCAGCGGGAAGGCGACGTTGTCGTACACGGTCATCGTGGTGAACAGCGCGCCGTCCTGGAACATCACCCCGATCTCGGTGCGCAGCGCGAGCATCTCCGAGCGGCTCATCCGGCTGTAGGGCCGGCCCCGGATCAGCACGTCGCCCGAGTCGGCGCGCAGCAGGCCGATGATGTGCTTGAGCAGCACGCTCTTGCCCGTCCCGGACGGTCCGAGCACGACCGCGATCGTGCCTTCCGGCACGGTCAGGTCAACGCCCGTGAGGACCCGATGGACGCCGAAGCTCTTGTGGAGGGCGCGCGTCTCGATGGCGAGCAGCGACGGGTCGAGCGCGGACCGGTCGGCGGCTGCGCCGCCCGTGCGTGCATGGTGGGCGCCGTTGCTCGTCGCCGGATGGCGGAGTGAGAGCAGGCGGCGCAGGATGGGATCGACCTCGAGGTACTTGCGCACCGGGCCGCGGGTGTGGGCGGTACCGCTGATCACCGCGGCCGGCATCGGAAGGTTTCCGCCCGCGAAACGGCGAGCGTCGGCCGACGCGAGCTCGATCTCGACCTCCGCGGGCTCGTCCGGCCCGGCGACGACCGGCGGGGTGCGGTCGAGCAGCAGCGTCGCGAGGGCGCCCTGTCCGGCGATCGCGAACCGCACGCTCGTGTGCGCATAGCTCAGCCGCGGCACCTCCGGCAGGCCGCTCGCGAGCGCGTCCTCGAGGAGGTTTCGCAGCGCGGGTGCCGGGGCGTCTTGCACGTTGGTGTCGAGTCCGGCCACGCGAGGTTCACCGACCGTCGGCATCAGTCGGTCGCATGGGTGGCGGCGTCGAGCGCCGGGAGCTCTCGGGTGGCGACGGCGTGCGCGTCCTCGGGGGTGAGCCCGACCGCACGCAGCACGCCCTCGGCGTGGAGCGTGTCGACGTCGCCCTCGTAGCGACCGTCGAGGATTGCCCGCATGACGGCGAGCGTGCTGCCGATGATCGCGATCAGTGCGAGGTGGGGGTCGGCGACCTGGAAGCGGCCGGCGTCGATGCCGCGGCTGATCGCGCCGAGCGCGTAGGGTAGGACGGCGCGCTCGAACTGGGCGTCGGCGCGGTCCAGGTTGACGAGCAGCGAGGCGAGCTCGGCGTTCTCGGCGACGAGCCGGACGTAGCTGCGCGCCGCGAAGCTCACCGCCTCAGCGGGGTCCTCGAGCCCCGCCATCGTCGCCTCGATCGCCTCGGCCATCGCTTCGATGGTGTCGGCGACGACCTCGGCAACGAGGTCGTCCTTGGACTCGAAGTGGTTGTAGAAGGACCCGAGCGCGACGTCGGCGCGCTCGGTGATCTCGGAGATCCGCAGTCCTTCGACGCCCTTCTCGGCGATCAGTGTCCGCGCAGCGTCGGTGAGCTTCCGGCGCGTGCGCGCTCGCTGACGCGCGCTGCGCGTCCGACGCTCTTGGCTCACCTCTGTGCTCATCCCGATCCCTCTGGGCTGAATCATATTTCAGAATTGAAAAAGATTTCAACCCTGTGTATTCTGGCCCCCCGGAGAGCTGATGGGGATCGCAACGCACCCTGCAGAGACCGACCTGTGGCTGCCGCTGCCGAGCGGCGAGCACTGGGATCCGTGGACCATCCACACCCACTACTTCGGATGCAGCATCCCCGAGGCCGAACTCGGCGCGTTCATCTACCTGCGCTATCAGCCGGCGTTCCCGCTCTCGCAGGGCGGCGTGTGCATCTTTCGCGGCGTGGAGAACCTCAGCGTCGGCGATCTCGCGTTCGTCGACTACCGCAACACGATGCCCTGGCCGGCGATCGACGGCAACGTGATCACCAGCGCGAACGGCCTGCGGATCGAGTTCCTGCGACCCGGCCACAGCGTGCACCTGACCTTCCAGGGTGCGGGCGCCTCGTTCGATCTGGTGCAGGAGGCGGTGACGCCGCTGCTCGCGCGCGGCCACGTGATGCCCGGCGAGGAGCGCGACAGCGACCCGGCCCTCGCGCCGGGCGGCAGCGAGCAGTTCATGCACGTCGCTGGCGAGCTCGTGCTCGGGGGCGAGCGTTACGAGGTCGACTGCTTCGCGCCCCGTGACCGCTCCTGGCGGCAGGTGCGCACCGAGGCGCCAGGAGCCCCGGTGCCGCCGATCGGGTGGTCGCCGATGTGCTTCGACGGTGACCTGGTCTTCAACCAGGTCAGCTACGAGCCCGCCGACACCGAGCCCGCCTGGCTTGGGACCTACGACGTGCCCGCTGACCGCCCCTCTCACCACTTCGCGTGGGTGATCGAGGACGGCGCGACGCGCGACATCGTGCGCGTGCGGCGCGACGTGCTCGAGCGCCATCCGACGCTGTACGCCGCCACGCGCCAGGAGATCGAGGCCGAGGACGAGGGTGGGCGGGTGTATCGGTTCAGCGGCCGTGCGCTGGCGATGGCGCCGATCCCGGCCTGGCCGAACGTCACCTTCCACGACAGCGTCTACCGCTGGGAGGACGAGCACGGGCGCGTCACGCACGCCACCTATCAGGAGATCTGGTTCGACGCTTACCAGCGTGCGATGCGGCGTGGCCGCGCCGGCGCGGCGGTCCCGCGATGACCTTCATCGAGCACACCGCCGCGGGCGACCTGCGCCAGCCGCCGACCGGCGAGGAGTGGTGGCAGGACAGCGCGTTCTGCGTCTTCCACGATCGTGACGCCGGGATCGGGGGCGTGATCCGCATCGGCCACGAGCCCAATCACGCGGGTGGGATCGCGGCGTTGTGGTTCGGCTTGGTCACTCACGAGGGCACGCGCTTCCGGCGCAACACGACCAACCGTCTCGGGGACGCCGACCGCCTGGACGACGGCTTCGGCGCACTCGACGGCCGCTACCGCATCCTCTCGACCGGGGATTCGCTGCGTTACCGGATCGACGACGATGGATGCGCCGCCGACCTCGTCGTCGTCGACTTTCACCCCCGCATCGACTTCTTTCCGCCCGACTCGGGCTCGCTCGGGGATGACTTCGCCTCCGCTCACTTCGAGGCGTCCGGGCGCATCACCGGCACGATCGAGCTCGACGGCCGGACCTACAGCGTCGACGGCCTGTGCCATCGCGACCGCAGCTGGGGACTGCGGCGGTGGGACACGCTGCTCAACCACCGATGGGTCCCGGGCACCATCGGGCCCGAGCTGTCGTTCGGGCTGATCTGTTGGCACGCCGTTGACGGCACGTTGCGGCGCTTCGGCTACGTCATGCGTGACGGCGAGATCACCCACGCCGAGGACGTCGATGTCGTGGTCGCCCTCGAACCCGACGGCACGAGCAACCGCGGCGGCACCGCGACGTGGATGCTGCCCGATGATGACCCGCTGGTCATCGAGTGCCGGCCGGTCGATGCGGTCGTGTTCGAGCACCACAACGTCGGCGACGTCGACACGCTGTGCGAGATCGAGATCGACGGGCGTCCGGGGTTCTGCGATCTGGAGATGTCCACCAACCCGCGCGCCGGCAGCGGGCCGATCACCGCCGCCGTTCGCGCGACGAACGTCGACGGGCTGAGCCGGCGCGAACCCGCGCCGATGCGAACAGGAGGAGTCTGACCGTGCATTCCCTGCTGGCCTCGCTGCCGCAGCCGCCATACGGCTTCAAGATGTCTGGAGCGCAGAGTTGGTTCACCGTGATCCAGATCGTTCTCGCCGGCGGGATGCTCCTGTACGCGATCCGCGAAGCGCTGCGCGGGCGCGGCCCCCTCTTCCTGTACTGCCTGATCGGCGGCGCGATCTCCGTGCTCTTCGAGCCGATCGTCGACGTGCTCGGCCAGTGCTATCTGCCCGCGCGGGGGCAATGGCACGCGTTCACGCTCATCGGCCGACCGATCCCGCTGATGATGCCGTTCGTCTACTGCTGGTTCGTCGGCGGCCAGGGATACCTCTTCTACCGAATCTTCAAGCGCGGCATCGACCGCCGCCAGCTGTTCCAGCTGTGGGCGCTCGTGTTCGTCGTCAATGTCGCGCTCGAGACCCCCGGGCTCGTCGCCAACGTCTACACCTACTACGGGCACCAGCCGATGAACATCTGGGGCTTCCCGCTGTGGTGGGGCTTTGTCAACCCGCTCATGCCGATGCTCGCGGGCGCCGTGCTCTACCGCCTCGAGCCCGAGCTGCGTCGCCCTTGGGCGCTGCTCGCGGCGATCCCGCTGATTCCGATGGCCGACGGCGTCGCCAACGCCGCCATCGGCTGGCCGGTGTGGGCGGGGCTCAACACCGACACCGGCTACGTGGGGCCATGGATCGCCGCCTTCGTGGCGCTCGGCCTGGCGGCGCTCGTGGTGTGGATGCTCTCGCTGCTCGCCGCGCGCCCGAGCGAGGCGCCGGCACGCGCGGAGGCGCCGATACCGGCCTCGGTCGCGATACCCAGCGTTCCTGCGCGTGCCTAAGGAGGCCGATATGCAACACAACGGCAACGGCCATCGCCCCGCGGGGCCCGAGGTCATCGTCGTCGGCGCGGGCCACAACGGCCTGACCGCGGCGTGCTATCTGGCCCGAGCGGGGCTGGACGTGCTCGTCGTCGAGGCCTCGCCGACCGTCGGGGGCATGACCTCGACCAACGCGCTCCTCCCGGAGGCCCCGGAGCACCTGTTCAACGAGGGCGCGATCCACGCCACCGGCGTGTTTCGCGCCTCGCCGATCGCCGGCGACCTGCAGCTGCGCCGCTACGGCCTGCGCGAGCTGATCGTCGATCCCGTCCACGTGCAACTCGGCCCCGACGGCGAGTCGATCGCCTACTGGCGCGACCGCCGCCGCACGATCGCGGATATCCGGCGCCTGTCCCCGCGCGACGCACGGGCGTGGGAGGAGCTCTCCGAGATGCTCGACGCTGCGCTGGGAATCCTGCTGCCGTACATGAACAGCCACCCCACGCGACCGCTCTCGCGTGAGCTGTTGCGCGGGCTGGCACGTGTCGCGCGCCGGCGGGCGCTGATCGAGCCGCTGCTGCGGCTCGGCGTGGCGCCGCACGCCGAATACATCGACGAGCACTTCGAGCACCCGCTGACCCGCGGCATCCTCGCCACGGCGGCGGCATTCCTGCGCATGACCCTCGACGCGACGGCGTGGCCGCTGATCTACATGGGCCTGCTCCAGAACGTGCACTCGGCGATGTTCGAGGGCGGCACCGGCGCGCTGCCGGCGTCGCTGCAGCGCTGTCTGGAGGCCCACGGCGGGCGCGTGCGCACCTCGGCGCCCGTCGAGGAGTTCGTCATGCGCGCCGGGCGAGTGGCCGGTGTGCGTCTCGTCGGCGGCGAGGAGCTGCTCGCGAGCGAGGCGGTGGTGACGACCTGCAACCCGAAGGTGACGCTGACCCAGCTGCTCCCCGAGGGCCAGCTCACGCGCGCGATGCGCAAGCGCGCCGAGGGGATCCCGACGGCGCTCGCCAAGGCGACCTCGCTGAAGATCAACCTCGCGCTCGGCGGCCGGCTCTCGTTGGGGCGGCACGAACGCGAGCGCGGCGACGGCCTGGACCTACGCCGCCCGTTGATCGGCTGGCACACCCTCGAGCAGCACGTCGCTGGTTGGGAGGCGGTGAGCCGCGACGACTGGCCCGATCCGGTGCCGCTCGGGTGCTGCACGATCCCCAGCGCGACCGACCCCACGCAGGCCCCCGAGGGCCAGGACACGTTCTGGCTCTGGTCGGGGGTCCTGCCCGTGCACCCACGCGAGCCGTGGGAGCAGGCGCGCGAACGGGTGACCAAGCAGGTGCTCGACGACGCGGCCCTGTACTACGAGGGACTCGATCGGCTCGAGATCGGCCGCTCGGTGCTGGGCGGCCCCGACCTGGAGGCGCGCTTCAACGCGCCCGACGGCAACGTCTACCACGTCGACCCGCTGCTGATGCGCTTCGGGCCGCTGCGCCCGGCGATGGGCTTCGGGACCTACCGCACGCCGGTGCCCGGGCTGTACCTGAGCGGGGCGGGCACGCACCCGACCGGCGGGCTGTGCGGACTGCCCGGCAAGTTCGCCGCCGAGACCGTGCTCCGCGAGGGCCGCAGCGGCGGCCGCTCGCCGTTGCGCCGCTTGGTCCGCAGCTCGTCGGACGGGGCGTCGGCGAACGGCAGCGCCGCGCGGCCGCAGGAGCCGGTCGCGAGGTGAGCGGCACCGCCGGCAACGCGATCCATCGCGGGTCGTGCCCCGGCGACGTCGCGTGGTCGACGGTCAACGCCGGCGAGGCCATCCCCGGGGTGGTGACACCGCTCACCTGGAGCTTCTTCGGCGATGCGGTCGAGCGCGCGATGAAGCACACCTTCTGCGACCTCGGCGTGCTCGCCCGCTCCGCCGTCGTGGCCTCGCCGCGACCCGAGGACCGGCTGTGGGACGTCTTCTACGGCCGTGCGGCCGGAAACCTGAACACGTTCCGTGCTCTGGGCGACCGCATGCCGGGAACGAGCGGCGACGCGATCGAGGAGCAGATCTTCGGCCAGGTGCGCGCCGGAGTCCGCAGCGAGCGCGTGCGGGGGCGCTATCCCATCGTGGCCGCGAAGCTCCCGTGGTCGGCAGCCCGCCTGGTGTCGCGGCTGCAGACCGCCGTCGGCCCGGTCGAGCCCTTCTGGCGCGGCGCCGTGGCGCCGGGCGCGCTCGGCGATGCCGCCGAGGCCGAGCGCGCGTTCCGCGAGGCCGCCGTGCGCCTCGAGGCGGTGATGCGCCCGCACACGCTCGCGGCGATGCTCTGCCAGGCGCTCTACGAGCAGCTGCACCGCGCCGCCGAGCGCGCCGGGCGGGCCGGACTCGAGCTCTCCCTGGTCACGGGCTACGGTCAGATGGCCGAGACGGCTGTGGTCACCGACCTGTGGGAAGTCTCGCGCGGGCGCCTCACCGCCGATGAGTTCGTGGCCCGCCACGGCTACCACGGCCCGGACGAGGGCGAGCTGTCGGCGCGCGTGTGGCGCATCGACCGCGCGCCGCTGCTGGAGCTGCTGGGTCAGTACCGCGCGCTGCCCGAGGAGCGCGATCCGCGCCGGGTCGAGCGTGAGCGGGCGCAGGCGCGCCGCGCGGCCGAGCACGAGCTCTTCGCCGCGCTGCCAGCCTCCCGGCGCGCGCCGGCGCGGGCGGTTGTCCGCTTGGCGATGCGGTTCATCCCGCTGCGAGGATCGGGCAAGGCGGCGTTCCTGCAATGCGTCGATGTCGCGCGCGCCGCGGCCCTCGTCATCGGTGGCGAGCGGCTCGGCGCCCCCGAGGACGCGTTCATGCTCACGGCGCGCGAGCTGTTGGACGACGCGCGGGCCGGCGATCTGCAAGCGCTCGTGGCCGAACGGCGCGCCGCGCATGACGCCTACCGCACGCTCGACATCCCCGAGCTCTTCCACGGCGTGCCCGAGCCGTTCCCGATCGGCGAGGGCGAGCGTCGCGATGGGGTGCAGATCACCGGGACCCCGGTGAGTCCCGGCGTGGTCGAGGGGGTCGCGCGGGTGTTCCCGGGCTCCGCCGTCGGCGACGCGCTCGAGCCCGGCGAGGTGCTCGTGTGCCGGGCGACCGACCCAAGCTGGGTCTCGATGATGATGCTCGCAAGCGCGGTGGTCATCGACATCGGCGGCCCGATCAGCCACGGGGCGATCGTCGCGCGCGAGCTCGGCATTCCGTGCGTGATCGGGACACGCGACGGGACCGCCCAGATCCGGACGGGCGACCGGCTGCGGGTCGACGGCGCCAAGGGCGAGGTCGAGATCATGGCCGCCTGCGGCCGCATCGAGA
>DATAWZ010000246.1:0-20193 GCA_036266975.1 Solirubrobacteraceae bacterium
GCGCAGGACGAGCGTCCGGTAGACGAGGATCGCGCTGAGCTCGAACTGATCCAGGTCCTCGTAGGCGCCCTTCTGCAGGATCCCGCCGCCGAGCAGGTTCACGTCGCGGAAGCGCAGCTCGGAGGCGCCCTCGGCGTCCCCGGCCCGCAGGAAGTGGCGCGCCCCGTAGGGGTTGTACTCGGTCATCAGCGTCGGGCCCTCCCCGGCGATCCGCCGCCCGATCGTCTGGAGCTCGGCGAGCTGGGTGCGGGGGGCCAGGTCGACCTCGTGGTAGGCGAGCGCGTTGGACCACAGGACGCCGAACGCGATCAGGACGGCCAGCACGCCGCCCTCCAGGCGCCGGCGGGATTGCCAGAGCATCCCGGTGCCCGAGAGAGCGAGCACGAGCACCGCGGGCGAGCTCATGGCCAGTGCCTTGCCCGTCACCCAGTGGTTGGCGAGGATGATGATGACCAGCAGGCCGATGGTCGTGCCGATGCCGTAGGTCAGCAGCCGCCCTGCTCGCTTGCGCACGCCGAGGACCAGCGCCGCGACGATCGCCAACCCGACCGCCACCAGCAGGATGTGGGTGATCGTCTCGGCGGCGGGATGCACCCGGAAGTCGCCCGACGGCCACACGCCCAGCACCTGAAGATCGTTGAGCGGGCCGACCAGGTTTCCGGGGTCGGCGTTGCTCTGCAGGCCGTGCAGCTCGGTCTCCAGGAAGCCGCCGCTCGCGCTGACCGTGACGAGCGCGACGATCGCTGCGGCGGCGGCGAGGCCGATCCCCATCGCGCGGCGGCTGAGCCCGCGGCGGACGCGGCGCGCAACGGCGAGGGCCAGCCACGCGCCGAGCGGGGCGAACCAGACCGCCCCGCCGAGGCTGAGGCTCGCGACCACGGCCCCGGCGGCGAACGCCGCGGGGACCAGGGCGCGCACATTCGGCAGGTCGAGCTCGGCCTCCGGAAGCAGCGCCACGGTCGTCGCGATCAGCGCGGCGCCGACCATCTCCTTGATGCCGCCCCACTGCAGGTACCCGTAGAGCAGGGCCGGCTGGGCCGCCACGCCGACCACCAGCGCGCGCCAACGCACGCCCGTGACCACTCGGGTGAGCATGCCGTCGAGCGAACAGGCCAGCAGCCCGCCCTGCAGCGCCAGGTAGGGCGCGAACAGCCAGGCCACGTCCCAGCCGCTCAGGCGGCGTAGCGCGGCCAGCGGCAGGAACGAGCCCAGCGGATAGCCGGTGTCGAGGTAGACCTGGAGCGTGCGCAGGTAGCTGCTGGGCTCCAGTCCGGCCACCGAGCGGCCGTGCTCGAGCGCGCGATCGGCCAGCGCGAACCAGGTCGCGGTGTCGTCGAGCTTGATGTAGCCCGCGAAGGTCGCCTGGCCGCTGAACAGGACCGGCGCCCCGTAGGCGACGTAGACGAACAGGACCGCGGCGATGGTCCAGGGCGACGGACGCCGGCGCCAGTCGCCGGCCAGGAGCCCGGCGACCGCCAGCGCGAGCACGGTCGGGAGCGCCAGCGGCGCGGTCGAGGAGTTGCTCGCGGCCAGATCGCAGACGACGATGATCACCGCGAACCCGGCCGGGACCAGCAGCGATCCCGGCAGCCGGCGCCCGCCGGCGAGCTCGACCAGCGCTCCGCATCCGAGCGCCAGCACGACCATCAGCAGGGGGGCCAGCGCCCAGCAGATCAGCAGCGTCACGTGATCGTCAGACCGCTCGGACGCGTCCGGACAGTGCGAGCGCCTGCGCCTGGCGCGGAGTGGCGGCGTAGACCTCGATGGACAGCGGAACTCGCGGGTAGGCGAGGTAGACGCTCGCCGGATGGGCCGGCGTGGTGATCGCGATGCCGCCGCCCGGGAGCGGGCGCAGGAAGGTCGCCTGCGTGCGGCCCGCGTTCAGCTTTGCCAGCGCGCCGGGCTGCGGGTAGGTCCCGATCGTCACGAAGGACGTGCGCGGGCTGCCGACGGCGACCCCCGGCGGGAGGTATCGCACGTACACGTTTCCGTGGTTGACCGTCACCTCGTTGGTGTCCGGCGCCATCGGCCCGGCCCAGTAGACACGGTGCCCCACGCGCGCGGGGACCCGGGCGAGCTGAGCGGGCGTCATTCCCCGCGGGGCCCCGGGCGGTGCCGCGGCGGCGGGGGTGCTCGTCCCCGGGGTCGAGAGGGTCGGCGTCGGGAGCACGGGCGGGTCGCTGCGATAGGGCGACCTGTGCAGCACGAGCCAGGCGACGATCCACACCAGGACCGCGGCGGCGACGATCGCGATCGTGCGTCGCCGGCCCGATTCGAGGATGCCGGGGCCCGGTGCGTTCGCCATCCGGCGGGACGATACCCGCGCCGGGCCGGCTCAGACGCCGGCCCGGTGGCGCGCGATGATCGCCGCGAAATCGACTCCGGCCGGCAGCGTGCCGTACTCCAGCCCCCGGTCGCCGGCGAGCCGCGAGGCGCAGAAGGCGTCGGCCACCGCGGGCGGCGAGTGGCGCACGACGAGCGAGCCCTGCAGCGCGAGCGCCATCCGCTCGACGATCCGCCGCGCGCGCGTCTCGACCGCCTCCCGGTCCGCGAAGTCCGCGCGCAGCGCCTGCACGTGGGCGTCCAGACGCGCATCGGCGCCGGCCGCGAGCTCGACCTCGTCCAGGAACACGGCCAGCGACTCAGGCGAGCGCGACAGCGCGCGCAGCACGTCGAGGCTGATCACGTTGCCCGATCCCTCCCAGATCGAGGCCAGCGGCGCCTCGCGGTACAGGCGCGGCATCCCGGACTCCTCCACGAAGCCGTTGCCGCCCAGGCACTCGAGCGCCTCGTAGGCGTGATGGGGGGCGCGCTTGCAGACCCAGTACTTGCCCACCGCGGTGGCCAGCCGGGTGAACAGGGTGGCCTGGGCCGAGCCCTCGGCGGCCTCGTCGTACCCACGGGCGAGGCGCACGGCCAGCAGCGTGGCTGCCTCGGACTCGAGCGCCAGGTCGGCGAGCACGTTGGCCATCAGCGGCTGGTCGACGAGCGTGTGGCCGAAGGCCGCGCGGTGGGAGGCGTGGTGGACGGCCTGCACGGTCGCCATCCGGATCCCGGCCGCCGAGCCGATCACGCAGTCCAGCCGCGTGTGGCCGACCATCTCGATGATCGTCGGCACCCCGCGGCCGGGCTCGCCGAGCATCCGCGCCCAGGCATCCTGCAGCTCGATCTCGCTGGAGGCGTTCGAGCGGTTGCCGAGCTTGTCCTTCAGGCGCTGCAGGCGCATCGCGTTGTGCGAGCCGTCGGGCAGCACGCGCGGCATGAGAAAGCAGGAGAGCCCCTGCGGCGCCTGGGCGAGCACGAGGAAGACGTCGCTCATCGGCGCCGAGCAGAACCACTTGTGCCCGGTCAGCAGGTACTCGCCCCCCGCGCCGCCGCCGTTCACCGGGCGGGCGACCGTCGTGTTGGCGCGCACGTCCGAGCCGCCCTGCTTCTCGGTCATCGCCATACCGCTGATCGCGCAGCCCTTCTCCGATGCCGGGCGCAGGGCCGGGTCATAGCCGGTGGCGGTGAGCAGCGGCTCCCACTCGGCGGCGAGCTGCGGGTCCGCGCGCAGCGCCGGGATCGCCGCGAAGGTCATCGTGATCGGGCAGCACACACCGGCCTCGGCCTGCATCGCGCTCATGTACAGGGCGGTGCGCGCCGTGTGCGGGCGGGGCTGGGTGCTCGTCCACGGCAGCGAGTGCAGCTCGCTGGCCAGGCCCAGCGCCAGCAGCTGGTGCCAGGCGGGGTGAAACTCGACCTCGTCGATGCGGTGGCCGTAACGGTCGTGGGTGCGCAGCACCGGTGGGTGCTCGTTGGCCTCGGCGCCCCACCGCAGCGGCGCGCCGCCGTAGGTGCGCCCGACCTCGTGGGCGCGCTCGCGCACCCAACCGGCGCCCTCGCGCTCGATCGCCTCGACCAGCACCGTGTTGGTGCCGAACAGGTCGATGTCGACCAGCGGCGGCGCCTGGTTGATGACCTCGTGGGTGAAGAAGCGGTTCTCAGGCGGGGAGCTGATGACCATCGGAGAGGTCCTTTCGTGCGGGGAGGGCCCGAAGGCAGAAGGCGACGAGATCGGCGATCAAGACATCCGGATCGGCGTCCGGCGCGGCGGGGGCGAGGGGGCCCACGAGCGCCTCGGCGAGCGCGCCGACGATCGCCGCGGCGGTGAGCTCGAGGTGGTGCGCTGGCAGCTCGCCCCGCCTCACGCCGTCCTCCAGCAGCGTGGAGAAGGCGTCGCGGTAGGCCCGGCGGAAGCAGAGCCGCTCGGCCTCGACGAGCGGGTCGACCGGCTCGGCGATCAGGGCCCAGGCCAGCCGTCGCCCTCGCAGGGCGCGCCGCGCGAAGGTCTCCACTGCGGCGGCCATGCGCTCCTGGACCGGCCCCTCGCCGGTGCTCGCCTGGGTGACCGCGTCGACCTCGCGCTGGGAGGCCCGGCGGAAGACCTCGGCGAACAGCTCGGCCTTGCCCGGGAAGTGCCGGTAGACCGTGCCCGTGGCGACGTCGGCGCGGGCGGCGACCGCTGCGACGCCGGCGGCCCGGTAGCCGCCGGTGGCGATCAGCTCGTGGGCGCTGCGCAGGACGCGCTCGCGCGTCTGCGCAAGGCGCGCCTCGGTGCGTTCGGTGCGACGGTAGGCCATGTAAGAAATGAACCACAGTTCAGTTCTTCCGTCAAGGCCGCCGTGAGCCGGCGCGCACTGGGTTTGCACTAGAGTCGCCGCGCCCCCGGCGACCCCGTCAAAGGAGACTCACCTGCTATGTCCAACCAGTCACCCGTCCGCGTAGCCGTCACCGGCGCCGCGGGCCAGATCGGCTACAGCATCGTCTTCCGCATCGCCAGTGGTCAGCTGCTGGGCCCCGACACGCCGGTCACCCTGAGCCTGCTCGAGATCCCGCCGGCGATGGGCGCGCTGGAGGGCGTGGCGATGGAGCTCACCGACTGCGCCTTCCCGCTGCTGCACGGCCTTGAGCTTCACGACGACGCGGCCGACGCGTTCGACGGCGCGAACGTCGCGCTCCTGATCGGCTCGCGCCCGCGCACCAAGGGCATGGAGCGCGCCGACCTGCTCGAGGCCAACGGAGCGATCTTCACCGTCCAGGGCAAGGCGCTCAACGACAAGGCCGCCTCGGACATCAAGATCCTCGTCGTCGGCAACCCGGCCAACACGAACTGTCTGATCGCGATGCACAGCGCGCCGGACATCCCCCGCGAGCGGTTCACGGCCATGCTGCGCCTGGATCACAACCGCGCGATCGCCCAGCTGGCCAACAAGCTCGGCGTGCCGGTCACCGACGTCACGCAGATGGGCGTGTGGGGAAATCACTCTCCCACGATGTATCCGGACCTGTTCAACGCCCACGTACAGGGCCGCGTCGCCGCCGGGGTCGTCGACGACCAGGCCTGGATCGAGGCGGAGTTCCTCCCGCGCGTGGGCAAGCGCGGAGCGGCGATCATCGAGGCGCGCGGGGCCTCCAGCGCCGCGTCGGCGGCGAGCGCCGCGGTCGACCACATGCACGACTGGGTGAAGGGGACCGGCGGCCGCTGGGTGTCGATGGGCGTGCCGACGACCGGTGAATACGGCATCGCCGAGGGACTCATCTGCGGCATGCCGTGCACCTGCGCGGACGGCAAGTGGACGGTGGTCTCAGGCCTCGAGCACACCGAGTTCTCGCGCGGGCGCATCGAGTTGAGCGTCGCGGAGCTGCTCGACGAGCAGAAGACGGTTCAGGGCCTCGGGCTGATCTCCTAGCCCCGTTGGGTGGTGACGCCGGGCTCGTCGCCGGCGTCACCCCCTTCCCCCTTCGCGCGGATCTACGCCGCGCGTATCACGATCAGCTGCTTCTTCAGCTTCCGGCCGGAACCCAGCCGCGTCCGTCCTTCTTGACCTGCCCGTCCTTCTCCAGGCCCGGCAGGACGCGATACAGGTAGTTCTGCTTGATCCCCATCTTCGCGGCGAGCTCGGGGATGGTGATGCCGGGCTGACCCTTGACCAGTTCGAGCGCCTGAATCGCCCGGGTCTGTCCGCCACCGCGGCTGCTGCTGCGCCGCCGACGAGTGGCGCCACCGCGCCGGCGCGCCGGAGCCGCCGTCGCCGCGGCGCGCGGGCGACCGCGCCGTGCGGGGGCCGCAGCCGGCGCCGGAGCCGGAGTTCCAGAGACGCCCGCGAGCGCCGCCTCGGCGGCCTCCAGGCGGTGATATTCATCGACGAGCGGGCGCAGCTCCTGCAGCCGATCGGCGATCTCCTTGCGCTTCACGTCGAGGAAATCTGTCATCTCTCCGCTTTCACCTCGAGGGACGGTCGCGCCATAACGTAGCGCAGCCGTCCGCACGGAGCGGGATTTCTCGTTCACTTCGGGGCTGCGGTCGGATGTCACACCAGCGCTTGCAGCCGATCGAGCGAGCGGTCGGCTTCGCGTCGGGGGATGCCTCCGACGAGTGCTCGGCTCACGGCCGCGCCGAGCGGCCCGAGGGGCGCGATGAACTCGTTTCGGTAGGCGAATCGCGTCCCGCCATCGCCCGCAGGTGAAAGCCGATACTCGGTGTGAGCGGTGGAGCGCGCCGGTCCGCGACCCTCCCACACGGCCAGTTCACCGGGACGGCAGTCGGCCAGCGTCCATGACACCTTGATGGTGACGCCGCGCAGGTTGATGACCTGTTCCATCTCGAAGCCGCGGCGCGGGGGGCCGGAGTCCACGTGGCCCAGGCGGCGGTGAATGGTCACCCACTCGTGCAGGCGGTGGGGATCCATCACGAGGTCCCACACCGTCTGCGGCGGGGCGCCCAGGTCGATCGTGGTCTCGACGACGCTCATGGGGCGGGCACGATAGCCGGGACTCAGCGTGCGCGTAGCGGCTCGCTTCGCTCCCAGTGGCGCAGCGAGCGCTCAACGGCCGCCCGGAAGGTGTGCCGATGGACTCCGAGCAGAGGAGCGGCCGAGTCGTCGCGGAGCAGCAGATCGTGCTCGAGACCTTCCATCAGCGGAAGGATCAGCTCGGGGTCCTCGCCGGCGATCGCGGCGGCCACCCGGGCCGCCACGGGGGTGAGGTTTACGGTGAGCCGCAGCGCCGGCCGCGCCACGAGCATCGCGTCGGCGATGCCCTCGATGATCTCCTGGTAGCGGAGCACCTCCGCGCCGCCGATGTCCAGCGAGCGCCCCCCGACCGCGACCGACGGTGCGCGCGCGCCGGCGAGCAGGAAGGCGATCATGTCGCGCTCGTCCAGCGGCTGGGTGCGATAGCGGCGCCAGGCCGGCAGTGCCATCACCGGCATCCGCTCGACGAGGCGAACCAGAAACCGGAACGAGCGCGAGCGCGCGCCGAGCACGATCGACGCGCGCAGGGCGAGCGAGTCGGGCACGGCTTGGATGAGCAGTTCCTCGACGCGCAGGCGGCTGGCCAGGTGACGGGAGATGCAGCCGCTGGCGGGGACCAGGCCGCCGAGGTAGACGATCCGGCGCACCTCCGCGCCCGCCGCCGCGCGGCCGAAGTTCTCCGCCGCGCGCGCCTCGCGCTCGCCGAAGGAGCCGTTGGCCGCGGCGACGCTCTCCATCGAGTGCACGAGGTAGTAAGCGACCTCGGCCCCGCGCACCGCCGCCTCGACGCCGTCGCCGCTGATCAGCTCGCCCCGGCGGATCTCGACCTCGTCGGCCAGGTCGCCGAGCGCGTCGTGCACGCGCCGCTCGTCGCGGCCGAGCGCGACGACCTCGTGACCGGCGTGCAGGAGCGGGCCCACGAGCGTGGAGCCGACGTAGCCGCTGGCCCCGGCGACGAGGATGCGCATGGCCCACATGATGGCGAGGCCGCTCTGCACAGGGGGGTGGCGTACCTCAAGTGTCGCCCCGGTGCGCCAAGGTACGCCACCCCCCGGTTCGGCGTTCCGTTCTCGGCGAGGCGAGGCCCTACAGTCGGGCGATGAGCGAGCCCATGTGCGACGTCGCGGTCATCGGCGGCGGCATCCTCGGGCTCGCGGTCGCGCGGGAGCTCGCCCGCCGCGCGCCCGGGCGGCGCGTGGCGGTGCTCGAGCGCGAGCGCGAGGTCGCCCGCCACCAGACCGGCCACAACTCGGGCGTCATCCACGCCGGGGTCTACTACGCCCCCGGCTCGCTGAAGGCCGAGCTGTGCGTGCGCGGGGCCGCCGCCCTGTACGCGCTGTGCGCGCGCCACGGAATCGCCCACGAGGCCTGCGGCAAGCTGATCGTCGCCAGCGCCCCGCACGAGCTGGCTTCCCTCGACGAGCTCGAGCGCCGCGGCCGCGCCAACGGCGTCACCGGGCTGCGGCGGCTCGGCCATCAGGAGGCGGTCGAGCTCGAGCCGCACGTGCGCGCCCTGGCCGCGCTGCACAGCCCTCGCACGGGCATCGTCGACTTCGCCGCGGTCGCGCGGGCGCTCGCGGGCGAGCTGCGCGAGGCGGGCGGTGAGCTGCTGCTCGGCGCCGAGCTGCGGGGCGTGCAGGTGGACGGGCGCGCCCTGCGGCTGCGGCACGCCGCCGGCGAGCTGCGCGCCACCCACGCGGTGTTCTGCGCCGGGGCGTGGGCCGACCGCCTGGCCGTGCTCGCCGGCGCGAGCCCGGACCCGAGGATCGTGCCCTTCCGGGGCGCCTACCTGCGCCTGCGCCCCGAGCGGCGCGAGCTCGTGCGCTCGCTGATCTACCCGGTGCCCGACCCGGCGCTGCCCTTCCTGGGGGTGCACCTCACGCGCACGGTGCAGGGAGAGGTCCTCGTGGGCCCCACCGCGCTGCTGGCCGCCTCGCGCGCGGCGGGCCGCCGGGTGGTCGCCGGCGACGCGCTGGACAGCGTCCGCTGGCCGGGGACGTGGCGGATGGCTCGGCACTGGTGGCGCACCGGCGCGGTGGAGATCGCGCACGCAGTCTGGCGGGCGTCCTTCGTGCGCGCCGCGCAGCAGCTCGTCCCGACGCTGCGCGAGCGCGACATGGCCCCCGGCTGGGCCGGCGTGCGCGCCCAGGCCGTCGCCCGCGACGGGCGGCTGCTCGACGACTTCGCCTTCTCGAGCACCGAGCGCGCGCTGCACGTTCGCAACGCGCCCTCGCCGGGTGCGACCTCGGCGCTGGCGATCGCCGAGCACGTCGCCGACCGGGCCGAGCGCGAGCTCGGCCTGTGAGAACGTCTTCCCGAGTGAGCGGTGCGTGGCGGGCGAGCCCCGGACCGAGCGAGGCAAGGACACAGGGCGGGTCGGGACGGCAGACAGGGCAGAGCCACGTCGAGGGGCGATACCCCCATTCGGGCGCCGGTGGCCGCCGCGCGATGCAGTCCGCCTGGGCCCCGAATGGGGTGCGACCGCCAGATGCGTGCCGATCATCTTGAGAGCCGGTCCAAGGCTCCTCGCGGTTCTCCCGCAACGTGCGCACGACCGCGAACGGGTTGCCCGCAACGTGCATGAAGAACCGCATATCTGGTCACAAGAAGTGCACCAACGGGGCCTCGAGAGGGCCCACGATCCCGGTTTCGGGGTTTTGTCCGCCATTTGCGGTGTGGGGGTTTTCGGCCCTCTTGAGCGGACCCGCTGCCGATGCTTTGATGCCCGCCGTCGAGCGGGTTGGAAGGTGTCGAGCACGGAGGTGCAGCGGGGTGCAGGGCAAGCAAGGCAAGCGGTCGGTGAGCTGCGATGGGTGCTACTTCCGGTGCCATCTGCTCTGCGCGCTCAACGAGCAGGAACCGTGCGCGACCTACCGGCCCGACGCCGCCGAACTGCGCCCGCCCCAGCAGCTGCGCTTCGTCTTTCGCCAGGAGCGCCGCACGCGCGCCGCATGGGCGTTTCCCTCCGCCCAGGAGCAGGCCGCGCTGCACGCCTGAGCGGCGGCCCGGCTTCGGGCGCGAGTGCCACCCTCTAGGCTGGGCGGCGATTCGCCGATGGCGCCGCCCTCCACGAGCACCAGCACGAGTTCCCTCCCCGCGGCGCCGGCCTTGCCCTCGCCCGGCGGCCGCGCGCGGCTGATCGCGACCGCGCTGGCGCTGGCGGTCACCGTCGCGCTGTGCTGGTGGGCGCTGAAGGGGGTGCACCCCTCCCAGATCTGGCACGCGCTGAAGTCCAGCGACGGCTGGTGGATCGTGCCGAGCCTGGTCGCCTTCGTGCTCGCGAACGGCGCGCGGGCGCTGCGCTGGCGCTCGCTGTTCGCCCCCGGGCGCCGCCCCGGCGTGCTCGCGACGACCAACGCGATGCTGATCGGCTATCTGTTCAACAACGTCCTGCCCGCGCGCGCCGGCGAAGCCGCTCGCGTGGTCACCCTGACCCGCCGCGCCGAGGTCCCGGCGGCCGAGGTCGTCGCCACGGTCGTGGTCGAGCGCATCTTTGACGTCTTCGCGCTGCTGGTGATCTTCTTCGCCGCTCAGCCGTGGCTGCCGCACGTGAGTTGGATCCACGCGGCCGCGCTCGCGGCGATCGGACTGGCGGTGGCGATCGCCGCGGTCGTCGTCGTGCTCACCGTCTGGGGCGAGCGGGCGCTGCGGATCGTGCTCGCGCCCGCCGAGCGCCTGCCGTTCGTCTCGCCCGAGCGGACCGAGCGCGCCGCCGGCGAGCTGCTGCTCGGCCTGGCCGGGCTGCGCCGCCACGGCGTCGCGTTGACCGCGCTCGCGCTCACCGCGGTGGCCTGGATGCTCAGCGCGCTGTGCTGCTGGCTGGCGGCCAAGGCCTTCCCGCTGCACCTCGGGTTGGACGCGGGCGTGCTGGTCACCAGCGCGGTCGGCCTGTCGATGGTGCTCCCCGCGCCGCCCGCGGCGCTCGGGGTCTTCGAGGCCGCGGTGGTGCTCGCGCTGCACGCCTACGGGCTCACCCACGGCCAGGCGCTCCCGTATGCGCTGGTGCTGCACGCGATCAACTTCTTCCCATTCATCCTCGTCGGACTCGGGGTGCTCGCCTACAACGCACGTCACCCGCCGGGGCGTAAGCTGGCGTCATGAGTCCTGATCGAGACCTCTTCGCCAACTTCGAGCGCGTGCGCCGGGAGATCGACGAGCTCTTCGGCGACGTGCTCGGCCGCACCGCGTTCGGCCCGCATCGCCGCGCTGGGTTCACCCCCGCCGTCGACGTTTCCTACCAGGACGAGCCGCCCCAGGCGGTCGTCACCGCGGCCCTGCCGGGGATCCGCCTGGAGGAGCTCGACCTCGAGATCCAGGGTCGCGAGCTGGTCATCACCGGGCAGCGGCGCCCGGCCGACTCCGAGGGCCGCGTCTACCAACAGATCGAGATCGAGCACGGACCGTTCCGGCGTTCGGTGCAGCTCGCCGCCGACGTGGTCGTCGACGACACGCGTGCGAGCTACGAGGACGGGATGCTGCGCGTGACGCTGCCGCTCGCCGGTCCCGAGCCGCGCTCGCACTCGGTGCCGATCGAGGTCCCCGAGCGCACGCCGGGTTGATGGTCGAGGTCGAGGCCCCCGCGTCGGGGGCGACCCCGGTCGACGTGCAGATCGGCCCCGGCGAGCTGCCCGCCGAGTTGCCGGTCCTGCCGCTGCGCGAGAGCGTGCCCTTTCCGGACACGCTGACGCCGCTCGCCGTCGGCCAGCCGCGCTCGGTCCAGCTCGTCAACGACGTGCTCGGCTCCACCCGCATGCTGGTCATGGTCGCCAGCCGCCACGTCGACGTCGAGGCGCCCGGTCCGGACGACCTCTACCGGGTCGGCGTCGTCGGGATCGTCGCCCGGATGCTCAAGGTGCCCGACGGCTCGTTGCGGATCCTCGTCCAGGGCGCCCAGCGCGTGCGCCTGGACCGCTTCGTGCGTGAGGAGCCCTACCTCGTCGCGGCGGTGAGCGCCGACCCCGACGTGGTCCACGAGTCGCCCGAGCTGACCGCGCTGACGCGCAACGTGCAGGCGACGTTCTCCTCGATCGTCGAGGAGGTTCCCTACCTGCCCGAGGAGCTCCAGGTCGCGATTGCCAACGTCGAGGACCCCAGCCAGCTCAGCCACCTGATCGCCGGCTCGCTGCGGCTGAAGACCGAGGAGCGTCAGGCGCTGCTCGAGGAGACCCACGTGTCGCAGCGGCTGCGCTCGCTCTCGCAGATCCTCGCCCGCGAGCTGGAGGTCATCTCGATCGGCAGCCGCATCCAGAACCAGGTCCAGTCCGAGCTCGAGAAGGGTCAGCGCGAATACTTCCTGCGCCAGCAGCTCAAGGCCATCCAGGAGGAGCTGGGCGAGGTCGACGAGCAGGCGGCCGAGACCAACGAGCTGCGCGAGCAGCTCGACGCGATCGAGCTGCCAGAGGTCGTGCGCACCCAGGTCGAGCGCGAGCTCGGACGGCTGGCCAAGCTCCCGAACGCCGCCGCCGAGCACGGCGTGATCCGGGCGTACCTGGAGTGGATCGCCTCGCTGCCCTGGGACAAGACGACCACCGACAACCTCGACCTCGAGCACGCCCGCAAGGTGCTCGACGAGGACCACTACGACATCGAGCAGGTCAAGGAGCGCATCATCGAGTTCCTGGCCGTGCGCCGTCTGAAGCCCGACGCGCGAGCCTCGATCCTGTGCTTCGTGGGACCGCCGGGCGTCGGCAAGACCTCGCTGGGTCGCTCGATCGCGCGGGCCCTGGAGCGCCACTTCGAACGGCTGAGCGCGGGCGGGGTGCGCGACGAATCCGAGATCCGCGGACACCGCCGTACCTACATCGGCGCGATGCCCGGGACGATCATCCGGGCGATGCGCGACGCCGGCTCGCGCAACCCGGTCCTGATGATCGACGAGATCGACAAGATGGGCGCGGACTTCCGCGGCGATCCGGCGAGTGCGATGCTCGAGGTGCTCGACCCCGAGCAGAACGACACCTTCCGCGACCACTACCTGGACGTGCCCTTCTCGCTCGCCGAGGTGCTGTTCATCACCACGGCCAACAACCTGGACACGATCCCGGGGCCATTGCGCGACCGCATGGAGGTGATCGCCCTCTCCGGCTACACCGAGGAGGAGAAGCTCCAGATCGCCAAGCGCTATCTGGTTCCCCGCCAGATCGAACGCAACGGCCTGAAGCGCTCGCAGATCAGCTTCAGCGACGCCGCGCTGCGCGCGATCATCAGCGGCTATACCCGCGAGGCCGGCGTGCGCGGCCTGGAGCGCGAGATCGGCTCGATCTGCCGCAAGACCGCCCGCCAGGTCGCCGAGGGCTCGCTCAACGGCAAGCGCGTCGCGGTCAGCGGGCCGCGGGTGCAGGAGCTGCTCGGGCCGGCGCGCTTCGGCGGCGAGACCCGCCGGCGCACGCGCGAGCCCGGCGTGGCCACCGGCCTGGCCTGGACGCCGGTCGGCGGCGACGTGCTGTTCATCGAGGCCACCGCGATGAGCGGCAACGGCAAGCTCACGATCACCGGTCAGCTCGGCGACGTCATGCGCGAGTCCGCCCAGGCGGCGCTGTCATGGGTCCGCGGGCACGTCGAGACGCTCGCGCCCGACCTGCCCGCCGACTGGTTTGCCACCCACGACCTGCACATCCACGTGCCCGCCGGCGCGACCCCCAAGGATGGTCCCAGCGCGGGCATCACGATGGCCACTGCGCTGTCCTCGCTGCTGACCCGCCGACCGGTCCGCTCGGACGTCGCGATGACCGGCGAGATCACCCTCACCGGTCAGGTGCTGCCGATCGGCGGCCTGAAGGAGAAGTCGCTCGCCGCCCAGCGCAACGGGATCCGCACGGTGATCGCGCCGGCTCGCAACGAGCCGGACACGCGGGACTTCCCCGAGAACCTGCGCGCGCAGGTCAACTTCGTCTTCGTCGAGCGCATCGAGGAGGTGCTCGAGCACGCGCTCCAGCGCGCCCGGCGCCCGGCCGTGACCGCCGCCCGCGTCTGAGTGCTCGGCCGCGTCGCGATCCTGGGCGGCGGCCCGTGCGGGCTGGCGTGCGCGGACGAGCTGACCCGGCTCGGCCACGGCGACTGGGTGCTCTACGAGCGCGAGCTCCAGGTCGGCGGCTTGGCCCGGTCCCAGTGCGATCCGCAGGGGTTCACCTGGGACCTCGGCGGCCACGTGGTCTTCAGCCACTTCGGTGAGTTCGACGCGCTGCTGGCGCGGCTCATGGGCGAGGAGGTGCTCCGCCACGACCGCTCCTCCTACGTGCGCTTCGACCGCACCTGGGTCCCCTATCCCTTCCAGAACAACCTGCGCCACCTTCCGCCCGACGCGCGCGAGGAGTGTCTGCAGGGGTTGCGCGAGGCTCCCGGCGGGGACCCGAGCATGGACTTCGGCCACTGGATGGCCGCGGTCTTCGGCGCGGGGATCACACGCCACTTCATGGCGCCCTACAACCTGAAGGTCTGGGCCACGCCGCCGGCGCGGATGTCCTGCGGCTGGATCGCCGAGCGGGTCTCGGTCGTCGACTACGACCGCGCGGCGGCGAGCGTGCGGGACGGCGTGGACGACCTGGCGTGGGGGCCGAACAACCATTTCGCCTTCCCGGCCCACGGCGGCACTGGGGAGATCTGGCGCCGGCTCGGCGCCGAGCTGGGCGAGCGCGTGGAGTGTGGCCGCACGGTCGTGGGCGTCGACGCCGCCGAGCGCTTCCTGCGCCTCGCCGACGGCGCGCGCGAGCCCTACGACGCGCTGGTCTCCACGATGCCGCTGGACCTGCTCGTCGGGCTGCTCGACGACGCGCCCGACACGGTGCGCGCGGCCGGCGCCGAGCTCGAGCACAACAGCGTCTACGTGGTCGGGATCGGCTACGGGACCCCGCTGCGCGACACGCGCTCGTGGCTGTACTTCCCCGGCGAGGAGGCCCCGTTCTATCGCGCCACCAACTTCGCCAAGTACGCTCCCGCGAACGTCCCGGGCGGCGAGACCTCCCGTTACTGCTCGTACATGACCGAGGTCGCCCACTCCCCGCAGCGGCCGCACGCGCGCGCCGGCTTGGAGGAGCGGGTCGAGGCCGGGCTGCGCGCCGCCGGCGTGGTCGAGGGACGCCCGGCGCTCGCGAGCGCCCACGTGATCGACGTCCCCTACGCCTACCCGGTCCCCACCCTCGGGCGCGACGCCGCGCTCGCGGTGATCCAGCCCTGGCTCGGGGAGCGCGCGATCCTCTCGCGCGGGCGCTTTGGCAGCTGGCGCTACGAGGTCGGCAACATGGACCACGCGGCCAAGATGGGCATCGACGCCGCGCGTCGGCTCGCGCGGGGCGACGACGAGGAGATCGCTTGAGCCCGCCGGAACTATCCGTCGTCATGCCCGTCTACAACGAGCAGGACGCGCTGCCCGAGGTGCTCGCCGAGCTGCGCGCGGTCGTGCTCGACCGCATCCCCGAGTGCGAGCTGGTGATCGTCGATGACCACTCCACCGACGGCACGCCGGCGCTGCTCGCCGCGCTCGACGATCCGCGTGTGCGCGTGATCCGCGCCGAGCGCAACCGCGGCCACGGGCCGAGCGTCGCCGCGGCGCTGCGCGCGGCGCGCGGTGAGTGGCTGCTTCAGCTGGACTCCGACGCCCAGGTCGTGCTCGAGGACTTCTGGCGGATGTGGCCCGAGCGCGAGCACGCCGATCTCGTCCTCGGGATCCGCCGCCCACGCCACGACCCGGCCCACCGGCTCGTGCTCTCGGTGCTGCTGCGCGCGGTGGTCCGTGTGCTCGGGCGTGGTCGCGGCGTGCACGACGTCAACGTCCCCTTCAAGCTCTTGCGCCGAGAGCTCTGGGATCGGCTCGCGCCGGCGATGCCCGAGGAGCCGATCGTCCCGTCGGCGCTGATCGTGCTCGGCGCGCTGCGCACCGGCGCCCGCATCACCGAGATGCCGATCGTCCACCGGGCCCGCTCGAGCGGCACGACCGTCCTGATCCCAACCCGCCTGCTGTGGCTGAGCCTGCGCGCCGCCGTGGAGCTCGCGACCTTTCGGCCGCGCTGAGAGGGCGGCGCAGCCGACCGAGGGTCGGCGAGCCGGGCCGCTCGCCCATCCCATTGATCGGACGCCCGCTGCTGCTGGCGGCGGTGGCGCTCGGCGTCGCGATTCGCCTGCTGTACGTCGTGCTCACCCGGCACGAGGGCTTGGCCGGCGACGAGATCGCCTACAGCAGCGAGGGAGCGCTGATCGCCAAGGGCTTCTGGTTCGACGGCTTCCTGCCCTACGGGATCCTGCACGCCACCGCGTGGAAGCCGCCGGTCTATCCGCTGTGGGTCGGGCTCTGGTACTTCCTGCTGGGGGTGCATCGCGTGCGCCTGGAGGCGGTGCAGGCCGTGCTGTGCGGCCCGGCGACGATCGTGGTGACCTGGGCGCTCGCGCGCCGGCTGTGGGGCGAGCGGGCGGCGACGGCGGCGGCGTTCGTGGTCGCGGTCTACCCGATGGCCTGGCAGTACGAGGAGCGCGTCTACTCCGAGGCGCTCGCCGTGCCGCTGACCGGGCTCGTGCTGCTGCTGGTCATCGAGCGAACGCCCACGCCGCGACGCGCGGCCGCGGTCGGGGCGCTGCTGGGGGTGCTGCTGCTCACCCGCACCTCCTCGGTGCTGCTCGTGCCGCTCATCTGGCTGTGCTGGGGGATGGGGGTCGGCGCCCGCCGGGGAACCGCGCTTGCCGCGCTGACGCTCGCCTGCGCACTGGCGGTGGTCGCCCCCTGGACGATCCGCAACGAGATCAGCCTGCACGGCTTCGTGCCGGTCTCGCTCGACGAGGTCGCCGCCTACGGGACGTTCAACGCGACCTCGGCCCACGACCACCAGTTCCCCTACGCCTGGCGGCCGCTGGAGCCGCGCGACGCCGCGCTGTTCGACCCGCAACACCCGCTGGGCGAGGTCAGGCTCTATCACGACCTGGAGTCGCGCACGCTGCACTACATCGGCAGGCACCCGTTCTCGGTGGTCGACGCGTTCTTCTGGAACGGGATCTCGCGGCTGTGGGAGCTGCGCCATCCCAGCTACGCGCTCGACGAGGTCCGCTTCGAGGGTCGGACCCGGTCGGTGGCCCTGATCGGCCTGATCATGTACTACGTGCTGATGCCGCTGGCGTTGATCGCGCTGTGGCGCCACCGGCGCCGGCGAACGCTGCTGCTCCCGGTGATGCTCGCTGCATTGGCGGCCTCGGTCGTCTTCACCGCCGACTCCGGGACGCGCTACCGGGCCCCGCTGGAGCCGCTGATCGTGGTGCTCGCGTGCGGTGCCGCGCCGGCCCTGGATCGTAGGAGAGCGGTTGGAGCCATCGGGGTATAGTGGAGATGACCATCGCAAACGGAGCCGAGGGGGCCCCATGGGAGCAAGCAAGAAAGCTGGACGTGCCTCCGAAGCCGCGCGCCGCGCGCAGGAGAACCTCTACCTGCAGCGGCTGGTGAATGATTCGGAGCTGCGCGACAACCTGTTCAGCGCCTACGAGTCCGCACGCGTGGCCTTTCAGCGCCTGAACAACGGGAAGGGCCCGACGAAGGCCCTGCTCGAGGACAAGAAGCTCCAGCGTGAGCTCGCCGCCGGCGCTGCCGCGCTGCGTAGCGCCGCAGACGCGTTGATCGAGCCCGCCCCGTCAACGAAGCGCCGTGGCGGTCTGGGTCGGCTCATCCTGCTCGCCACCGTGGGCGGGATCGCCGCCCTGGTGTTGAGCGAGGGTGCGCGCTCGAAGCTGCTTGACGCGCTGTTCGGCAAGGAGGAGGAGTTCGACTACACCTCCACCACCGCGCCGGTCAGCGTGCCGGCGAGCGACGCCGTCGGCGCCTCCGCCAACTAGCGCCGCAGGGAAGCCTTGCCGCGTCCGAACCCTCGGACGCGGTACATGAGGGCGCCGCCCCGGCGGCGCCCTCACCGGCTGCGGTGACGGCTCGCTCAGCGCCGGCGCAGCGTCGCGGTGACGACCGTCCTCCTCAGCGCGCGGCGACCGAGCGTGTCGTAGGTCGCCGCGGTCAGGATCACCGTGACCGAGTGGGCGCGCGAGAGCGCGTGCTGCGCGGCGGCCGGGATGAGCATGTCGAGCGTGGCCGTCCGCCCCCCGTTCAGGAAGAACAGCGTCGCGGGCAGGGCGGTCCCGTGGATGCTGCGCAGCGTCGCGCGCAGCGTGCCGCGGCATTGGCGCACCGACGCCGGGCAGCTCACGCGCACGCGCAGCGCGCGCACGCCGAGCAGGCTCGCCGGTCCGACCGACAGGTGCAGCGTCGAGGCCGGCTCGCTGCCAGGCGGCGTCGTGGGGCTCTCGCCCGTGCCCGGGCCGGGCGAGCTGGGCCGGGCGAGCACCTCGATCGGGACCTGGACGGCCCGGCTGAGCGTCCCGGCCTGGTCGGCGACGGTGATCGTGGCGACGTCGTTGCCGACGGCGGAGAACGTGTGCGAGCCGGTCACCTGAAAGCCGCCGCCGGAGACGGCGCTCACCGTCGCCGGGTGCGGCGCGCTGCCGTCGCCCCAGTTCACGGTCGCGGTGAAATCGCTGACCGTCGCGTAGGCGTTGGAGTCGGTGAAGGTGGCGAGCACGGCGGTGAGCGGCTGGCCGACCGTCGCCGACCGCGCCGCGCCCGCCACGGCGTTGATCGGCGTGTCGGCCACGGTCGCCGTGGTCGACGCCGAGGAGGCGCCCCCCGGCGCGGGCGGGGTGACGGTGACCGACACCGTCTCGTTGCCGGCGCGCGCGTAGGCGTGTGACGCCGCCAGGGTGTACGTACAGGGGGCGAAGGGCAGACCGCCGCCACCGGTGGCGGTGACCGTCGCCGGCGAGGAGGCCGTGCCGTCCCCCCAGCTGACGCTCGCCGCGTAGGCGGAGGCCGCGTTGCAGTTGCCGAGCAGCCCGGCCTCGTCGGTGAAGCCGCCCAGGGAGAACGCGGTCTCCTGGCCGACGGTCGTGTGCAGGGCGGCCAGGCTGACCGTCGGGTCGGAGCCCAGCACGCTCACGTCGTCTTTCATCGTCCCGGTGCTCTCACCGTCCTGGTCGGAGACGTCGACGGTCAGCGGCTCCTCGCCGGCGCTGGAATAGGTGTGCGCGCCGGTGACCTGAAAGCCCCCGCCGGGAACGTCGCTCACGGTGGCGCTCTGGGGCGCGCTGCCGTCGCCCCAGTTCACCGAGGCGTGGTAGTCGCTCGCCTGCTCGTAGGGGTCGCCGTCGCTGAACTTGGCCAGCCGTGTCGAGAGCGGCTGGCCGACCGTCGCCTGGAGCGTCCCGGCCGGGATCCCCCGCGGCGGCAGGTCGGCGACCACGGCGCTCGTGTCGGCGCTCGTGTCGGCCTCGCCGCCGGGCGGGGAGAGGTTCACGACGATCGTGTACTGGCCCGCCAGGGGAAAGGTGTGACTGCCCGCGACGGCGTAGTCGCAGTTGGAGAACAGCCCTCCGCTCCCGCCGGTCAGCGCGACGGTCCCGGCGCTGTCGGGGGCGCCGTCTCCCCAGTCGATCGTGGCCGCGTAGTCCGAGGCGGGGTTGCACCCCGACAGCAGCGTGTTGTCGGTGAACGTGCCGAGCGCGAAGGTCGCGCTCTGTCCCTCGGTGGCCTGGACCGAGTCGGCGGTCAGCGTCGCGTCGGCGAGCGCGGGCGTGGCGCCGACGAGCGACAGGGTGAGCGAGAGCAGCACGATCTTGCGGGTCGCCCGGAACATCACTATGCGCTCACCGTGAAGTGCTCGCGTACGCCCATCGGGTCGTACAGCATCCCCGGCCCACCGGCGCGTACGAGCAGCACGTGGTGGCCGGGGGCCTGGGCGGGCAGGCGGAAGGGCCCGCGCGGGCAGATGAACGGGATGCCGGCGTCGATCTGGCACAGGAACGTGCTCGCCGCCCGATCGTCGGCGCCGAAGGCGACCAGCGGCCGCGGCGCGGCGTCGGCGGGCGCGGCCCTCAGCACGGTCGTCGTGGGCGGGCTCAGCTCGCGCAGCAGCACCTGGGTGACCGCGTTGCTGTGGCCGGTCAGGTGCGGCGCGTTGGTGACGAACGCGGCGACCGACGCGTCGTCGGAGATCGCCGGCTGTTCGAGCAGCTGCCGGGTCGCTGACGGCCCGGGCGGGCGCGACCGCGGGTCGACGTCGATCACCGAGGTCGTGTGCAGCTGGGTGTCGCGCACGTACTCGTTCTCGTCCGGCCCGCCGCCCGGCGCGAGGTTGGTCGCGAACGACTCGTAGACGATGTAGCGGCCGGTGGCCGAGATGCGCGGGGCGAAGCTGTCGTTGTTGGCCTCCACGTCGCCGATGCTCTCGCTGACGATCGACGTCGTCCCCAGGGCCCGGTCGCGCACGAAGACGAGCGTGCGCGGCTCGGAGCTCTCGCCCGGGACCAGGTCGGTCGCGTCGGAGTCGAAGGCCACGTAGCGGCCGTTGGCGCTGATCGCCGAGACCTGGCTGAACGGGCTGGG
>DATAWZ010000247.1:0-7282 GCA_036266975.1 Solirubrobacteraceae bacterium
CGCTTCATCATCGCCGAGAGCATCGCGGCGGCCGCCCCGGTGATCGGGGAGCTGTGGACCTCGGGCGTCGCAGCGACGGTCGATCTGCTCGGCGAGGCGACGGTCACCCGCGCCGAGGGCGATGCCTACGGTGCCCGCTGCATGGAGGTCCTGGAGACCCTGGCGGCGGCCAGTGCCGCCTGGCCGAGCCGGCCGCTCCTGGAGGCCGACGGCGCCGGTCCCCTGGCGCGGAGCAACCTGTCGGTCAAGGTGACCGCGCTGACGCCCGAGATCCGCCCTGACGCGCCGCGCCGCGGGATCGAGGGCGCGCTCAGCCGGCTGCGCGCCCTGCTGCGCCGGGCGCGCGAGCTCGGCGCCCACCTGCACGTCGACATGGAGTCGCTCGACGCTCGCGAGACGACGCTTGGGCTCGTGCTCGAGCTGCTCGCCGACGACGAGTTCGCCCAGGGCCCGTCGGCCGGTCTGGTCCTGCAGGCCTACCTGCGCGACTCCCCGCAGGAGCTCGACCAGATCCTCGCCTGGGTGACGGCGACCCCGCGCCAGCCGCCCCTCACCATCCGCCTGGTCAAGGGCGCCTACTGGGACCACGAGGTCATCGAGGCGCGCCAGCACGGCTGGGCGGTACCGGTGTTCGAGCGCCGCGCCGACAGCGACCGCAACTTCGAGGCGCTCACCCGCCGGCTGCTCGCCGCCCATCCGCACGTGCGCCTGGCCCTCGGCTCGCACAACCTGCGCTCGCTCGCGCACGGGATCGCCGCGCTGCCCCACTATGGCCTGCAGCCGCGCGACCTGGAGCTGCAGGTGCTGCGCGGGCTGGGTGATGACGTGCAGCAGTCGCTCGCCTCCATGGGGCTGCGCGTGCGCACCTACTGCCCGGTCGGCGAGCTGGTCGCCGGCATGGCCTACCTGGTGCGGCGGATGCTCGAGAACACCGCCAACGACTCCTTCCTGCGCGCCCGCGCGCAGGGCGCCCCGCTGCCCGAGTTGCTCGCCGCGCCATGAGCGAGTTCGTCAACGAGGACCAGCTCGAGCTGCGCCGCGCACCGGTGCGCGACGCGCTCCTGGACGCGGGCACGCAGCTGGCCAGGCGCTTCCCGCTCCGCGTGCCCATCCTCATCGCCGACGATCGCCGCGACGGCGAGGACCTCGCCTCGCTCGACCCCGGCCACCCCGACCGCATCGTCGCCGACGCCCCCAGTGCCAGCGCGCGCGACGTCGACCAGGCCCTCGCCGCTGCCGTCGACGGTCAGCGTGAGTGGGGCCACACGCCGCCCAGCGAGCGCGCCCAGGTCCTGCGCCGCGCCGCCGACCTGCTGCGCGAGCGGCGCCTCGAGCTCGCCGCGCTCGCCGTCTACGAGTGCGCCAAGCCGTGGGTCGAGGCCGACGCGGACGTGTGCGAGGCGATCGACTTCCTGCGCTACTACGCGCTGCAGTCACTCGTGCTGCACGAGCGGGCCGAGGCCCTCACTCAGCCGCCCGGCGAGCACAACGCCCTGCGCTACGTCGGCCGCGGCGTCACCGCGGTCATCGCCCCCTGGAACTTCCCGCTCGCGATCCCCACCGGCATGACCGCCGGCGCGCTCGCGGCCGGCAACGCCGTCGTGCTCAAGCCCGCCCCGCAGTCCCCCGCGTGTGCGCACGCGATCGTCACCGCGCTGCGGGACGCCGGCGTGCCGTCGAGCGCGCTGACGCTGCTGCCGGGCGGCGACGAGGCGGGCGCAGCGCTCGTCGAGCACCCGCGCACGAGCGTGATCGCCTTCACCGGCTCGTCCGCGGTCGGCCTGGACCTCATTGCCACCGCGGCACGGACCCCGCCGGCGCAGCACCACGTCAAGCACGTCATCGCCGAGATGGGCGGCAAGAACTGCGTGATCGTCGACAGCGACGCCGACCTCGACGAGGCCGTCCCGGCGATCGTGCACTCGGCCTTCGGCTACGCGGGCCAGAAGTGCTCGGCCGCCGCGCGCGTGCTCGCGCACGAGGCGATCGCCGGGCCGCTGACCGAGCGCCTCGCCGGCGCCGTGCGCTCGCTGCGGGTCGGACAGGCCGACGAGCTCGGAATCGACGTCCCGCCGGTCATCGATGCGGCCGCCCAACGACGGGTGAGGGGATTTTTGGAGGGGGTCGGCGGCGGTGGCAAGGTCGTGGGGCGGGGTGAGATCCCACAGGGGGTGGGATTCTTCTGCCCGCCGACGCTGCTGGCCGACCTGCCCGCCGACTCGAGCATCCTGCACGAGGAGGTCTTCGGGCCCGTGCTCAGCGTGGAGGCGGTCAGCGACATCGCGGCGGCGTGCGACCTCGTCGACAGCCTGCGGTTCGGGCTGACCGGCGGGCTGTTCAGCCGCAACCCGGCCACCGTGCGCCATGTGAGCGAGCGCAGCCCGGTGGGCAACCTGTACGTCAATCGCGAGATCACCGGCGCCATGGTCGGCCGCCAGCCGTTCGGCGGACGACGGCTGTCGGGCACCGGCGGCAAGGCCGGCGGGCCCGACTATCTGCTCGAGTTCGTGCAGTCGCTCGTTGTGTGCGAGAACACGACGCGCCACGGCCTGGTCGTCTGACTCTTTACGCGGACGCCTCGCCAGGAGATACTCCCGCTCGTGAGGGTAGGGAGGTGCTCGTCGGCCGTCGCCGCGGCGACGCTGGGTACGCTGCTCGCCGGGTGCGGCAGCAGCTCGTCGCCGCCCATCCGCACGACCCCGAGCGCGGCAACCAAGACGACGACCGTCCCCGCGGGCGCGCCCCTGACGAGCACCCTGCCCAACGTCGGCGGCTCGGCGGCGCTGCCGAGCCCGCGGGCCGCCTCCTACGGCGGCGGCAACCCGAGCGTCGCCGTGCTCGTGCAGTGGACCCAGCTCTCCAGCCAGCTGATCGGCCGCCTGCAGGAGTCACAGCTGAGCGCCTCGGGCGCGCCGAGCGCCCACAAGGCGAGCTTCATGGGCAGCCTGCAGAACGGGCAGGTCAGCCTCTCGCTCGCCGGGGGCGGGACGGCGACCGGCACGATCAGCGGCCGCACGCTCTCGCTCACCGTGCCGATGAACGGCGGCGGGACGAGCACCGTGCAGCTGGGGCCCGGCGGCCAGGTCGCGTACCAGAGCGCGATCGGGATGCTCGGTCAGACCGGCAGCACGACCGGCGGCGCGATCACCGGGCCCAGTGGGCCGACCGGCCCCTCGGGCGCGCAGGTCCCGGTGTCGAGCGCCGGCCCCGCCTCCTTCCAGATCCAGAACGACGCGGCGAACGTCAGCAGCGACGTCGCCAGCCTGCACGACCTCGTCGCCGGGCTTGCGACGCAGACCAAACAGACGCTGCAGAGCGACGTCTCCCAGGTGCGCAGCGACCTGGGGCAGGTGCAGAGCGACTATCAGGCCGTCGTGCAGGCGGCGGAGGGCCAGTCAGACCCGGTGCTCGTGTGCACCGACTCCCAGACGGTCGGCGGCGACATGCAGTCGCTCCGCGGCGACGTGCAGATCGCCAAGGCCGACGCGCAGGGCGCGTCGGCCAACGCGTCGCCGGTCCGCCAGCAAATCACCACCCTGCAGCAGGACGACAACGCGCTGGTCAGCGCCGAGGGCGGCGACACCGCCGCCGTCCCCTCCGGCACCCCGAGCCCAGGCGACGTGCAGCGCGCGATCGACGCGGCCAACGCCGCGGTGAACGTCAACGTGAGCCAGTACATCAGCGAGGCCGAGTCGCTCGAGCAGCAGGGGCAGAACGACGCCCAGCAGGCGGGAATGGACTGCCAGAGCAGCGGTTGAAGGAGTTGTATAGGCATGCTATATATATGGCGTGCCACAGACCACCGCGACAACGCCGGCCCGCTGCAGCGAGGAGTGCCATGCGCTGGCGGTCGCGCTCGAGCGCCGCATCGGCGTGCTGTGGTGGGAGCTGCTGCGAGCGGCCGACGGCGGCCTGAGCCGCACGGGCGCCGCCGTGGTCGCCGCGCTCGCCGCCGATGGGCCGCTGCGGATCACCGAGCTGGCCCAGCGTGAAGGCGTCGCGCAGCCTTCGATGACCGCCCTGGTCGGGCGGCTCGAGGCGGCCGGCGCCGTCGTCAAGCGCCGGGACCCCGACGACGGCCGCGCGACCCTGGTGGAGGTGACCGCCAAGGGCCAGGCGCTGCTCGACGAGCGCGCCGAGCTGCGGGCCCAGCGCCTGGGCTCACGGCTGCAGGAGCGCACCACCCCCGAGGAGCGCGAGGCGATCGAGCGCGCGCTCGGCGCGCTGGATCGCTTGATCGAAGACACCTCGTGGCTCGAGCGATGAGCGCCAAGCGCCCGGGCATCCGCGATCAGCCGCGCGCCGTGTGGGCGGTGCTCGCCGCCTCGATCGTCGCCTTCATGGGGATCGGGCTCGTGGACCCGATCCTGCCGATCATCGCCAAGGGGCTGCACGCCGACAACAGCCAGGTCGAGCTCCTCTTCACCAGCTACTTCGCGATCATCGGCGTCTCCAACCTGCTCGCCGGCTTCGCCTCCAGCCGCGTCGGCCCCAAGCGCACGATCCTGTGGGGGCTGGTGCTCGTCGTCGTGTGCAGCGCGCTCGCCGGCGCATCGAACACCGTCCCCGAGGTCGTCGGCTTCCGGGCCGGATGGGGCCTGGGCATCGCGCTGTTCGTCTCGACCTCGATGTCGGTGATCGTCGGCGCGACCGTCGGCGGCCTGTCGACCGCGGTGATGCTCTTCGAGTCGGCCCTCGGCGTGGGGATCGCCAGCGGCCCGCTCGTCGGCGGGCTGCTCGGCGGGGTCAGCTGGCGACTGCCGTTCTTCGGCGTGGCCGCGCTGATGGCCATCTCGTTCACCTGCGTGCTCACGCTGGTCGCCCCCACCCCACCGCCGCCGCGCGAGCAGCGGATCGCCTTCCTCGCGCCGCTGAAGGCGCTGCGTCACAAGGGCCTGTTCACCGCTTCGGTGCTCGCGCTGCTCTACAACTTCGGCTTCTTCACCCTGCTCGCCTACACGCCGCTGCCGCTGCACCTGGGCGTGCACCAGCTGGGGATCGTCTTCTTCGGCTGGGGCGTGATGCTCGCGATCGGCGCGGTCTTCCTGGCCCCGGCACTCGGCCGGCGCGTGCCGCGCCTGAAGCTGCTCGGCGTGGTGCTCGCGCTGATCACGCTCGATCTGCTCGCGATCGCGATCGGCATCCACTCGCACGTGGCGATGATCACGGCGATCGTCCTCTCCGGGGTGGTGCTCGGCGTCGGCAACGCGACGCTCTCGAACCTGCTGCTCGGCGTCTCGCGCGCCGACATCGCGGTCGGCACCTCGGCGATCAACTTCGTCCGCTTCCTGGGCGGCGCGGTCGCGCCGTTCCTCGCCGGCAAGCTGTCCGAGTCGGTCTCGGCCGCCGCCCCGCTGTACGTCGGCGCCGGCGGAGTGGCCGCTGCGCTGGTCCTGCTCGTCGCCGCCCGCTCGCTGCTCGTCGAGGGCGCCACGCCCGCGCCGGTCGTGCTCCCGGCGCCCGTCGTCCCCGAGCCCGAGCCCGAGCCCCAGCTCGTCGCGGCCTGACCGCGCGCCTCCCGTAGGATCTCCCGCGTGAGCGAGGAGCAGCCGGTGATCTTCGCCGGCCACCAGAACCTGATCTACCTCGGCGGGCTGTCGGACAACTTTCCCCGGCTGCCGATCGACGTGCAGGCGCTGCACGCCGAGTTCGAGCGGGTCCAGACCGCCGGCCCACGCGCCTACGTCGACGGCGGCGCGGGCACCGAGGCGACGATGCGGGCCAACCGCGAGGCGCTCGACCGACGGCATCTGGTCCCGCGAATGCTGCGCGACGTCTCGGTGCGCACGCTCACCCGCGAGATCCTGGGAACGCGCTGGCCGGCGCCGCTCGCCCTGGCCCCGGTCGGCGTGCAGTCGATCGTCCACCCCGACGGCGAGCTCGCGGTCGCGCGGGCGAGCGCCGCCACCGGCGTGCCGATGATCGCGAGCACCGCGGCCTCCTACCCGCTCGAGGACATCGCCGCCGCGTGCGGGGCCACGCCGCACTGGTTCCAGCTCTACTGGCCCAAGGACCGCGAGCTCGCTCGCAGCCTGCTCTCGCGCGCCGAGAAGGCGGGCTACGGCGCGATCGTCGTCACCCTGGACACGTGGCTGCTGGCCTGGCGCCCGCGTGACCTGCAGCACGCCTACCTGCCGTTCCTGAGGGGGACGGGGCTGGCCAACTACTTCTCGGATCCCGTCTTCCGCGGGGCGCTCGCGCGGCCACCCGAGGAGGACCGCATGGCCGCCGTGGGCCACTTCCTCGGACTGTTCTCCGATCCGTCGGTGACCTGGCGGGACCTCGCGTTCCTGCGCGAGGCGACGAGCCTGCCGATCCTGCTGAAGGGCATCCAGCACCCCGACGACGCGCGCCGCGCCGGCGCCGCGGGAATGCAGGGCATCGTTGTCTCCAACCACGGCGGCCGCCAGGTCGACGGGGCGATCGGCTCGCTCGACGCGCTCGAGCGGATCGTGGACGCCGAGCCGGGGATCGAGGTCCTGTTCGACTCGGGCATTCGCAGCGCGGGCGACCTCGCCAAGGCGCTCGCGGTCGGCGCGCGGGCGGCGCTGGTCGGCCGCCCGTACATGTGGGCGCTCGGGGTCGGCGGCGAGACGGGAGTCACTGAGCTGCTGCGCAATTGGCTGGCCGAGCTCGACCTCACGCTCGCGCTGAGCGGCTACGCGCACGTCGACGAGCTCGGCCGCGACTCGCTCGCCTGAGGTGGGCGCTCCCTACGTGCACCAGATGCGCGTGCGCTACGGCGAGTGCGACCCGCAGGGCATCGTCTTCAACGCCAACTACTTCGCCTACTTCGACGTGGCGATGACCGAGCTCTGGCGCGCGGCGATCGGCAGCTACGTCGCGATGATGCAGACCGGGGTCGACATGGTGGTCGCCGAGGCGAGCGCACGCTTCCTGGGGTCGGCGCGCTTTGACGAGGAGCTCGACTTCGAGGTGGCCATCGTGCGCATGGGCACGACGAGCACGACCACGCGCCACCGCGTGCGTCGCGACGGCACGCTGCTGGTCGAGGGGCTGATGCGCCACGTGTTCGTCAACACCACCGACTATGCCAAGGCGCCGATCCCGGACTGGATCCGCGACGGCCTCGCGCCCTGGGTGGTCGAGGAGCCGGCCTAGCAGCGAGACGCGCGGTTCGCGCGCGGGGCGTGGCATTGCGGCTGAATCGAAAATGACCTCCAGGGTTGAGGGGTTGGTTGGGTCAGCCGGCTTCGGGGAGGGGTTCGAGGGTGACTTGGTGGCCGAGGCGTTCGAGTTGTTTGACGAGTCGTCGGCGGTA
>DATAWZ010000248.1:0-11592 GCA_036266975.1 Solirubrobacteraceae bacterium
CGGCCCGGATCTCCGACGGCCGGATCGCCGCAGCGAGCGCCGCCGAGAGCGGCGCGGCGCTCGCCGCGGCCTCCAGGACAAGCCCCCGCTCGCGGGCGGGAACGCAGAGATGGTCGAGCAGGGAGCGCAGCGCGTCCGGGCCCTCACGCTGGGCGACGGGCACGCCGACCGCCGCGAGGGCGATCACCTCGGGGCTGGCGTCGGGCGGCGCGAGCTCGAGCGCGGCTTCGAGCAGGCCACGGTCGACCTCGAGCCCCGGGTCAAGCGTGGCCAGGAGGCCGGCGCGCCCGAGCGCGAGAAGCGCCGCCACGCGAGCGGGCTCGGCGAGCAGCAGCCGCAGCTCGGCGCCGATGCGGGCACCGGAGACCGTCGCGAGCGCTCCACCGGCGATGGCCGCACCCGCGAGCAGGGCGGTGTGCGGCTCGATCGCGAACCCCAGCCGGGCCTCGTAGCGGGCCAGGCGCAGCAGCCTGGTCGGGTCGTCGATGAAGCTCGCGTCGTGCAGCACCCGCAGCTGTCGCCCGTCCAGGTCGGCCAGCGCCCGCGGGTGCGCGCACAGCCGCGCCGGGTCGGGCCCGAGGGCGACGGCGATCGCGTTGACCGTGAAGTCGCGGCGCTGCAGGTCCTCCTCCAGCGGCGCGGGGCTGACCATCGGCAGCGCGCCGGGGGTCCGGTAGTGCTCGCGGCGCGCGCGCGCCAGGTCGACGCCGCCCAGCGGCGTGCACACGCTGGCGGTCCCGAAGCGGTCGTAGCCGCGCACCTCGCCGCTCAGGCGCTCGACAAGGCCGGCGGCGACCGCGTCGACCTCGGCCCCGTCGACGACGAGGTCGAGCTCCTTCGGAAGCCCGCCCAGCAGCAGGTCGCGGACCGCGCCGCCGACCAGCCAGACGTCGCGCCGCTCGGCGAAGGCGCTCAGCAACGCCGCGCCGAGAGGCAGCGAGGTGAGGGCGGCGCGGACGCTCGCGGCGGCGTGCGCCCGCGCGGCGTCGTCGGAGGGCGCGGTCATGTCGCCCTCAGACGGGGCGGCGGACGGGCACGCCGGCCGCCGCGAGGTGCTCCTTGGCCGCCGCCACCGTGTGCCGGCCGTAGTGGAAGATCGAGGCGCACAGCACCGCGTCGGCGCCGACCTGCAGCGCCTCCGCCAGGTGCTCCAGGCGCCCGGCGCCCCCGGAGGCGATCACCGGGACGCCGACGGCGTCGGCCACCGCGCCGGTGAGCTCGAGGTCGTAGCCGTCGTTGGTGCCGTCGCGGTCCATGCTGGTCAGCAGGATCTCGCCGGCCCCACGCTCGACGCCCTCGCGCGCCCACTCGATCGCGTCGCGGCCGCTCGGATGCCGGCCGCCGGCGACGTAGGCCTGCCAGCGCCCGCCGGCCTCGCGTCGAGCATCGATCGCGAGCACCACGCACTGGGCGCCGAACACGCCGGCCAGCGAGTCGAGCAGCAACGGGTCGGCGAGCGCGGCCGAGTTGACCGAGACCTTGTCGGCGCCGGCGTCGAGGACGGCCTGGGCGTCGGCGGCCGAGCGGATCCCGCCACCGATCGTGAACGGGATGAAGACGTCGTCGGCCGTTCGCCGGGCGAGATCGACGATCGTCTCGCGCTTCTCGTGGGTGGCGGTGATGTCCAGGAAGACGAGCTCGTCGGCCCCGCCCCGGTCGTAGTGCACCGCGAGCTCGACCGGGTCACCGGCGTCGCGGATGTCGACGAAGTTGGTGCCCTTCACGACGCGGCCGGCGTCGACGTCCAGGCAGGGGATCACGCGCTTGCAGTGCACGCTGCCACGGTAGCGAGCAGCCCGTCGCGGTCAGGGGCGCCGGCCGGCGCCGGCGGGCGCGGTGAACAGCGGGCACGTCTCGAGGGTCCGGCAGTGACACTCGGCCGCGGCGCGCAGCCACGTCCGGGCGCGCAGCGTCTCCTGCAGCCGAGCCTCGAGCTCGGGCAGCGCGCGTCGCGCGACGGTCCGCAGACGCTCGCTCGCGCCGCGGCGGTCGGGCGCGCCAGATCCGAGCAGCTGGCGTACGTCGGCGAGCGTGAGCCCGGCGCGCTGCGCGGCGGCGATGAGCGAGAGCGTGCGCACGGTCTCCGGCGGGTAGCGGCGCCGCCCGGCCTCGCGCTCGGGCTCAGGCAGGACGCCGATCGACTCGTAGTAGCGGATCGTCGAGATGCGGACTCCGGCGCGGCGGGCGATCTCGCCGATCAGCAGTCGTTCGGGCACTTGACCTCCAGTGGACTCGAGCATGCAGGCTGCGCCTCCCGCCCCGATCTCGCCGAGGAGGCCGCGATGACTCCCCCACCCCCCACGGTTCCCGGATGTGCGCTGTCCGAGGATGCGCTCAGCGGCCAGGCTGAGCGATACCGGACGCTGGCCCGGTTCGTGATCGATGCGCACGCGGACCTGGACGGTGTGCAGGTGACCTTCGACGAGCGTCTCGACCGGGCCCTGCTGCACCGCACGCTCGCGATCGAGCGGCGCTGCTGCCCGTTTCTGCGCGTGGAGCTCGACGAGCGCGAGCGGAGGCTGCGGGTCAGCGTGTCGGCGCCCGAGCATCGCCCGGCGCTGCGAGCGCTCGCCGGGGCGCTCGGCCTCACCGCTCCAGCGCCGCGAGCGCCTCGGCCACGGTGAAGCGCCGCTCGAACAGCGCCTTGCCCACGACGACCCCGGTCACGTTCGGCTCCTGCAGCGCGACCAGGGCGTGCAGGTCCGCGAGCGAGCCGATCCCGCCGGAGTACTGCAGCTCGCCCTGGACCATCTGCGCCACCCGGCGGAACTGGTCCAGATCGGGGCCCCGGAGCATCCCGTCACGATCGACGTCGGTGTAGATGATGCGCCGCACGCCGTGCTCGGCAAGGCGCGCGAGCACCTCCTCGGTGCTCTCCTGGGAGGTCTCGGTCCAGCCGGCGGTGGTCAGGCGCCCGCCGCGCACGTCGACGCCGACCTGCACGCGCTCGCCGTGCGCCTGCAGCGCTGCGGCGAGGAAGTCGGGGTCGCGGAAGGCGGCGGTGCCGAGGATCACCCCCGTGGCGCCGGCGTTCACGGCGGCGTCGACCGCCTCCAGCGAGCGCAGCCCGCCACCGTACTGGACGGGGGTGCCGAGCTCGGTGACGATCCGCTGCAGGTGGGCGAGGTTGACCGGGGTGCCGCCGCGCGCGCCGTCGAGGTCGATCACGTGCAGATGCCGCGCGCCGGCCTGCACCCACCCACGGGCGGCCTCGAGCGGATCCTCGTCGTAGACGGTGCGGGCGTCGAAGTCGCCCTTGACCAGGCGCACCGCGTGCCCATCCAGGATGTCGATCGCCGGGTAGAGGTTCATGCGGCGACGGCGGGCGCCCCGGCGGTGCAGCAGGCCAGGAAGTTGGCCAGCACCCGCAGCCCGTGCACCGAGGACTTCTCGGGGTGGAACTGCACGCCGAAGAACGGCTCGCGCTGGACGGCGGTGACGAATTCGCCGCCGTAGTCGGCGCGCGCGAGCACGGCGTCGGCATGAGCGGGCACGACCGCGTAGCTGTGCACGTGGTAGAAGGCGCTGCGGTCGGGCAGCCCGTCGCGCAGCGGCGAGGGCGCGGTCCAGCACACCTCGTTCCACCCGATGTGCGGGAGCTTCTCGCTGCCGGACGGGGCCAGGTGACGGACCTGCCCGCGGACCCAGCCGAGCCCCTCGGCGCCACCGAGCTCGTCCGAGCCCTCCATGAACAGCTGCATCCCCAGACACACGCCGAGCACGGGCACGCCGTCCTGCAGCCGGGAGCGCAGCAGCGTGTCAAGGCCGCGTGCACGCAGCTCCTGCATGCCGCGCGGGAAGGCGCCGACGCCGGGGACCACCAGGCCGGCCGCGCTGCGCAGGACCGAGGGCTCGCCGCTGAGGATCACCCGCGCGCCGACGTGGGCGAGGGCCTTCTCCACCGACCGGCGGTTGCCCATCCCGTAGTCGACGACCGCGATCGTCGCCGTCACGCGGTCAGCGTCCCCTTCGTGGAGGGCACCGCGCCGCCCGCGCGCGGGTCGATCGCGACCGCCGTGCGCAGGGCTCGAGCGGCCGCTTTGAAGCACGCCTCGATCATGTGGTGCGCGTTCGTGCCGGCCTGCACCTCCAGGTGCAGCGTCAACCGCGCGGCGTTGGAGAGCGCCCGGAAGAACTCCTCGGTGAGCTCGTGCTCGAAGCCGCCGGTCGCGCCCGGGGGCAGCGGCGCCGAGAAGACGCACAGCGGACGGCCGGAGATGTCCAGCGCGCACAGCGCGCGGGCCTCGTCCATGGGGACGATCGCGTGGCCGTAGCGCACGATCCCGGCGCGGTCGCCGAGGGCGCGGTCGAGCGCCTGCCCGAGGGCCAGGCCGGTGTCCTCGACCGTGTGGTGCGAGCCGGTGTGCAGGTCGCCGGTCACGGCGACCTCGAGGTCCATCGCGCCGTGACGGGCGAGCAGGTCGAGCATGTGGTCAAAGAAGCCGACGCCCGTGGACCGGGTGCCGGCCCCGCTGCCGTCCAGATCGAGGGCGACGCGCACCTCGGTCTCACCGGTGCGCCGCTCAATTTCAGCCTTGCGAGCCATCTGACTCCTCCTCGGGCACCGGCGCGCGCGCCCGCATCGACTCCGCGTGGACCGGGAAGCCCTCGGCCTGGGCGAGCGGCAGGGCGGCCACCGCCAGGGCGGCGGCGGCACCGCCGACGTGCACCTCGGACATCCGACGGCGGAAGTGCCGCGGCCCGAGGGCCGATCCGAACCGCGCCGCGCCGCCGGTCGGCAGCACGTGGTTCGAGCCGGCGATGTAGTCGCCGAACGCGGTTCCGCTCGGCCAGCCCACCAGCACGCAGCCGGCCCGGCGCACGCGCGGGGCGAGCGCCTCGGCCTCGGCGCCGACGAGCTGCAGATGCTCGGGCGCGAACTCGTCGGCGAGATCGAAGGCGTCGTGGGCGTCGGCCGTCTGCACGAGCACGCACGCCGCCGGCGTCGCGGTGGGGCGGTGCTCGGAGTAGCGCTCGACCCAGTCGGCGAGCTGGTCCAGCCAGGGCGCGTCGCGGCTGACCGCGACGACGAGGCTCTCCGGGCCGTGCTCGGCCTGGGCGAGCAGGTCCAGCGCCACCAGGTGCGCGGGCGCGTCGGGCCCGGCGATCACGAGCAGGTCGCTGGGGCCGGCGAACCCGTCGATCCCCACGACGCCGCTGACCTGGCGCTTGGCCTCCTGCACGTATAGGTTGCCCGGGCCGACGATCACGTCGACCGCGGGCACGCTCTCGGTGCCGTAGGCGAGCGCGGCGATCGCCTGGGCGCCGCCCATCCGGTAGACGCCGGCCGCGCCGCACAGGCGGCTCGCGCCGAGGATCAGCGGATTGACCTCGCCGTCGGGGCCGGGCGGAGCGCACACGACCACGTCGATCACGCCCGCGGCCCGCGCGGCGACGACGCCCATGACCACCGTGCTCGGGTAGGGCGCGCGGCCGCCGGGAACGTAGACCGCGGCGCGTTGCACCGGGACCTCGCGCAGCCGCACCACCTGCCCTTGGGCGAGCACCACGTCGTGGTCTTCGGAGACCTGCGCCTGGCACACCGTCATCACGTTCGCGATCGCCTGCTCCAGGGCCGCGCGGACGCCCGGCTCAAGAGCGTCGAGCGACCGCTCGAGGGTCTCGTCGGGCACGAGCAGCGTGCCGGGATCGGTGCCCGCGGTGTCCAGGCGCATCGTGTGCGCGCGCAGCGCCGCGTCTCCCCCGGTCCGGACGGCGGCGATGATGTCCCGGACGACCTCGGTCACCGAGTCGGCGGTCGGCGCGAGCGAGCGCAGGTGCCGCGCCGTGGCTCGCACGCCGCCGTGGCTCTCCACGTCGAGCGGATTGAGCCGCTCACAGCTCAGCACGCAGTACCTCCAGCAGTTCGTCGATTGCCTTCGCCTTGACCTTGTGCGCGACCGGGTTGGCGATCAGCCGGGCCGTCGCGGTCGCGATGTGCTCGCGGATCACCAGATTGTTCTCGCGCAGGGTCGTCCCCGTCGCGGTGAGGTCGACGATCGCTTCGGCCAGGCCGGCGAGCGGCGCGAGCTCGACCGAGCCCTTGACCTCCACGATCTCGGCCTGGCGGCCGCTGCCCTCCAGGTGCGCGGCGGCGATCCGCGGGTACTTGGTCGCCACGCGCACGACGCCCAGCCGCCGCAGCGCCTCGGCGGCGGGGTCGGGGTCGCCGGCCACGGTGGCCAGCACCATCTCGCACCGGCCATAGTCCAGGTCGTAGAGCTCATACAGCGCCCGCGCGGCCCGGCCGGCGTTCGGACCGGCCTGCTCGAGCAGCACGTCCTTGCCGGTGATGCCCAGGTCCGCGGCGCCCGCCTCCACGTAGGTCGGTACATCCGAGGGCCGCATGGTGATCACGCCGATGTCGGTGAACAGGAGCTTGCGGTCGTTGGCGCGCACCTCGCTGGTGTCGCGCCCGAGCCGGTCGAGCAGGTCGAGCGTGTCGGAGAACAGCGCCCCGCGCGGGACGGCGATGATCAGCCCGTCCATCGGGGTCATCGCGCACCCCCGCCGCCGGCCGCGGCCTGGGCCCGAGCGCGCTCCTCGCCGGCGAGGGCCAGGTGCAGCCGGTCCACGCCAAGGGCGAACCCGACGGCCGGGAGCGGGCGCCCGAAGCGTCCGAGCAGCTCGTCGTAGCGTCCGCCGCCGCCGAGCGGGGCGCCGAGCGCCGGGTCGTAGACCTCGAACACCGCGCCGGTGTAGTAGCCGAACGAGGCGACCAGCCCGAAGTCGAAGATCAGCCGGTCGGCCACCTCGGGGTCGAGCAGCGCGTGCACGCTGTGCAGGCCCGCGGCCGCTTCGCGTACCGGTCCCGGCAGGTCGTCGAGCACGTCCGGGCCGCCCCGGACCTGCGGGACCGAGAGCAGGACCTCGGCGTCGGCGCCGGACAGGGCGAGCGCGCCGACGTCCTCGGCCAGCCCGACGAAATCTCGGTGCACGAGCCGCTCGAGCAACCGCGCTCCGTCCTCGTTGCCGACGCCCAGCCCGCTCAGCAGCGCGGCATAGAGCGAGGCGTCACCGAGCCCGACGCGAAAGCCCTCCAGGCCGCATCCGCTCAGGGCGTGGCAGAGCACGGTGAGCGCCTCGGCGGTCCCCTGCGGCGCGGGTGCGCCGATCAGCTCGATGCCGGCCTGCAGCAGCTCGCGGGTCTGACCGCGCTGAGGACGCACGCCCCGATAGCAGTGGGCGAAGTAACAGAAACGCAGCGGCGGCTCGGCCTGCGCGTAGCGCGTCGAGGCCACCCGCGCGATCGGGACGGTCATGTCCGCGCGCAGCACGAGCACCTGTCCGGCCTCGTCGAACAGTCGGTAGGCGGGCCTCGCGGCATGGTCGCCGGCCCGGCCGAGGACGGCCTCGTACTCGAGCGCCGGGGTGTAGATCTCGCCGTAGCCGTGACCTTCGAAGACGGCGCGCAGCGACTCGGTGATCTCGCGCAGCTCGCGCGTCTCGTCGGGCAGCACGTCGCGGGTGCCGCTCGGAATCGGCAGGATCGGCTCGGGGGCGGCGCTCATCGGCCCCGAGTGTATGGAGGTTGGGCCCGCGGACCGGTGGGCCGCGGGCCGGGCGGCGTATCCGCCGCCCGCATGCGGCCGCCGCCGGCCGGTGCGTGCACCGGCCGGTCCCTATGCGGGAACGGGCTCCGTGGCCACGCGCTCGATGTTCGCGCCGAGCTCGCGCAGGCGCTCGTCGATGCGCTCGTAGCCGCGATCGATCTGGCGGATGTTGCCGATCTCGCTGCGCCCCTCGGCGCACAGCGCGGCGATCAGCATCGCCATCCCCGCCCGGATATCCGGGGACTCCAGGCGCTCGCCGCGCAGGCGGCGCGGCCCGTCGACGATCACGCGGTGGGGATCGCAGATCGTGATGTCGGCGCCCATCGCGATCAGCTTGTCGGTGAATATCAGGCGGTTCTCGAACATCCATTCGTGGACGAGCACCGAGCCTTGGGTCTGGGTGGCCAGCGCCACGACGATCGAGGTCAGGTCGGCCGGGAATGCGGGCCAGGGCCCATCCTGGATCTTGCGCTTGTGCTCGCCCTCGTCGGCGTGCACCGTGAGCTCCTGGCCCCCGGGGACAAGCACGTCGTCGCCCTCCAGCTCGGTGCGCAGGCCGAGGTGGCTGAAGACCAGGCGGATCATGCGCAGGTCGCCGGGGACGGTCCCGCAGACCCGCAAGGAGCCGCCGGTGACGCCGGCGAGGGCGATGAACGAGCCGATCTCGATGTGGTCGGGCGCGATCCGGTGCTCGCAGCCGCGCAGCTGCTCGGCCCCGTTGACCGTGATCAGGTTCGAGCCGATCCCCTGGATGTCCGCGCCCATCTTGACCAGCATGCGCGCGAGGTCCTGGACGTGGGGCTCGCAGGCGGCGTTGCCGATGATCGTCACCCCGGGTGTCAGCGCCGCGGCCATCAGCGCGTTCTCGGTGGCCATCACCGAGGGCTCGTCCATGAAGACGTCGCTCGCGTGCAGGCCGCCCGGCGCGTGCAGGGCGATCTCCTGGGTGGTGGAGGCGAGAACGTCCGCCCCCATCGCCCGGAAGGCGTCCAGATGGGGGTCCAGCCGGCGCCGGCCGATCACGTCTCCCCCGGGCGGCGGCATCTCGGCATGGCCGAAGCGTGCGAGCAGCGGGCCTGCGAGCAGGAACGAGGCGCGGATCAGCTCGGCCAGGTCCCGGTCCACGCGGGTCTCCCGCACATCGGCGGCGCACAGGCTGACCTCGTGCGGCCCGCGCCACTGCACGCGCACGCCGATCGCGTGCAGGATGCTGAGCATCGCGTCCACGTCGCGGATCCGCGGCACGTTGGAGACCAGCACCTCGTCGGCGGTGAGCACCGACGCGGCCAGGATTGGTAGCGCTGCGTTCTTGTTTCCGGCGGGAACCACAGTGCCGGACAGCGGAACGCCGCCCTCGATGACGAACTTCTCCATGAGCGGTCTGCGGCGACCGGCCAGCCGAGTGACGGAAATGCGCCGCGCCGGAAGGGTAACAGCCATGCCTGTCGTGATCTTCGCTCATCGACCGGCGGCTCCTGCCCGCGCGGACGCCCGTCGGAGCCGGGCGAGCGGCCGCAATTGCGAATACGAACATGCGTTCGATCGTAAGCGGAGCGTCGGACGGAGGCGCGCGCCCGGCGGCCGCTAGGATCCGGGGCCGTGCCCGACCCGGTGAAGATCGTCGTCCTCGAAGGGGACGAGACCGGCCAGGAGCTTCTGGAGCAGTCACTGCGGGTGCTGGATCCGGCGCTGCTCGAGCTGCCGCTCGAGCTCGTGCGCTACGACCTCTCGCTCGAGAATCGGCGGCGTACCGACAACGGCGTCGTCCACGAAGCCGCGGTGGCGATGCGTGGAGCAGGCTTCGGCGTGAAGGCCGCGACGATCACCCCCGAAGGGGCCGACGACGTCGGCTCGCCCAACCGGCTCCTGCGCGAGGAGGTCGACGGCCGAGTGATTATCCGCATCGGCCGGCGCATCCCGGGCGTACCGCCGCTCGCGGGGATCCATTTTCCGATCGCGGTGGTGCGGATGGCCGTCGGAGACGCCTACGGCGCCCAGCAGTGGCGCGAGGGCGAGCCGGGCAGCGACGATGAGGTCGCGCTGCGCACCGAGCGGATCACCCGCGGGGTCTGTCGAGGGGTAGCGGAATACGCGTTCAGGACGGCGGCGCGGGTCGACGGGCGGGTCTACGGTGGCCCGAAGTGGACGGTCTCCCCCGTGTACGAGGGGATGCTCAAGGAGGAGATGGACGCCGCGGCGGCCAGGCATCCTGACGTGCCCTACCAGCCGGTCCTCATCGACGCCACCTACGCCGGGCTCCTGTCCGGCGCCGCCGACGCGCCCCTGGTCATTCCCGCGCTGAACCGCGACGGAGACTGCCTGTCGGACCTGGTGATGCCGATGTTCGGGTCGATCGCCGGCGCCGAATCGGTGCTGCTCTCCTTCGACGCCGGCTACCGCACAGAGGTGGCGATGACCGAGGCGCCCCACGGGACCGCGCCGGCGCTGCAGGGCAAGGACGTGGCCAATCCCGTGGCGATGATCCTCGCCTGCGCGGCCATGCTCGCCTACGTCGGCGACTCGAGGCTCCCCGCCGCGGCGAGCGCCTCGCGCGCGATCTACGAGGCGGTCATGGAGGCGAGCGCGGCCGGCGTACGCACGCCCGACCTCGGCGGCCACGCCGGAACGACGGCGGTCACCGACGACGTGATCGAGCGGGTTCGCAGCAAGCTCGATGCCTGGGCTGCGCTCGGGCAGCGCGCCTGACCGCCCGAGGAGCCTCCTCCGGGCCCCCTCGTGGGCGCCCGGACGCAATTTTACTTGCAGCCTGAGCAGCTAGATGTCGCCTATCCATGCGCTTTCGGCAGCCATGACCGTGCATCTCCGGCGCGCGCGCGCATTCCGTCCGACCCCGAACGTACAGTCGAACGCATGTTCTATTCAGATACCCCATCCCGCCCCGCGAGCCGGCTGGGCGATCAGCTGCGATCGGTCGCCGGACTCCTGCACGACTTCCTGACCCTGGCCGACGACTACGACGTCGACTGGGGTCTCGAAGAGGACCCCGACATCTTCCCCTACGAGCATCCGCACCGGCGCATGCTGCGCCCGTCGCCGCATCGGCGTCGTGCCGGCCAGGCGCCGCCGGCGCCGCAGCGCTGCCTCGCCTCGCCGCGGGAGCGGATCTACCGGCCGGCGCAGCGGGACCGCGGGGCCGCCGCCTGAACGGCCTCGCCGCGGGATGTACCGCCCCCGCGCCCCGCGCGGTGGGCGGAGGATTGCGGGCGGCTGGATCGGACGGGCAGGGGCGGGTGTCCCAGCTCCAATGTCGGGCTCGCAGGACGGGGGTGCGTTCTCGGGCGGCCGTAGAACGCTTGCCCGTGCCAGCGGCCGCACAGCCCGACTCGGCATACGCAGGGCCTCCCCGGCCCTGCAGCGCCCCGGCCACGCAGCGTGCCCCCGCCGGGAGCGCCAACCTGCTCGTGGGCGGCCCCTGGGAGTGCTCGCGACGCTCCGCTCTCAGGCCGGCCCCGTGTGGTCGCCCCTCATAGCGGGCCAGAACGACGCGGGCCAGAACGACGGCAGCCGCCCCCCTCGAGGGGGGCGGCTCCGTGTCATCCAAAACCGGCGGCGTCCTACTCTCCCGGGCTCTTGCGAGCCAAGTACCATCGGCGCTGAGGGGCTTAACTGCTCTGTTCGGAATGGAAAGAGGTGTTTCCCCCTCGCCAAAGCCACCGGAAACCGGTGAGAGACCGTCCGCGCCCCGAAGGGTGCGTTCGCGGCCCCTGGCAACTGCACAGCCGCCACAAGGGAATCAAAAAACCGTCAAGCCCTCGAACCATTAGTACCGGTCTCCTACAGACGTTACCGTCCTTCCAGATCCGGCCTATCAACCTGGTGGTCTTCCAGGGGTCTTACTCCCTCTAGGGGATGGGAGAGTTCATCTCGAGGTTGGCTTCCCGCTTAGATGCTTTCAGCGGTTATCCAAACCAGACGTAGCTAATCTGCGATGCCGTTGGCACGACAACAGAGACACCAGAGGTCTGTTCATCCCGGTCCTCTCGTACTAGGGACAACTCCTCTCAACTCTCCAACGCCC
>DATAWZ010000249.1:0-11704 GCA_036266975.1 Solirubrobacteraceae bacterium
CCACGCGCGCATCCGGTAGGCCCCGTAGTGCAGCAGCACGACGACCATCGGGCCGCTCGTCGTCTTGGAGCCCAGCGCGAGCGCCGCCGCCAGCCAGGCGATGGGGTACAGCCGCGAACGGTCGGGGACCGCGCGGGCCACGAGCGCGCCGCAGGTGATCAGCCAGGTCAGCGAGGCGATGTCGTTCTTGGGGGTGTTGACCTCGACCGCGATGTCCGGGCCGGCGAGGATCGCGGCCAGCACGAGCGCCGCGGTCCACGGCGCGACGCCCAGCCGGCGCAGCCCCAGCCACCCCGCGCTCATGATCAGCCCGAGCTGGACCGACATCCACAGCCCGGTCGGCACGAAGCTGCGGCTGATGCCCATGCTCCAGGTGAGGATCACCTCGTTGCTGAGGGGGTACCAGCCCGTGGGCAGCCCGATGATCGGGTTGACGATCCGGCCCGGGTGCCCGCTGTCGATCCAGCTGAGGACCTCCGGGAAGTGGTAGCCGACGCCGTCGACGCCGATGTTCGGCGTGATCGCGCAGAAGATCGCGGTGCTCACCAGCACGCCGACCGCCGCCCCGAGGGCCAGACGCGCCCCCGGCGAGGCCCGGGCGAGCAGCTCGCGCAGTTCCTGCCCGGGACCCGGGCCCGAGCTCGGCAGCAGCAGCCGGGCGGCGACGTACATCACGACGGTCCCGGCGGTCAGCGCGGCCGGGTCGGCGCCCAGGCCGACGAGCCCGAGGCCCAATGTCTCGATCATGATCGCGGTGGCGCACAGGACGACCGCGACGACCATGCGCTCCAGGCCGCCGGGCGAGACCTGGCCGGCGAGCCGCACGCCGGCGGCGCCCAGCGCCCAGACGGCGAGCGCGAGCAGGAGCTGGTGGACGAGCACGCTCAAGGGGGCAGAAGGCTAGTGATCCAGTGGTGGCGCGAGGCTAGGGTGCGGGTGTGGCACCAGAGCTCAGCGTGGTCATCGCGACCAGCGGCCGCGACTCGCTGCGGACCGCGCTTGCGCGTCTGCGCCATCCCGGCGCCGAGGTGATCGTCGTCGGCGGGGTGGACTGCGCGCCGGGCCTCGTCGAGGGGATCGTCGCCGACGCCGCACCGCCCGGCACGCGCGTCCTGCCCAGCGAGTACCTCGGCCCCACCGGCAAGCGCGAGCTCGGCTGGCGGGCGGCGGGCGCCCCGCTGGTGTGCTTCATCGACGACGACGTGCTCGCCGATCCGGGGCTGCTCGACGCCCACTTGGCCGTGCACCGCGCACACCCCGACCCCGAGTTGGCGGTGCTCGGACGGGTGCGCTGGGCGCGGGAGATACACGTCACGCCGTTCATGCGCTGGCTCGAGCGCGGGCCGCTGTTCGACTACGCGGCGCTCGACGCGGCCTACGCCGCCGGCGTCACCGACGCGGGCTGGGGGCGCTTCTGCACCGCGAACATCTCGCTCAAGCGCGAACTGCTCGAGCGCGTCGGCGGCTTCGACACCGAGCACTTCGACTTCCTCTACGAGGACGTCGACCTGGGCAAGCGCCTGCACGAGCAGGCGGGGTTGCAGCTGCGCTACCACCCGGCGGCGAGCGCCGAGCACCTGAGCCGCCCCGATCTGCCCGGTTGGACCGCGCGCATGGCCGTGCTCGCCGACGCCGAGCGGCGCTACGTGCGCTGCCACCCCGACCAGCCGCCGTTCTTCCACGACTTCTTCCTGCGGGCCGCCGCCCGCCCGCCGGCGCGCGGGCGCGGCGCACGCCTGGCCCGGCTGGTGCCGCGCGAGACGCCGTGGCTGGGGCCGCAGGTGTGGGCCAGCGCCGAGGCGGTCTGGGCCCAGACGCTGGGCGCGGCCTTCCTTCAGGCCTGGCGCGCCGCCGAGGCCGACGCAGGGCCCACGAACGAATGACCGCCTGCTGAGCCGTCCGAATGAGCGGCGCGCTCTCGGGCTTGCGGCCCGCTCGGCATCCAGCCGCGCTCGAATGGGCCGCGGGTGGGCGGGTCCCAGTCATCCAGCTGTCAGGTCTGCCCCGAATGGGGTATCGGACCTTGACGTGGCTCCCCCCAGTCCGGGGTCACGGGCTGCCACGCCTGCGGTCCGCCGTCCCGGCGTCGCTTGCGTGCCTGCCCCCCGCCGTGGCGGGTGCCCGCTTGCGGGGTGCTCCTGGAACGCCTCAGCGGCGCGCTAATTCGCTTGTGAACCCTGCGCGAGCACGAACTGCGAGTTGCCGCGGTCGGTGAGCCGCGCGAGCGGATAGGCCGCCAGGTGCAGCGCGTCGAAGGCCGCGCGCAGCGCGCGCCCGCGGCGCCCGAAGCCGGTGCGCTCGGGGGACAGCGAGGTCGTGCGGTAGAAGCGGTAGGGGGTGGCGAACGTGCGGGTGCCCTGGACGGCGTAGCCACCTCGCTCGAGCAGCCGCCGCGCGGTATCCGGCGCGAAGTCGTAGAGGTGCACGGGCAGCTCGGGGTACTCCCACACCCCGGTGCGGCCGGCGAGCAGGCGGTAGGTCAGCTGCGGGTACAGACCCCGCACGTTGGGGAAGGTCGCCGCGAGCCGGCCGCCGGGCGCGAGCAGCTCGCGCGCGAGGGCAAGCTCGGCGCGCGGGTCGTGCAGGTGCTCGAGCACGTCCCAGAAGGTGATCAGCCCAAAGCGCTCGCCGCCGAGCCCTGGCAGCGCCTGGGCGAGCGTGCCCGTGCGCACGTCAAGGCCGCGCTCGCGCGCGGCGCTCGCGGTGGTCTCGCCCAGCTCGATGCCGACACCCGTCGCCCCCTCGGCGGCCGCCACCTCGAGCCACGCTCCCGAGGAGGCGCCGACGTCCAGGACCCGCAGGCCCGCGAGCGCGACTCCCTCGCGGTGCAGCAGCGCGAGCTTGCGGCGCGCCATGTCCAGCGTGATCGGGCGCAGCTCGCCGAGCAGCGCCTCGGTGAACGCCGGGTCGTGGTAGTAGGAGCGCTCGAGCAGCTCTGCCTCGGGCTGGGGGTCCTGGAAGACCAGGCCGCAGCGGCAGCGGACGAGCTGCCAGCCGTCGCGGGCGTACAGCGGCGCGAACGGCCCGGCCGTGTCGCACAGGATGCAGCGCCGCTCAGGGGGCCGATCCATTGGCCCGGGCGCGCTCGACGGTGGCCAGCACGCGCTCGTTGAAGCGCGCGTCGCGGATCGCCTGCAGGGTGTGCCGGCCGCCCTCGCGCAGACGGGCGCGCAGCGCCTGGTCGTCGGCCAGCCGACGGATCCGCTCGGCGAGCTCGCCCGGTCCGTGATCGGGGTCGAAGATCAGGCAGTTCTCGCCGTCGCGCAGGTACTCGCCCGAGCCGCCCCGGCCGGTGGCGATCACCGGGCGCCCGACGCCCATCGCCTCCAGGGGGACCAGGCCGAAGGGCTCCTTCCAGCGGCTGGGGAAGAGCACGACATCGGCCCGTGCGTACACGGCCGGCAGCTCGGTGCGCTTGTGGCGCTCGAAGCGAACCCGATCCCGCAGCCCCCGCTCGGCCACCAGCGCGTGCAGGCCGGCCAGATAGTCCTCGCTGCCGGATCCCACGACGGTCAGGACCGCCGCGTCGGGCAGGTCGAGCAGGGCCAGGACGGCCAGGTCGACGCCCTTGACCTCCTCGATGCGCCCGACAAACAGCAGCCGCCAGGACCACGGCTCGCTCGGCGCCAGGGTGAACCACTCCACGTCGGGAGGCTCGTGGGGGACGACCTCGGTGTGCGGCAGGTCCGGCCAGGCGCGCAGCGCGCCCTGGCGCAGGATCTCGCTGGAGAACACGAAGCGGATTCCGCTCACGAGGTCCACGCGGGTGATCACGCCGGGCAGGGAGGCCATTGCACGGGCGAGCCGCGGGCGGCTCAGGAACGGGCGCAGCCAGGCATCGACGGTCGGCCCGTACTCGAGCCAGTAGTCGTCCAGGAAGCCGACGGCCGGTACGCCGGCGCGGCGCACCCGCTCGATCGGGCTCAACGACATGCCGGCCATGGCCCACCAGACCACGACGTCGGGGGCGAACTCGCGCAGCTGGCCCTCGATCAGCCGCGCGTTGTGACGCTCGATCGACCAGCGCTCGCGCGGTCCGGGGCGCGGGAAGGCGTGGTCGCGCCAATACCAGCGCAGCGCGCGGTGCACATCCTCGGTCTCCTGGGCGCCCTCGATCGGCTCACCGGGGTGGCGGAAGTCGGTGGTGAGGACCCGCACCGTGTGGCCGCTCGACTCCGCGTGCCGCACCCACGAGCGCCAGATGAGCTCGTAGCCGCCGAAGTGGTGGGGCGGGTACATGTTGCCGACGGTGAGGATCCGCATGCGCGCGGAGTCTAGTGGTGCCTCCGGTAAATCCGGTCGTCGATTCGCGAGCGAAAATCGCGCATGGCCAGGACGCAGGGAGCCTGGAATAGCAGCGCTATTTCGGCTCCCGAGGACGCCGCCAGGCGAAGATTTGCAGCCGCGAAGCAGGAGCGGATTTGCAGGAGGTGCCACTAGTCTAGGAGGCCCCCCGACGTCGCCGCCGAGGGCAGGGTTGGGCTGCTCGTTGGCCTGCAGCGCGATGAGCTGGGGATCGTCGTCACCGGCGGCCACGACCGCGAGCGTCGCCCCGCCGGGCGCCGGCAGCAGGAAGGGCGAGACGCCGCCGCCGAGCGAGCCGACGTCGCTCGGGTCGATCTTCAGCGCGGTGCTCCCGCCCGCGCCGAAGGCGGTGTCCACGGCACCCGAGGGCCGATACGCGGTCAGCGTCTCGGCCGGGCCCGAGCCGGTGAGTCCCTGGCCGTAGAGCGTCTCGATCACGCCGGTAGAGGAGACGATCACCTGCTGGGCCCCGGCGTCGTCGGCCGTGTCGCTCGCGGTCGTGGGGGTCATCACCGGCGCGCCGCCGTTGAAGGCCGGGACGTTCGTGCCGGTCGGGGTCAGCTCGCTGAGCACGATGGCGGCGCTGGGCGCGGCCTGGCTCGGGCCGCTGAGCACGACGATGTCGCCGCCGGGCGCGATCGCGCCCGGCGAGGGCCTCGCCGGCGGTCGGGAGCGTCACGCTCGCGGCGCGCGCGCCGGCGGCGGCGAGGATCGTGATCACGACCTGGCTCTGCGCCGCGAGCGGGCGGGCGGCCGTGCCGATCACCAGCCCGCCGCCCGGCTCGACCGCGATCAGCGCCGGACCGTCGCGCGCGGGCAGCGTCACCCTCCCGTGCGCGCCGAATGACGGATCCGGTGCGCCGGCGGCACCGACGCGCAGCACGGTGAACGCGTGCGGCAACGCGACGAGCGCGGCGGCGCCTCCGTCCGGCGTGCGGCCCATCGTTGGGACCGCTCTCCACGTCCGGGCCCAGGCCGATCGTGACGCGCCCGGGCGCAGCGGTGTAGACCACGCTCGGGGGCGTCGGGGCGCGTGCCTGCGCCGCGGTCGCGGCGGCCGTGAGCGCGATGGCCGCCGCCCGCTGCCCCCGTCGTCCGCCCACGGCCCCACGGTACTCGCTAGGCTGGCTCAATGGCCAGCCTCGCCGAGCGAGTGCAGGCGCAGTCCTGGTACCACACGCTCGAGCTCCAGCCGGACCTGGTCACCCGGGGCTTCTTCGACCTGCGCCCCTTCGTCGCGCGCTACGGGCTTCCCGAGCGGCTCGATGGCCTGCGCTGCCTGGACGTCGGCACCTGGGACGGGTTCTGGGCCTTCGAGCTCGAGCGCCGCGGCGCGGCCGAGGTGATCGCCCTCGATCTCGCCTCCGATCGCGACCTGGACTGGCCCCCTCGGCGTCGCCCGGCGCGCTACGACGAGGGTCGCGGCGCGGGCTTTCGCCTCGCCGCCGAGGTCCTCGGCTCGCAGGTGCAGCGGGTCGAGGGCAACGTCTACGACGCGGACCCGGCCGAGCTCGGCACCTTCGACCTGGTCCTCTGCGGGTCGGTCCTGCTGCACCTGCGCGATCAGCTGCTCGCGCTCGAGCGGATCGCCGCACTGTGCCGAGGGACGTTCATCTCCGCCGAGGAGCACGATCGGCTCACCGGGCTGCTGCCGTTTCCGGCCAGCCGCTACCGCGCCGACCGCGAGCGCGCCGTCGTCTTCTGGCTCCCCGCGGCGCGCACCTGGCGCCGGATGCTGTGGACGGCCGGGTTCGACGAGGTCCGGGAGCACGGCCGCTTCGTGCTGCGGGGACCGGACGGGCTGCGCGTGCCGCACGTCGTGCACCACGCCGGCGGGTCGGTCACCGGCGTGCTGTGAAGGAACTGAGAGCGTGCGCCCCGGGCCGGTTTGACCCCCTGCAAACACGTTCTGAGGGGTCGGGAAGCCTGGTGGTGACCACGCCGCCGGCGAGCGACGACACGAGTTCGCTCGACGACCCGACCGCCGACGACGCGGCGTCGGACGACACCGCGGTGGACGATTCCACCTCCGATGATTCCGCGATCGACGACTCGGCCGCGGACGACTCGGCGTCGTTGGACGTCGGCGACGGAGGCGGCGACTGACCGTCTGAGGCCACACCGCGGCGGGCGCCCGGACCGACCGCGGGGGCCCGCGCCCCGGGGGAGGCGCCGGGAGCCGCCATTACACTCGCCGCGGAGTGAGCGATTCCCCGCAGGGTGCCTCGCCGGCCCCGGGGCCGGCTACCGCGCCGCCCGAGCCCGCGCCCGAGCCCGCGCCGCGCTCGGACGCGCTGGTCCCTCCCGTCGATCCCGCCCCCGCCGCCGGCGGACGGTTCGAGGGCCGCTTCAGCCTGCGCCGCGGGGTGAGCCTGCGCCACTATGCCGCCCGAGGGACGATCATCAACGCGGTCTTCCTGCTCTCGCTGAGCCTGCTCGGCGTGGTGCGGAACTTCCTGATCGCGATCTTCCTGACCACCCGTGCCTACGGCATCTGGGGGATCCTCGTCGTCTCGCTGGGCACGCTGGTCTGGCTCAAGCAGGTCGGGATCAGCGACAAGTACGTTCAGCAGGACGACGCCGACCAGGAGGTTGCCTTCCAGCGGGCGTTCACGCTCGAGGCGATCTTCAGCGCCGCCTTCGTCGTGCTCATGCTCGCGGCGATCCCGGTGATCGCCATCGCCTACGGGCAGACGGCGGTGATCGCGCCCGGGCTCGTGCTGATCCTCGTGGTGCCCGCCGTGCTGCTCCAGAGCCCGCTGTGGATCTTCTACCGGCGGATGGATTTCGTCCGCCAGCGCCGGCTGCAGGCCGCCGACCCGATCATGGGCTTCGTCGTCGCGATCGTCCTGGCCGCGATCGGCGCCGGCTATTGGAGCCTGGTCGCCGCGACGGTCGCCGGCGCGTGGACCGCAGGCCTGGTCACCCAGCACGCGTCGCCCTACCGGATTCGCTGGCGCTATGACCGCCGCACCGCTCGGCGCTACGTCTCGTTCTCCTGGCCGCTGTTCCTGGCCGGTCTGAGCGGCACGCTGATCGCCCAGGCGTCGATCCTCGTCAGCGAGCGCCACCTCGGCCTCGCCGCCGCCGGCGCGGTGACGCTCGCCTCGACCGTGACGAGCTTCGCCCAGCGCGCCGACGACATCGTCACCTCGACGCTGTACCCGGCGATCTGCGCGGTGCGCGACCGCACCGACCTGCTGCGCGAGTCGTTCGTGAAGTCCAACCGCCTGGCGATCATGTGGGCGGTCCCCTTCGGGATCGCGCTGACGCTGTTCGCGCCCGACGTGGTCACCTACGTGATCGGCGAGAAGTGGCGCTCGGCGACCGTGCTGCTGCAGGAGTTCGGCGCGGTGGAGGCGCTCGGGCACATCGGCTTCAACTGGGACTCCTACTTCCGCGCGAAGGCCAACACCGGCCCGCTCGGGGTGACCGCCGCGGTCATGGCCGTCGTGTTCGGCGCGTGCGCGATCCCGCTGCTGCTCACACACGGCCTCGACGGATTCGGCGCCGGGATGCTCGTCGTGATCCTCGTCAGCCTGGCCATGCGCGGCTACTACCTGAATCGCCTGTTCGCCGGCTTCAACATCCTGCGTCACCTGGTGCGCGCGATCTGGCCGACCCTGATCGCCACCGTCCCGGTGCTGTTGCTGCGCATGGCCGAGCCGCGCCACCGCACGCTGCTCATCGCGCTCGGCGAGGTGGCGGTCTACGTCGGCCTGACGATCGTCGCCACCATCGTGCTCGAGGGGCCGCTGCTGGGCGAGGCCGGCGGTTATCTGCGGCGCCGCGCGCTCTCCGCGTCGGCCGCCGAGCCGGTGTGACCGGCGGCCGCCGGGGACCACCGGCGGCGCATGCGCAGGAACGGTGACTCGATCACCCGGTAGGAGATCAGCGCGCAGATCACCGAGAGCACCCCGCCGGTGAGGGCCAGCCAGCCGAGCGGACGCAGGCTGTGGTAGCCGCTGAGCCAGGTGAGGATCGGGTAGTGCCACAGATACAGGCTGTAGCTGGCCAGCCCCAGCGTCACCAACGGGCGCCAGCCGAACAGGCGGTTCAGATAGCCCTCGCGCAGGGGAAACACGAGCGCGCCGATCGTGAAGAAGGAGACCAGCGCGAGCACCTCGAAGTGCTCGAACTTCCAGCACACCCACAGCCAGGTGCCCAGTCCGGCGAGCAGCCACACGTCGGCCCGGCCGAACACGGGTCCCAGCCAGCCCGCCGGCCGCCTCTCGAGCACGATGCGCGTCGCGGCGACGAGCATGCCGCTGGTGAAGTAGAAGAAGTTGGCCGGCGTGGAGTACTCCCACAGCGTGTCCTTGTGCGCGGTGGACAGGTACTTCAGCTCGTAGACGGCCATGCTCGCGCCGGTGAGCGCGAGCAGCGCGAGGATCGCCAGGCTCAGCCGCCCCCGGCACAGGCGTGCGAGGCCCCAGGCGATCAGAGGCAGCAGCAGGTAGAAGTGGATCTCGTCGACGAGCGTCCACATCGGCCCGTCGACCTGGGCGATCGTCGAGTGCGAGAAGTTCTCCGAGAAGGTCAGAAAGCGCCACCACTGACCGGACGTCCCGCCGTGCTGCTGGAGGAGCAGCACGATCACCGTCGCGCTGTAATACAGGGGAAAGACGCGCAGGACGCGGTTGCGCGCGTAGCGGCGCAGATCGACCGGCGAGCCGTCGTCGAAGTCGCGGCGCAGGAAGGGCAGTGAGAGCAGGTAGCCCGACAGCGAGAGCAGCACGAAGGCGCCGAAGCCGGCGCCGAGGATCAGCCGGTGGAAGGTCGTGCTGTAGGAGCGCGCGCTGTAGAGGACCGAGACCCCCCACAGGTGCCCGAGCAGCACGCCGCTGGAGCCGACCCCGCGCAGCCCCTCGATCCGCGCCGAGCGGATCTCGCGGGCCTGGACGATCTGGTCCTGCATGGCGGGCAGTCTGGCAGCGCGCCATACTCGCTCGGTGAGCATCGACGACGAGGGGGGCGCGGCCCCTCGTTCACCGGTCTCCATCGGACCGCTCGGGCGGGCGCTGCGCGCCGCGGCCTCGCGCGCGGCCCAGCGGCTTCGCGCGCCCGGCGCGGTGGCCGGGCACGCCTTGCCCGCCCACTTCGACACGAGCTACCAGCCGCGCGCCGCGCGACGGCCGAACCTCGTCCAGGTCTCGGTCGCGGTGATCTCCCGGGGCGGGGAGAACGGGCACGTCGAGCTGCTCGTCGGGCCCGGCGCGACGCCGTCGGTGCTCGTCGGGGTGGTCGCGCTGCGCCACGAGGAGGGCGCGGGCCGGGTGGGGGCGGGGGGTCAGCTCAGTGCGATCGTGCCCGCCGGCCAGGGCTATCGGATCGCCACGCGGACGATCGAGGGCTACGCCACGCCGGAGTTCGTGATGGTCAGCTGGGTCACCGAGACCCCGCTCTGAGAGGGTGGCGCACCCCATTCGGGGCACAGGCAGCCGACGAAGTCGGCGAGCCGGGCCCCTCGCCTCTCTAGACTGGCCCGCCGTGCCGCCCCTGCCCCCGAGAGTGCTCATGGATCGCGTGGGCTGGACGGTGGGCTCGCGTCACCCCGGCGAGGTCTACGAGGAGCGCGGCGGCCAGCAGTGGGCGTTCATCCGTTCCAAGCTCTCGCCCGACTGGAACGAGCAGCCGCGGCGCGTGCTCGACTTCGGCTGCGGCCCGGGGCGGGTGCTGCACCACGCGATCGGCACCCCGAACCTCGAGCTGCACGCGTGCGACATCGACCAGCGCGCGATCGACTGGATGCACGAGCACCTCGGGGCCGCCGTGCAGGTCTTCCGCAACGAGCAGATGCCGCCGCTGCCGTGTCCGGACGCCCACTTCGACCTGATCTACGCGTTCTCGGTCTTCACCCACCTGGTCGAGTCCTGGAGCGCGTGGCTGCTCGAGCTGCACCGCCTGCTCAAGGACGACGGGCTGCTGATCGCGACGGTCGCCGGCCCCGGCCACAGCTCGCTCGCCGGCGAGCCGATCAACGAGCAGGTGATCGGCATGAACGTCTTCACCCCGTCGCACCACTGGGACGGGGGCGGCCCGCTGATCATGCACTCGCAGTGGTGGCTGCGCGCCCACTGGGGGCGGGCCTTCGAGATCGTCGAGCTCACGCCGGGCGACGTGACCGCGCCCCCGCCGCTGTTCAGCCAGAGCGTGCTGGTGCTGCGCAAGCGGCCGGGCGAGCTCACCATCGAGGAGCTCGAGCGCCCCGAGGAGGGCGAGCCGCGCGAGTTCGCCGCGCTGCGCCAGAACATCGGGTCGCTGAGCCGCGAGATCGAGCGCCACAGCATCTACCTGCGCAGCCGCAGCTGGCGCATGACCGCCCCGATCCGGCGGGCGGCGATCGCCTGGCGGCGCTGGCGGGCCCGCTCACGCGGCTCGGCCCGCTAACGCGGTCCGTTCTCGGTCATTCGCTCCAGGGCCGCTCGCGAGCGCAGCCCGGTGGCGTGCATGCGCGCATAGCCGCGCAAGCGCGCTCGCGCCCGCGGACCGCGCGCCAGCACGAGCCGCCCGGCGACCCCGGCGAGGTTGGCCAGCGCCACCGCGCGCGCCTCGAGCGGCCCGCGCCGGCGGGCGAGCCACACGTAGGCGCTCGCCTGCGCACGCTGCTCGCGCGCGTCGCCGAACGCCTGGCGCGTGGAGGCCGCGCCCTGGTGGACGACCTGCGCCGCCGGCTCGTAGCGCGTGCTCCACCCCGCCTGCGCGGCGCGCCAGCACAGGTCGAGGTCCTCCGCGTACATCCACTGGCGCTCATCGAACCCGCCGATCTGCTCCCAGCACGCCCGGCGCACGCACAGCAGCGCCCCGTGGGCCCAGTCGACCCGCCGCGCGAGCTCGGGGTCCCAACGGCCGTCCAGGGCGAGCCGTCGCCCGAGCTCGGGCCAGGGGCCGGTCAGGCCGCTGGTGAACGCGAGCGTGCGCCCGAGCGTGGGGAAGGGGTGCACCGAGGGCTCGGTCGCGCCCGCCGGAGTGAGCAGCCGGGGCGCGACGATCCCCACGCCGGGTCGCGGCTCGGCGGCGAGCGCGGCGATCGCCCCGGGGTGCGGCGTGACATCGGCGTTGGCGACCACGATCCATTCGCCGCCGACCGCGGCCCGGGCGCCGAGGTTGGCCGCCGCGCCGAAGCCGAGGTTGCGGCCGGGCTGCTCGAGCGTCACCCAGGGGAAGCGCTCGGCGACCATCTCGGCCGAGCCGTCGCTCGAGTCGTTGTCGACCACCCGCACCTCGGCGCGCCCGGCGTCGAGGTCCGGATGCAGCGCCCGCAGGCACTCGGCGAGCAGGGCGCGCGTGTTCCACGAGACGACCACGACGGAGAGGGCGGGCATGCGCTCAATAGAATGCCGAGCTATGTCAGGGCATTCCAAGTGGGCGAGCATCAAGCACAAGAAGGCGGTCGTCG
>DATAWZ010000250.1:0-7358 GCA_036266975.1 Solirubrobacteraceae bacterium
GTCGCGCGGCCGGCGAGGACCAGCTCGAGCTGCGCCCCGCCGACTGGTTCGACCAGCACGGGGTGACGCTGCGCCTCGGCGTCCCCGCCCGTCACGTCGACACGGCTGCGCGGACCGTCGAGCTCGCCGACGGCGAGCGCCTGCACTACGACGAGCTTGTACTCGCCACCGGGTCGACCCCGTTCGTGCCGCCGATCGGCGGCGTCGACCTGCCCGGCGTACACCGCTTTCGCAGCTGGGCCGACACGCGAGCGATCGTCGACGACGCCAAGCGGGCCCGCAGCGCGGTGGTGATCGGCGGCGGGCTGCTCGGCCTGGAGGCCGCGCGGGGGCTGCGCGCGCGTGGGGTGACGGTCACGGTTGTGCACCTCGCCGAGCGGCTGATGGAGCTCCAGCTCGACGACCCGGCCGCCGCGCTACTCGCGCGCGCCCTGCGTGAGCTGCGCATCAAGGTGCTGACCGCTAGCCGTACCGACGCTCTGCTCGGGGGCGCGCGGGTGCAGCGCGTGCGGCTCGCCGACGGACGCGAACTGCGCGCCGACCTGGTCGTGATCGCCGCCGGCATCCGTCCCGACGTCGACCTCGCCCGGACCGCCGGGCTGGAGGTTGGGCGCGGCGTGCTCGTCGACGACGAGCTGCGCACGAGCGCGCCCGGCGTGCGCGCGGTCGGCGAGTGCGCCGAGCACCGCGGCCAGGTCTACGGGCTATGGGGGCCGGTGCTCGCCCAGGCGCGCGTGCTGGGAGCCTCGCTGGCCAGGCGGCCGGGCGCGTTCCTCGGCGTCGCGCCGGCGACGACGCTCAAGGTGGCGGGCGTGGAGCTGTTCTGCGGCGGGCGCGTCAGCGCCGCCGAGCGCGACCAGGAGATGCTCGCGCTCGACACGCGGCGCGGCCGCTATCGGCGGCTGCTGCTCGGCCCCGACGGCCGCCTGGCCGGCGCGATCCTGCTCGGGGACCTGCGCGAGGCGAGCGTGCTGCGGGAGCTGCTGGCCAGCGGCGAGGCCGTCCCCGAGCAGATCCTCGACCGCTTCACCGCTGTGGATGGACAGGACGGGCACCTGCTCGACTCCGACCCGGCACTGAACGTGTGCTCCTGCCAGGGCGTCACGCGCGGGGAGATCCTCAGCGCGATCCGCGAGCACGCACTGACGAGCGTCGCCCAGGTCGCCGAGCGCACGCGCGCGTCGACCGGCTGCGGCGGGTGCCGCTCGGACGTCACCGCGCTGCTCGCGGCGGCCAGCCGATGACCTCGAGCGCCTGCGCGAACAGCGCCACGCTCATCGCGTGCAGCCGGTCGCCCATGGCCTGCGGCGCCTTGCCGGCGCACGCGCGCGCGTTGGTGCCCTCCAGGACGATCCCGAGCTTGAAGCACGCGAGCACGCGGTAGAACTCGACCTGGGAGACGTCGCGCCCCGAGCGCTCGGCGTAGGCCGCGACCAGCTCGTCGGGGTCGGGCAGCCCGCCGGCGGCGCCGAGCTCGCCCGCGATCCTGTCCAGCGCGGGCGCGCGCCCGGGCCAGGAGGCGATCATCCAGCCCAGGTCGAGCAGCGGATCGCCGATCGTGCACATCTCCCAGTCGACGATTGCCGCGATGCGCGGCTCGTCGGGGGCGAACATCACGTTGCCCAGGTGGAAGTCGCCGTGCATGAGCCCCGGCGTCCAGGCGGCGGGGAAGTGCGCCTGCAGCCAGCTGACGATCTCCTTGACGCCGGGGATCGCGAAGCCCGGATAGCCGTCGAGCTCGCGGTAGCGCTCGATCTCCTTCAGCCAGCGCGGGATCTGGCGCTCGAGGAAGTCCTCGGGCTGGCCGACGTCGCCGAGCCCCACCGCACGGTGGTCGACCGACGCCAGGCGCCCCAGCGCGTCGGCCATCGCCAGCCCCATCGCCCGGCGCTCGGCCGGGTCGGCGCGCACGCGGTCGGGCAGGGTCACCTGCGCGCTGTAGCCGTCGACCGGCTCCATCAGGTAGTAGGCGACCTCGCCGTCGGGGTGGTCGGCGATCAGCTGGGGGTGGGGGACGTCGGTCGCGCCGAGCGCCCGCAGGACCTGGATCTCGCGGCGCATCGCGGCGTTGCTGTGGGGGCGCAGGTGCTCGGGCCCGCGGCGCAGCACGTAGCCACGCCCGGCACGGGTGAAGCGCAGCATCACGTTCTGGGTCCCGCCGCTCAGGCGATCGACGTCCTCGATCGGGCCCTCGCCGAGGCCCTGCTCGTCCATGAAGCGCGCGAGTGCGTCCAGGTCGGGCTCCATCGCTGGTCCAGTGTCTCGGTTTTGGTCGTCGGTTGCGTCGAGGGTGACGCGGCGGGTCCACGCGGCGACGCGCGTCACCCGGCGCGCGGGAGGTCGGTGGCCACGATGTCCGCCGCGGTACCCGGGCCGTGGTCGGTCACCGTCAGCGCAGGGGCTGGTAGGTTCGCAGGATGGGCAGGCTCGACGGGAGGGTGGCCTTGATCACCGGTGGCGCGCGCGGCCAGGGGCGCTCGCACGCGCTCGCGCTGGCGGGCGAGGGGGCGGCGATCGTCGTCTGCGACATCGCCGCCGAGACCCTGAACACCGTGCCCTACCCGCTCGGCACCGCCGAGCAGCTCGCCGAGACCGTGCGGCTCGTCGAGGACCTCGATCAGCGCGCGATCGCCGTGCCGGGCGACGTGGCCGACAGCGCCGCGATGGCCAAGGTCGTCGACGCCGCGCTGTCGGAGTTCGGGCGGATCGACGTGATGTGCGCCAACGCCGGGATCTTCACCTTCGGTCCGATCGTCGATCTGCCCGACGAGAAGTGGGACGAGGTCGTGGCCGTCAACCTCACCGGCGTGTTCAAGTCGGTGCGGGCGGTGCTGCCGCACATGGTCGAGCGCGGGACGGGCAGCATCATCGCCACCGCCTCGCTCGCCGGCAAGTCGGGCTTTCCCAACTGCGGCCACTACGCGGCTACGAAGTGGGGCGTGATCGGACTGATCAAGTCGGTCGCCCTGGAGGTCGCGTCCAAGGGCGTGCGCGCCAACGTCGTCTGCCCGACCACGGTCAACACCCAGATGATTCACAACGACGACCTGAACCGCCTGTTCTGCCCCGGGCTCGAGAGCCCGACCTTCGAGGACGCCAGCCGGGTGATGAAGACGAACAGCCCCATGCGCGTGGCCTACGTCGAGCCGAGCGACATCTCCGACGCGGTCGTCTTCCTGGCCAGCGACGAGTCGCGCTACATCACGGGCGAGACGATCTCGGTGGGCGCCGGCTGGAGCGCCCACAACGCCGCCTAGCGCACGCCTAGCGCCGTTCAGCCGCCGACCGGCGCCAGGGCCCGCGACACCATCCTCGCCAGCGAGGTGCGGTGATCGCGCAGGCGTCGAGCGCCGAGTGGATCGGCGCCCCCGCCCGTCTCCTCGAGCGCCGCGGGCGCACCCAGCCAGCTCGTGACCAGCCCCATCAACATCGCGAGGATGTCCGCGGCGGGGAGCGATGGCTCGACCGCGCGAGGACGGCGTCGAAGAGGTCCTCCTTGCTGCGGCGTCACGACCGGCCTCGGCCGTTCTCGGCGACGTGCACAGATGGTCCGCGCGATGATCGACGCGGCGGACGCCGCGGACACTCCCAGGCGCCTGGGGCTCGGCTCTGACGCCTGCACCCTCGTGCGCGCCGCGCTGGCCGAACGGCTCGCCTTCGTGGAGACCCGGCGAGCGGTGACGGTCTCGACCGACGCCGACGATTACGCGCCCGGATAGAGGGCCTCTACGATCAGGCCGGTGTCGATCCCGGCCACCGAGGGAACCACGCCAAATCAGGCGATCGCGCTCGCTCGAGCGTCCGACGCACGGAGGGAAGGCGGGATGCGCGAGCTAGCCCCGGGACTGAAGCGCGGCGACGAGCACACCCATCGACTCGCTGGCGGCGGCGAGCGCATCGAGTTGCTCGGTCGGCATCTCCCGCAGGGCGGGGCGCAGCACCTCGGCGGCGCGCGCTCGGACCCGCTCGAGCTCGCGCCGGCCCGCCTCGGTGAGGTGGACGAGCACGACGCGCCCGTCCTGGCGGTGGCGCTCGCGACGCACGAGCCCCTGCTCCTCCAGTCGCTGGACGAGCAGGGTCATCGTCGGCTGGGCCAGCCCCTCGAGCTCGGCCAGGGCGGTGACCCGCGCCGGCCGCTCCTCGACGGCGGCGAGCAGCCCGAGCTCGCTGCGCGAGAGACTCCCGCCGAGCCGCCTGAACAGCAGGCGCGTAAGCAGCGCGGTGCGCGGCAGCAGCTCTCCGGAGAGGCGCTCGATCTGGGTCTCGCGCCCATTCATATTGATAAACTATATTTGCACTCGATAGATACAGGAAGGGAGCGGTCATGTTCCACAACATCCTCGTCGCCGTCGATGGCTCCGCGGACTCCGACCAGGCCCTCACCGAGGCGATCGACCTGGCCGAGGCCGAGCACGCGCGGCTGACGCTCATGACCGCCGTCGATCCGCCCCCGACCGCCGCGTTCATGGCCACCGCGGGCGAGGCCCTCGGGCGCTTGCTCGAGGAGATCGAGGCCGGGGCCGAGAAGCACCTGCGCAGCGCGCGCGAGCGCGTCCCGGGAGACGTCTCGGTCACCACCCAGCTCACCCACGACCCGATCCGCATCGCCGTGATCCACCAGATCAAGGGCGGCGGGCACGACCTGGTCGTGATGGGCTCGCGTGGGCGCGGCGCGGTGGGCTCGGCGGTGCTCGGGAGCGTCAGCCACTTCGTCCTGCACCACAGCCCGATCCCGGTCCTGATCGTTCACGCCCGCAATCGCGACGGCGACAGGTGAGCACGGCGGCGGCCCGCTGGTTAGGGTGACGGGCCCGTGAAGGACCTCGTGCGCATCGGATGCTGGGCCGCGTTCTGGGGCGACACCCCGCGCGCGGCCGAGCAGATCCTCACGGTGCCCGACCTGGACTACATGGTCGGCGACCACCTCGCCGAGATCACGATGGCGTTGCTCGCGCGGGCGCGCGCGAAGGACCCCGAGGCGGGCTACGTCCCGGACTCGGTCGGCGTGCTCGCGAAGATCCTGCCCACGCTCGCCGAGCGTGGGATCAAGGTCGTCACCAACGGCGGCGCGCTGAACCCCGCCGCCGCGGCGCAGGCGCTGCGCGACGCCGTCGAGCAGGCCGGGCTCTCGCTGCGGGTCGCCGCGGTGGAGGGCGACGACGTGCTGCCGATGGGCGAGGCGCTGCTCGCCGCGCACCCCGGCGATCTGTTCACCGGGGTCCCGATCCCCGCCGGGCTGTCGACGATGAACGCCTACCTGGGCGCCACGCCGATCGCCCGCGCGCTGGACGCGGGCGCCGACATCGTCGTCACCGGCCGGTGCGTGGACGCGGCGGTCGTCCTCGGGCCGCTGCTGCACGAGTTCGGCTGGAGCGAGGCCGACTACGACCTGCTCTCGGCCGGCTCGCTCGTCGGGCACATCGTCGAGTGCGGCCCGCAGTGCACGGGCGGCCTGCACACCGACTGGTGGGCGGTCCCCGGCTGGGAGAACATGGGCTACCCGGTCGCCGAGGTCCGCCGCGACGGGACGGCGGTCATCACCAAGCCCGAGGGCACCGGTGGCCTGGTCACCCCGGCGACGGTCAGCGAGCAGATCCTCTACGAGATCGGCGACCCCGGCGCCTACGTGATGCCCGACGTGGTCTGCGACTGGCGCGAGGTGTGCCTGGAGCAGGCCGGCCCGGAGCGGGTGGCGGTCTCCGGCGCGCGCGGCTCGGCGCCGACTCGCAGCTACAAGGTGTGTGCCACCCACCAGGACGGCTACCGCGTGATCGCCACCGCGCTGTTCGCCGGTCTCGACGCCGCCGGACGCGCGCGCCGCGCCGGCGAGGCGATGGTCGCCCGCAGCGGGGCGCTGATCGCCGCCGCCGGCCACGAGCCGCTCGGCGACGTCTCGGTCGAGGTCGTCGGCGCGGGCGACCTGGTCGGCGACGCCTTCCGGCCCGACACGGCCGCCGAGGCCGTGCTGAAGATCGGCCTGCGTCATCCCCGCCGCGAGGCGCTCGAGCTCTTCGCCGGCGAGTTCGCGCCGCTGGCGCTGGTCGCGATGGGCATGACCGGCGGGTTCGCCGGCCGCCCGCGCGTGGCTCCGGTGTTCGCCGTCTATCACCTGCTCGCCGACAAGACGAGGGTGCCGGTCACCGTCGCGCTCGAGGGCGAGACGACGACCGTCCCGATCGCGCCCGGCGAGCGCGACGCGCCGTCCGCCTCGCCCGAGCTCCCGCGCGGCGGTGCGGACGCACCGGGCCGGGGTGAGAGCGTCCCGCTGCGGCGCATCGCCTACGGCCGCAGCGGCGACAAGGGTGACAAGGCCAACGTCGGGCTGATCGCGCGCCATCCCGAGCTCGCCGCGGTCATCCGCGACCAGGTCACTCCCGAGCGCGTCGCCGCGTTCTTCGCGCATTACGACTGTGGCGAGGTCCGCGGCTGGGAGCTGCCGGGGCTGCACGCCTTCAACTTCGTCATCGACGCCGTGCTCGGCGGCACCGGCGGGACCTCGACCCTGCGCTACGACGCGCAGGGCAAGTCCTACGCCGCGATGCTGCTCGGGGTCCCGGTCGTCGTGCCCGCCGAGTGGGATCGCCTGCTCCCCGACTGAGGAGACCGAACGTTGTCCGAGCACATCCTCTACGAGGTCCGCGACGGGGTTGCGTGGCTGACCATCAACCGTCCCGAGGCCCGTAACGCGCTCAACCAGGCCGCGCGTGACGGGCTGTGGCAGCGCTGCCGGGAGTTCGCCGCCGACGCGGACGCGCGCGTGCTGATCATCACCGGCGCGGGCGACAAGGCGTTCTGCGCGGGGGCCGATCTCAAGGAGATGGCCGAGGCGCAGATGCGGATCCCGCCCAAGGACCTGCTGCCCTACTTCAACCGCACGCTGAAGACCGACAAGCCGATCATCGCGGCGGTCAACGGCCACGCCTTCGCCGGCGGCTTCCTGCTCGCCCAGATGGTCGACCTGGTCGTCGCCGCCGAGCACGCGACGTTCGCGATCACCGAGCCCAAGGTCGGCCGCGGATCGCCGTGGGCCTCGCCGCTGGCCTGGATCGTCGGGCCGCGCGTCGCGCTGGAGCTGCTGACGACCGCCGAGCCGCTCAGCGCCCAGCGCATGTACGACCTGGGCTTCGTCAACCGCTTGGCCCCGAGCGAGCGGCTGATCGAGGTCACCGACCAGATGGCCCGCGCGATCGCCGCCAACGCGCCGCTGTCGGTGCGGGCCGGCAAGGCGACCGTCTACCAGTCGGCCTCGCTGGGCTGGGAGGAGGGGCTGGACGCGGCCGATCGGCTGTGGGAGCCGGTGTATCTCTCCGACGACGCGCAGGAGGGCCCGCGCGCCTTCCGCGAGAAGCGCCCGCCGA
>DATAWZ010000251.1:0-9508 GCA_036266975.1 Solirubrobacteraceae bacterium
GCGCGCACCCAGATCCGGATCGCCTTCCAGACCCTGCTGGAACGCTTGGATGACATCCGCTTCACCGCGGGCAAGCCGCCGGTGCCGATGCTCAACATGGCCGTCGGCGGGTTCGCCGAGGTCCACCTGGACTTCACCAAGGCCGCCTGAGCGTGGCGACCGCCAGCAAGCTGTGGGCGTTCGACGCGCCCAAGATCGCCACGCCCAAGGGCCTGATCTTCCCGGGCGGCGGCGACGAGATCGTGACGATGCCCTGCGGGGCGTTCCTGATCGAGCACCCGCGCGGCCTGGTTCTGGTCGACACGATGCTCGACCCCGCCGGGCAGGGCGACATCCCCGGCCGCTACGGCCCCCTGGAGTGGCTGTTCAGCGAGTATCTCCCCGAGCAGACGGTGCAGGCCAACCTGGCCAAGCTCGGCCTCTCGCTGGGCGACGTCACCCACGTCGTCTCCTCGCACCTGCATTTCGATCACGCCGGCTCGCTCGGCCTGCTGGGCCACGCCAAGCTGTACGTCGGCAGGGGCGAGATCACCCACGCGATGCGCCCGCCCCGGCCGGACCCGTTCTATGACCCGCGCGACGTCGCCGGCGTGGACGCCTACGCGACGCGCTTCGAGGTCGGACAGGACCACGACCTCTTCGACGACGGCGCGGTCACGCTGCTGCACCTGCCCGGGCACACCCCGGGCCAGCTCGCGCTGCTCGTGCGGCTGCCCGCCCAGAACATCCTGCTCGGCTGCGACATCGTCCACGACATCGACGCCTACCACGCGGAGGTGCCGATGATGGCCGACTACGACACGGTCACCGCGGTGGACAGCATCCGCCGGGCCAAGCTGATTGTCGATGCCACCAACGCTCGCGTGATCATCTCCCACTTCACCGAGCCGGACGTGCCGATCCTTCCCGAGTACGTCTGCTGAACGCCACGAAAGGGAACGACCATGAAGACACGCGGTGCGATCCTGCGCGAGATCCCGGGACGCTGGGACATCGTCGAGCTCGACCTCGACGCGCCCCGTCAGAACGAGCTGACGGTCAAGCTGGTCGGCTCCGGGCTGTGCCACTCCGAGGTGCACCTCATGTCGGGCAACTTCCCCAACGAGGTCCTGCCCGTGTGCGGCGGGCACGAGGGCGCGGGGGTCGTCGTCGAGGTGGGCCCGAACACGCCCGGGTTCCAGAAGGGCGATCACGTCGTGCTCTCGGCGCTGCCCGCCTGCGGGCGCTGCCGCTTCTGCAACATGGGCCAGACCAACCTGTGCGACCTGAACGCACACCTGCTGAGCGGAGCGCGCTTTGACGATCCCGGCAGCTATCGGATGAGCCTCGACGGCAGGCCCGTCGCCCAGTTCGTCGGCATCTCCTGCTTCTCGCAGTACACGACGGTCAACATCGCGCAGGCGGTCAAGGTCGAGGCCGACGTGCCGCTGGACAAGGCGTGCCTGGTCGGCTGCGCCGTCGCGACGGGTTGGGGCTCGGCGGTCAACATGGCCTCTCCGCAGCCCGGCGACACGGTGATCGTGATGGGCGTGGGCGGCATCGGGAGCTTCGCCCTGCAGGGCGCGATGCACGCCGGGGCCACCAACGTCATCGCCTGCGACCCGGTCGCGTTCAAGCGCGAGGCGGCCGAGCAGCTGGGAGCCACGCACAGCGCCGCCCACATCGATGAGGCCGCGGAGATCGCGCGATCGCTCACCAACGGCCAGGGCGCGGACGCGACGATCATCGCCGTCGGCGACCTTCAGAGCGAGTACGTCGGCCAGGCGCTCGCGTCGATCCGCAAGGGCGGCACGACCGTGGTGACCGGGATCGGCCCGGCCGACGAGATCGGCGCGCCGATCAGCCTGTTCGACCTCACGCTCTCCCAGAAGCGCCTGCAGGGGTCGATGTACGGTGGCACGTCCTTCCTGCGCGACGTCCCGCGGCTGCTGCACATGTACATCAAGGGCCAGCTCAACCTCGACCAGGTGATCACCAGGACCTACACGCTCGACCAGGTCAACGAGGGCTATGACGCGATGGCCGCGGGCACCAACGTGCGCGGCGTGATCGTCTTCGAGTAGTGGCGCGAATCGCGATCGTCGGCGCCGGGATCGGGGGCCTGTGCGCCGCGCGAGCGGTGGCCCGGGCCGGCCACGAACCGCTGGTGCTCGAGCGCTCGCCGGCGGGGACGACGACCGGCGCGGGGCTGCTGCTCTGGCCCAACGCGGTGCACGCGCTCGACGCGCTCGGACACGGCGCGGCGGTGCGCGACATCGCCGTGCCGGCCCGGCGCACGGTCATCTACGGCGCCCGCGGGCAGACGCTCTCGATTGCCGATGTGCAGACGCTCGGGCGCCGAGCGGGTGCGCCGATGCTGCTCGTCGAGCGTCCTGCGCTGCACGTCGTCCTCGGCGAGGACGTGCCGGTCCGCTTCCAGGCGCCGGTCAGCGCCGTCGAGGACGGCGGCGTGACGCTCGCGAGCGGGGAGCGCGTGCAGGCCGACGCCGTGATCGGCGCCGACGGCATCGGCTCGGTCGCGCGCGAGCACGTCTGCCCCGGCACCCCGGCGATCGACTGCGGGCACACGGTCGTTCGCGGGATCGCCGCCCACGACATCGGCACCGGCGTGACGTTCGAGGCGTGGGGCCGGGGCGATCTGATCGGCGGGGCCGCGCTCCCGAAGGGCCGCTCGTACTGGTTCTACGAGGCGCCGAGCGCGGTCCTGGAGGGGCAGGACGCGCTCGCCGCGGCCGGCGCCGGCCGCTGGCCGGATCCGATCCCCGCGCAGCTCGCGGCGACCGGCCCGGAGAGCGTGCTCGTCAACCGCATCCTGCGCCTGCCCGTCCTGCCGACCTGGGTGCGCGGGAGCGTCGCCCTGCTCGGCGACGCCGCCCACGCGATGGAGCCCAACCTCGGACAGGGCGCCGCGCAGGCGATCGAGGACGCCGAGGCGCTCGGGGTCGCGCTGCGCGCGGCGGGCGAGCCGGGGCGCGCGCTCGCCGCCTACGCGGCGGCGCGCCGCCGGCGCGCGCGCATGCTCCAGCGCCAGTCCTCGCGCTTTGCCCGGCTGGCCCTGTCCACCCACGCCGCCCCGCGCGACCTGGTGGTGCGGCTGGGCCCCGACGCGGCCCGCCGCCTGGTCATGGAACGTCTGATGGGCCGCTACGCCCCGAGCCGCTGAGCCGGATCAGCCCGGGGGTGCGGGCAGCGGCTTGTTCGGCGGGGTGTGGCGCGGCCGCTGCGGCAGCGGCTTGTTCGGCGGGATGTGGCGCAAGCGCTGGGGCGCCGCCTGCGGGTCGGGCGCCACGGCGCCCACCTTCTGCATCACGGTGGCGAGAAAGGCGTCCCGCGCGCCACGATAGGGCGCCGCGAGGCCCTGGCGCCAGGCCTGTTGATCCTTGCCCTTCGGGGCCCCGTTGGCCAGCCACTGCAGACACGCCGACGTGTGGATGGCCGCGTCCCGGCCGAGCGAGCCGGCCGGGTAGTCCTGGGTCAGGTTGAAGATCGCCGGAGCGAGGGCGCGGAGGAACAGCACGTCGATGGCCAACGCCTCCTGAGCGCGCCGCGTGCTCCCCTTGGTCCACTGGTGGCCGCCGGCGCTGGCGCAGATCTCACGAATGAGATCGAGCAGCTCACCCTTGACGTAGCCCCCGTCCGCCGGGAACACCATCGGTACCAGGGCGGCGAGGAGATCGTCGACCGTGCCCTCCAGCGAACCCTGGAAGTCGTCGTCGCCCTTCTTCAGGGCGGTGTCGTGCCCCGCGAGGATGCGCTTGGAAGCCTTGATGACCGCGCCGATCTTGGCTGAGAGCAGCTTCCGCACGTACGCGCGGGCGTCGTCCAGGGCTCCCCCGCTGCTGCTGCGCAGGAGCTTCTCGGTGTCGGTCTCGGCGTCGATCTCGGCTTGGTAGGCCCCGGCGTGCTTGCTCACGCGACGGCCCGCCCAGTAGCTGGGCTTGACCAGGTCCAGGACCGGGAGCCGCTGGACCGCGACGGGGTCGCCACCGGCGTGCGCGCCGGCGACCAAGTCGGCGACCGCGCGGTTGCCGGCGGTGCCCTGCAGCGCCCACAGTCCCGTCGCTTCGTCGGTCGCCGCGGGTGGCAAGGGCCGAGCCGGCGACGGTCGGTACTGTTGTCGCTCCCTCACAGCGAAAACATACACCGCGCGAAAAGCGGTATGAAGCGCATCATGAGCACGCGGGACGACGGTCCGCTGGACTGGGGCTCCAGCGATGAGATGAACGCGCTCGAGGTGCTCATGTGGCGCGCCGAGGACGATCCCGAGCTGCGCTCGACGATCCTGCTGCTGAACGTCTTCGACCGCGCGCCGGATTGGCCGCGGCTGCACGCGGCGCACGAATGGGGCAGCCGGATGGTCCCGCGCTTTCGCAAGCGGGTCGCCGAGACGCCGCTGCGCCTGGGCGCGCCCTACTGGACGCTCGACGAGGACTTCGACCTGGCCTACCACGTGCGCCGGATCGCCGTGCCCGAGCCGCACTCCTGGTCGGCCGCCCTCGGCCTGGTCGAGCAGATCGCGATGACGCCGTTCGACCGCGCCCGGCCGCCGTGGGAGGCCTACCTCCTGGAGGGGCTGAGCGACGGGCGCGCAGGCTACGTGCTGAAGATGCACCACTCGATCATGGACGGGATGGCCGGCGCCCAGCTCTTCGGAGAGCTGTACTCGCGCACCCGCGAGCCCAACCCCGACAAGGCGCAGCCCGCGCCCCCTCGCGACCTCGGCCCGTCCGGTACGGAGGCGCTCATCCGCCAGGTCGGGCGCGACACGCTCGGCGCGGCGGGCCTGGCGCGCGATCTGACCGGGCGCCTGGCGCGCTCGGCCGGGCGCCCGGTCGGCGCGGTGAGCGAGGCGTCGCGCTACGTGGCCTCGCTGCGGCGGGTGCTCGCGCCGCCGGACTGCGAGCCCTCGCCGCTGCTGCGCGCGCGCAGCATGTCCTCGCGCATCGTCGCGCTCGACTTCGCCCTGGCCGACTTCCGCGCCGCGGGCAAGGCGGTCGGCGCGACGGTCAACGACGCCTTCGTCGCGGCCCAGCTCGGCGGGTTCCGCCGCTATCACGAGCATTTCGGCTGCCCGATCGAGCGGATGCCGATCAGCATGCCGATCTCGGTTCGCCGCGAGGCCGATCAGCGCGGCGGCAACCGGTTCGCCGGCGCGAGCTTCGCCGCGCCGGTCGGGATCGTCGACCCGGGCGAGCGCATGCGCGCGTTCGGCGCGATGGTGCGCGAAGCCCGAGCCGAGCCCGCGATCGACGGGATCGGCTTCGTCTCGCCGGCCCTCGCGCGGCTGCCCGGACCGGTCGTCGCCGCGTTCACCGGCGCGCTGACCAAGAGCAACGACCTTCAGACCTCGAGCGTGCCGTTCATCCGCGACGAGGTCTTCATGGCCGGCGCGAAGATCGAGCGCTCCTTCCCGATCGGCCCGCTCCCCGGCTGCGCGGTGATGGGGGCGATGATCACGCACGGCGATCGCTGCTGCGTGGGCATGAACCTCGACCCGGCGGCGGTCACCGACGTGGAGCTGTTCGGCCGCTGCCTGGAGGAGGGGTTCAGCGAGGTGCTCGCGCTGTACCCGCAGGCGGAGCCGCTCGCTCGGCTCAGCTGACGTACAGCGCTTCGATCTCCCGCGAGTACTTCTCGGCGATCGGCTGGCGCTTGAGCTTGGAGGTCGGGGTCAGCTCATCGCCGCCGGGCTGCCAGTCCAGTCCGAGCAGATGGAAGCGCTGGACCTGCTCCATCTGCGCGAGCTTGAGGTTGGCGAGCTCGACGCCCTGGGCGACCGTGTTGCGCACGGCCCGGATCTCGGCCAGGTCCTCCAGCGACTCGGTGGGCAGGCCGAGCCGGGACGCGAAGACCCGCGCGCCGTGCGGATCGAGCGTGACCAGCGCCACGTTGTAGGGTCGCCGATCGCCGATCGCCACCGCGTGCCCGATCAGCGAGCACGACGTCTTCAGCGCGGACTCGATCGTCGCCGGGGAGATGTTCTCGCCGGCGGCGCTCACGATCAGCTCCTTGGAGCGGCCGACGATCGTGACGTACCCGTCCGCGTCGATCCGCGCGAGGTCACCGGTGCGCAGCCAGCCGTCCTCGTCGAGCACCTCGCGCGTGCGCTCGGGCTCGCCGCGATAGCCGGACATCACCCCCGGGCCGCGCAGCAGCAACTCGCCCTTCTGATCGAGTTTGAGTTCAAAGCCCGGGAGCGCTCGCCCCACCGTGCCGATCCGGATCCCGCCCGGGGCGTTCACCGTCCCGGCGGCGCAGCTCTCCGAGAGCCCCCACAGCTCGGCGAGCGGCAGGCCGAGCGCGTGGAAGAACTCGATCACCTCGGGAGCGGTCGGCGCCGCGCCGGCATTGATCGCGCTCGCCTCGTCGAGGCCCAACCGGCGGCGAATCGGCGAGAGCACGAGCTTGTCGAGCTCCCAGTAGCGGGCCTCGACCGCCGGCGGCAGGCGCCGTCCGGCCTGGATCGCGCGCGTGCGCTCAAGACCCGTCGCGATCGCCGCCCACGCGGTGGCGCGGCGCTCGCCGTCGGGCTCGGCCTCGATCGCCGCCTCGACCGAGGCCTTGAGCTTCTCCCACGTGCGGGGCACGCCGAAGAACCAGGTGGGCCGGACCTCTCCCAGCGCCGCGATCGCCTCGCGCGGGTCGGCGATGCAGGTCGCCTCGTAGCCCCAGGCGATCGGCAGGTAATGGCTGCACGCGCGCTCGGCGATGTGCGCCATCGGCAGCCAGGAGATCACGCGGCCGTCGCGCGGGAAGCCGATCACCTCCGAGTAGGCACGCAGCGTCGCGAGCATGTTCGCGTGGGTGAGCTCGACGCCCTTGGGCGGACCGGTCGTCCCCGAGGTGAAGATGATCGTCAGCACGTCCTCGGCGTTCACCGCCCGCCACGCCGCGTCGAAGTCGAAGTCCGGGGCGGCGCCCGCCTCGAGCTCGGCGAGCGTCATGCCCTCGCCGGTGCCGTCGACGACGACGACGTGCTCGGCGCCGCCGGACCGGGCGGCCTCGAGCACGGTCGGGAGCATCGCGCGCTCGGTGACGATCACGCGGCTCTCGGCGGCGGCGAGCAGGCGCACGACCTGCGCCGGCGGGTAGCTGCTGTAGATCGAGAAGGGCGTGGCCCCGAGGTGCAGCGCGGCGCTGTCGACGATCTGGAACTCGGGCCGATTGGAGAGCATGATCGCCACGGCCTGCCCCCGGGTGACCCCGAGCGCGGCCAAGCCCGCCGCGACGCTGCGGACCCGCTCGGCGTACTGCGCCCAGGTCAGGCGGACCGAGCCGTCACGCGTGCGCAGCGCGGGCCGATCGGCGCAGCGCGCCGCGGTCCGCTGGAAGGCCTCGGCCAGCGTGCCCGCGGCGAGACTCGACCGGGGGTGGCGCTGCTGGTCGACGGCGAAGCTGTTCACGATTCAGCAAGTGCGTAGAAGGACGCGCCAACCCTCGCACGCGATCTACGGGCTGGCTATGTGCACGCGGTCTGTTCGGAGCGGGGCGCACAGTGCATCGCGCACGCTCCCCGCGCCGGACCGCTCAGCCAGGCTCGCCGGGCCCGGTCCACTCGCTGACGAGCAGCGCCGCCTCGGTCTCCGGCCGGCGCACTCGCAGCGGACGACCGAGCAGCTCCTCGGCCTTGCGCACCCGCTGCGCGATCGTGTTGCGATGCACGAACAGCTCCTCTGAGGCCTCCTGCTGGCCGCCGGTGCGCAGGAGCACGAGCAGCGTGCGCCGCAGCGTGGCGCCGAGGTCATCACCACGGGCCAGCGCGCCCAGCTCCTCCCGGACGAACGCACGTGCGGCGAGGGGATCGGCGATCAGCAGCGAGACGAGCGCGACCTCCTCGTAGCGGACCACCCGCGCGCGCGTGTCCCCGCTGGAGATCTGAGCGAGCGCCACCGCGCGGGCGCGGTCGGCCTGCCGGCGGGTCTCGCGGAAGCCCGATACGCCCGTTCCGAGCCCGCCGCACGCGAGCCGGCAGTCGGGCGGCAGCGCCCCGTCCACGACGCTCCAATCCGCGGAGTCCGCGACACCCGAGAGCCAGCAGGCGATGAGCTCTGGGCCCTCGTGCATGACCAACGGCCGCCCGGCGCCGAGCGCCGCCGCGAGCCGCTCGGCGACGTGCTCGAGTGACGCGGTCGGCTGTTCGTGCTGCGCGGAGAACCGCCACAGCAGCGTGGCCAGGTGGCGCCCGGCCAGGGGATAGCCGAGCGTGCGCTCGGCGGAGTGAACGTCGGCCGGGTCGCCGTCGAGGATCGAGCGGATCAGCCCGTTGCGCCGCGCCAGCGCGCCGCGCATGATCGAGTCCCGCTCGGTGGCGAACTCGGCGGCCACCGCCGTGCACAGGACGTCGACGACGCGGAAGGACAGCACGGCGGCGCGCGTCATCAGTCCGATCGCCTCGGGGTTCTCCGCGCCCTGCGCGGCGACCACCGGGGCCAGCCGGCCGAACAGGAACTCGTGGCCCAGGCGGAAGCCGCGCATGATCTCGTCGACCGTCACCCCCTCCCACGCCAACCGCCGGGCGTACTTCAGAGCGAGCCAGGGCGCCTCGATCTCCTCGACGGGCACCTCGTGCTCGAGCGCGATCGCGAACGAGTCAAGGCTCGAGCTGACCATGGCCAGCGCGATCGCGCGCACCTCCGGGTCGCGCCCCAGGGCCGGAACCTCGCTCAGCACCCCGTCGAGCAGCTCGCTGGCGAAGACCGGGTCCCTCGTGAGCGGACCGATCAGATTCTGCGTTTGCTCGAGCGACGCCACGTCTCCTTCCCGCTCGCCATGTTATGCGCCCGCGCGGGCGGGCGGATTATGCGGTTGTTGCGGAGAGAGCGCCGCCGGCGCCGACTTCTGCCGGCGCCCCGAACGCCAGTGTGCGCGGTGCACACTCGGCCGGCACCCCATCTACTACGGCGCACATCGACGCGGCGCGCACCTCGTGGGAAGGTCAGGTCATGGCTGTCGACGCCTCGGAGGGCAGAGGGCACCTGCCGCTCAAGCCCACGCCCGCGCTGCGCTGGGAGGACTTCTCGCTGCCCGGGTGGTCGACCGTGCGCGACGCGCTCGCGCAGACGGGCGGGATGGTGCTGCTCGCGGTGGTCGCGCTGCGGATCGCCTTCCGCCGGCCGGTCCGGTGGTTCCCGAGCTTCGTCGACGAGGCCTACCTGCTCGTCGTCCGGTGCACGCCGCCGCTGATGCTCGCGGTCTTCGCGTTCGGGTTCGGGACGATCGGCGTGGAGGCCGGCGGCGTGTTCCAGGCCCTCGGCGCCGTCGATCGCTCCGGCGGCATCTTCGTGACCGCCGCGGTGCGCGAGGTGGCGACCTGGGCCACCGCGATGGTCGTGGCCGGCGTCGGCGGCACCGCGATCTGCGCCGACCTCGGCGCGCGCAAGGTCCGCGAGGAGCTCGACGCGATGGCCGTCCTCGGCGTCAACCCGGTCAAGGAGCTCGTCGTCCCGCGGCTGTTCGCGCTGGTCATCGTCACCCCGCTGCTCAATCTCGTCGCGATCCTGTTCATCAC
>DATAWZ010000252.1:0-14725 GCA_036266975.1 Solirubrobacteraceae bacterium
CCGGTCGTCGATTCGCGAGCGAAAATCGAGCATGGCCAGGACGCAGGGAGCCGGAATAGCAGCGCTATTTCGGCTCCCGAGGACGCCGCCAGGCGAAGATTTGCAGCCGCGAAGCGGGAGCGGATTTACAGGAGGTGCCACGAGGCTTCGTCGTAGGAACGTCTTCCGCGCGCCGGCCTCCTGGGGTCGGCGCGCCTTTTTGCTTGTGGCCCGCCGCGGCGCTCGGTCAGTGACCGATGCCGACCGGCGCGAGCTCGGCGCCGGAGCGCAGCAGGAACCACGCGCCGAACAGCGCGAGCGAGACGAACGCGCTGACCGTCATCACGAAGTCGAGCACGCGGCGGTCCTCGACCATGCCGCGCTCGCCTCGGATCGAGCGCTGGTGCATGTCCAGGCGGTGCAGCAGCATGCCCAGCAGGACGACGCCGACCACACCGGCGGCGCCGCCGGCGGCGATCGTCGCGCCGATCGACTTGGTGTCGGACTGGACCTGCGCGCCGCACCAGACGGCCATGATCGGCACGCCGAGCCACAGCCCGACGCTGGCCAGGAACATCGTCAACGTCGTGAGCAGCGCCTCGGCGCCCAGGCGGGTGATCCCGACGACGAGCCGCACGGTGGAGACGAGCAGGCCGCCGGGCTCGGGCTGTGTGGCCGCCGGCGCGGGCGCGGCTGAGCGCCCCCCGAGGCGCTCGACGATCGTGCGCGCGAGCTTGGCGTCACCGGCGAGGCGAAGCCGCCCGGCCGCGTGCGCCAGGGCGGCTCCCTGCGCGGTGACGAGCTGCTCGAGGACGAGCGGGGTCGTCTCGACACGCAGGTCGGGCGGCGCATCGCCCTCGAGGCGGCGCACGGTGCAGCGCTCGCCCGCGAGCAGCAGCTCCCAGACCTCCCCGCGGCCGCGAGGGTCCAGCAGCGTCCAGCGGATCAGCACGGTCAACGGCGGGCCGTGCGTCAGCCGCTCGGCGACGGCCTGCAGGGCGGCGTCGGCGCGTTCGGTGGTCTCGGTGCTCATCGCGGGCGAAGGGACATCGCTGGTATCGGTCGATTCTCGCCGATGCACGAGCGGTGCGCGCAGGCCCCCGTCCGTGCCGGCGTCTTTTCGGGATGTGTGTTGCTGTGGGCGCCTCCAGGTTGTCCCGGGCAACACACGGGGGTCGCGCTGGAACGGGTGTGTTGCCCTGGCAGCCTGACGGTGTTCCCGAGCAACACGCCTCCCGCGGGCGGCGCGCGCTCACCCCCGCGCGCCCAGCCGCTAAGGGCGCAGGCGAACCGGGAGCGAGGTGTACCGGTTCAGGAACAGCGCCTTGACCCGCTTGGGGTCGCCGGCGAGCCGCATGTCGGGGAAGCGCTTCAGCGTCTCCTCGATCCACACCTTCAGCTCCAGCCGCGCGAGCGCCGCGCCCAGGCAGAAGTGCCGCCCGCCGGCGCCGAACGCCTGGTGGCGATCGAGGTCGGGCGGTCGATGTCGAAGCGGTCGGGGTCGCCGAACACCTCCGGATCGCGGTTGCTCGAGAGGTACCAGAGCAGCACCCGGTCGCCCTCGGAGATCTGCTGGCCGTGCAGCTCCACGTCGCGCGTGGCGGCGCGCCCCATGAACGCGAAGGCGGGAAAGCAGCGCAGCCCCTCCTCGACGGCGACCGGGATCAGCGAGGGGTCCTCGGTCACCCGCCGGCGCGTCTCGGGGTCGCGCATGAGGGCGAGCATCGTCGCGGTGTAGGTCGCGCGGGTCGAGTCGTTGCCGGCGGCGATCAGCAACACGAAGAAGACCGTGAGCTCGAGGTCGGTGAGCCGGTCGCCCTCCACCTCGGCGTCCATCAGCGCGGTGAGCAGGTCGCCGCTCGGGTCCTGCCGGCGCTCGGCGGTACGCTCGCCGACGTAGGCGACGACCTCCTGGATGACGGCCATCGTGTCGTCCCAGCCGGCGCGGATCTCCGTCCTCGAAGGCGGTCGCCACATTGGTCCAGTGCACGAGGTTGCGGTCGTCCTCGGGCGGCGTGCCGAGCATGTCGCCGATCACCCGCGCGGGGATCGGGCGCGCGACCTCGGTGACGAGATCGATCTCCTCGCGGTCGGCCACGCGGTCGAAGACCGAGGTGACGATCGCACGGATGTGCGACTCGTGGTCGGCGATCCGCTTGGGGTTGAACGCCTTGCCCACCAGTTGCTTGAGGCGGTCGTGGCGCGGCGGGTCCATCGAGATCATCTGCAGGCGCTGCACGTCAAGCGGCGCGCCGATGTCGTCGAGCAGGAAGATTCCGCGGCGCTCGGAGGAGTACGTCTCGAAGTCGCGCGTGACCGTGTGCACATCGGCGTGGCGCGTGATCGACCAGAAGCCGCCCTCCTGCGGGTGCTCGCGCTGCGGACTCCAGTGCACGGGAGCCTCCCGGCGCAGCCGAGCGAACAGCTCGTAGGGCGGCTCGGGGTGCCAGAGCTCGGAATCGGCGAGGTCGAGCTCGGCGAGGTCGACCTCGCCGGCGGACAGGGTGGCGGGCACGGTGCTCCTCCTGCGATCTCCGTTGCGTCGGTTCGCTTGAGCACTATACCCAAGCACTAGACTTATTGTCAAGCTCTAGTGTCGAGGTATAGTGCCTAGGCCATGGCCGCGCTCGCCCGCCGCACCGCCTTCGCCGACGCCGCCCGCCAGCGCGGTGAGGCCGCGTTCCTGAAGGCGACGGCCGAGCTGCTCGAGGAGGGCACCCCGTTCGGCGAGCTCGCGATCGAGACGATCGCCCGCCGCGCCGGCTACTCCCGCGCGACCTTCTACGCCTACTTCCGCGACAAGCGCGAGCTGGTGCTCGAGATGGGCGAGCGCTTCGCCACCGCGATCCTCGAGGTCGCCGGACCGTGGCTGGAGGAGCGCGAGGACGACCTGACCGGGACGCTGACGGCGATGCTGCGCGTCTTCCAGGCCCACCGCGGCGCCCTGTCGGCGCTGGTCGAGACCTCGGGATACGACGCCGAGGTCGCCGCGTTCTGGCGTAGCCTGCACGAGCGCTTCCTCCTCGCCGCCGACGAACGCATCGGCCAGAGCGCTCCGAAGATGCCCTTCCCCGAGATCGAGGCCCGCGCGTTCGCGATGGTGTGGATGACCGAGCGCTGCCTGAGCGAGCACGTGCTCGCGCCGCGCGTACGGGAGGCGGAGCTGATCGAGGCGCTCGCGGGCCAGTGGGAGGCGGCGCTCCGGCCATGAGCGCGTGGCTGATGCGCGGGCTGGCCTGGATGTGCGCGCACCTGTCGCCGCGGGCGCGGCTCGGCGTGGCGGTCGGCGCCCTGGTCGGGCTGCTCGCCGCGGCCAAGACGGCCGCCGTGGGGCTGCGGATCACCGCCTTCGCCCTGCGCCTGGTGACGTTCAGCCTGCGCCGCCGCTGCCCGGATTGCGCCGAGCGCGTCCGCTACGAGGCGCGCGTGTGCCGCTTCTGCGGGCACCGCTTGCGCACGGCGCCGGCGGCGCGCCGCTCAGCGCCGATCACCAGCGACCGCGGCGATGGTTGCGCCGGACGCTGAACGCGAAGATCGTCAGCACCCCCACGCAGAAGACCACGGTGAGGGCCACGCCTCCGGCCCCACCCCACTCGCGGTCGTGCAGCCCGCATCGGTGGCACGGACCGGTGCTCAGCGTGAGCGCGAGCAGACCCGCGGTGATCGCGAACGAGACCAGCGCGCTTCGGCGGTACCCGGCGCGCAGCTCGAGCGCCCCGCTGACCGCGGACAGACCGGCGAGCAGCCCGGTCGCGACCTGCGAGACGTGCTGGGGCAGGTACGCGAGCAGATGCCCGTCAGTCCTCGCGGCGGGGCTCGAGCACGTTCAGCGCCGGGTCGAGATCGATCTGAACCGTCGCCATCACCCGCCCGATCATCATGTACTGCCCGATGACGAGCAGCAGCTGCACGATCTCGCGCGACGTGAAGCGGGCCTGCATCGCCGCGTAGGTTTCGTCGTCGGGGCGCGCGTCGCGGACCACCTGGGTGGTGAAGCCCACCACCAGACGCCCGTCCTGCCCCAGCGCCTCGGCCTCCACGTCGCCGTCCCGCAGGGCTCGCATCTGCCCCGCGCTCCCGCCGACGGCGCGGTGGATCGCGACGTGCTGCACCCACTCGTAGTCGGCGCCGGGCGTGAGCGTGGCCACCCGCAGGATCGCCAGCTCCCGCAGGACGGGATCGAACTCGGCCGGGTCCAGGAGCGCGCCGCCCATCCGCAGCCAATGCGGGAAGGCGCGCTGCGCCTGGGCGACGATGCGGAAGATGCCCAGCGGCTGAATCCGCCCGAGCAGGTCGGCGACCTTGGGCTCGGCCTCGTCGGGGTCCAGGTAGGGAAGTCGGGTCATGCGCGGGCCACCGCCGCGGCAGGTTGACAGAGGATCCGCGCGAGCGCGTCTGCAAGCGCCGCAGAGGGATCGTCGGGCAGGCGCGCCGCCCGCCACCCGACGTGCTGGTCGGGCCGCACGAGTACCGCTCCGTCCGCTCCGGTGCCGAACAGCTCGGGCCAGCGCCCCTCGACGTCGTCGAGGTCCTCGCCGATCACCACGGCGCGCAGCTCTGGGTCGACGTCCGGTGCGACATCGGCCCAGCGCCTTCCCTGCGCCCCGCACAGCAGGACGAACCGGCCCACGCCGACCAGATCGTGCGTCGAGCAGCGCCGCTGCGCGTCGGCGAGCCATACGTGCGGGAGACGATGGCCGGGGCGCGCGCTGGGCACGTAGCGGCTGCCGGCAGGGTCGCGCGGCGGCGGCTCGCTTGCGTCGCCCACGATCGCGCCGGCCTCATAGCGGAAGCCGACCTCGATGTCGTGGGCCTGGAACTCGACCGCCTGCGTGTCGATCACCGCGCGCACGCGAGCCCGCAGCGCCTCGCCCTCGGGGGTGGCGTCGACGAGCCGCTCGAGCGCCGAGGCGGGTGTCGGCGCGTCCCGCACGCCCATGGCGGTGTCGATCAGGTGGTGCTTGGCGTTCGCGTTCAGCGCCCAGTCGGCGTTGGCGATCCCGACCGGGCGACGCTCGAGCTCGTAGCTGTCGAGCAGTTCGGGGCCCCCGTGGCCGTCGAGCACCGCCGCGAGCTTCCAGCACAGGTTGTGCGCATCCTGGATCGACGTGTTCAGGCCCAGGCCGGTCGTGGGCGGCCGGCGGTGGGCGGCGTCGCCGGCGAGGAAGACGTCGCCGACGCGGTAGCGGTCGGCAACGACGCGGTCGATGATCCAGTGGCTGACGCGGATCACCTCGAGCTCGAGCTCGCCGAGCCCGAGCAGCGCTCGGATCCGCCCGACCAGAGCGCGCTCGTCCAGGCCGGCGCGCTCGTCCGGGGCGTAGGTGAAGTGCACGGTCCACTCCTCCGAGCGGCGGTCCCAGGTGGGGCCCATCTTCACCAGCGCACCGCCATCGCGGAACCCGCCGCTCTGCGGGCCCACGAACCACGTGATCAGTGTCTCGTCGTCCATGTGGGCCGACAGGTCGGCGCGCAGGTGGGTGGAGACGACGTCGATCAGCCCGGTGGGCCCCTCCATCGCCACCCCGAGCGCGGGGCCGAGCGTCTTGCCGCCGTCGGCGCCGATCACGTAGCGCGCGCGCACCACGTAATGGTCGTCGCGCGCGCGGTCACGGATCCTCGCGAGCACGCCATCGCCATCCTGTTGGAAATCGACGAGCTCGTGATCGAAGCGGACGCGGCCGGGTGCCCGTCGCTCGGCGAGCCCTCGGAGCACCGGCTCCAGACGAAGCTGGGGCAGGTTCGTGCAGCGCGCGGGGCTGTCCTGCGCGTAGCGCGCCTCCAACGATCCGCCCCCGAAGGCGTCCATCGCGTGCACGTCGAAGCGGTCGAGCGCGCCGTCGCCGCCGAGAGTCGTACGCCAGCGGATGCGGCTCATGTTGCACAGCGGCGCCCCCCGGGCATAGACCGCATCCGCCATCCCGTGCTGGCGCAGGATCTCCATCGTGCGCGTGTTCAGGTAGTGCGCCTTGGGCAGGTGTGAGGTGTCCGGGTGGCGCTCGACCAGCAGGTGCTCGACGCCCAGGTCGGACAGGAACGAACTGGCCGACAGACCGCATCCGCCGCCGCCGACGATCAGGACCGGGACCGTGATCTGCGCCTCCACCGCCTCTCCCTCCGCGCGCCGCGCGCGCACGACTGCGCCCCGATCATACGACGGACGGGCCGCGCAGCCGGGCGCGCCGTAGGCCGCGCGGTGACGGCCGGGCCCGGGGCGCGCTCAGCCGGCGCGTCTGTCAGCCGAGGCGGTCCGCGAGCTCGAGCCCCGTTCTCGGGGCGGCAGAGTCGAGCGAGTCGGGCGTGCTGTCGCGTCGGACTGGCGCGCTATTCGCGCTTGAGCGTGAGCGCAAGGCTTGGGTTCCATTATCACGCTTTCTCGTTTCATCGTGAGCGTTGCTGGCACCGTCGCGCTCCTCTCTTCAGCAATTTCCTCTCGTGCTCCGCTTGCTGGCCAGTGCACCGAACGGTGCCGGGGATCCGCGTCACCCTTCTCACTCCGGCGATCAGCCGTCCGCGATCGAACAGTGCGCCCACCGCTCGGCAGCCGAGCGCGTCGGGCGCCAGCAATGCGCCGGCGAGGCCGACCGCGAGGCGCAGCCAGCGAGCAACGGGGTGAACGCCATCGCATGCGCTGGACGCCGGTTGAGTCTCCGCAGTCGAACGGGGTCGGTCGAGCTGCCTGGTCTCGGCATGGTTGAACGCTGAAGGCTGTGAATTTTCTAATGGTCGAGGGCCCCTAAGCTTTGGCCAAGACCACGATGTGGAGGTGTCTATTACGTGAGCCTGTCACGACGTCGACGTGGACCTTCCACGCATTCTCACGTGGAGCATCTGCCCGGGCACGGCCAGGTACCGGTGCTCGGGCGCTTCTTTCCGGCGCCCGTCGCCGCGAAGGTCCCCGAGATCATCTTCCTCTTCTGGGTCGTAAAGATCCTGACCACCGCCGGTGGGGAAGTCACTTCCGACTACCTGAAGACGTACGGCAACTTCGGGGGCGGCGGCACGGAGGTCGCGCTGTTTGCGATCGCGCTCGTCTTGCAGTTCGCGACTCGCCGATACCGGGCGTTCGCGTACTGGCTTCTGGCCTACGCCATCGCGATCGCCGGCACCGGGATCTCGGACTTCCTGCATCTCGACGTCCACATCCCGTACGTGGGAACCACGATCCTGTGGGCGGTCGTCCTGGCCGCTGTGTTCTGGACCTGGCAGCGTAGTGAGGGAACGCTGTCGATCCACAGCGTCAAGACGCAACGACGCGAAGCCTTCTACTGGGCGACCGTGTTCGCGACGTTTGCCCTCGGGACCGCGCTGGGCGACTACACGGCAACCTCGCTCGGGATGGGCTACCTGGCCTCGGGGATCTTCTTCTTCGCGGTCATTTTGCTTCCGGCGGCGGCCTGGTGGCGATTCGGTCTTGACAGCATCGCGGCGTTCTGGATGGCCTATGTGGTGACGCGACCGCTCGGGGCATCGTTTGCCGACTACATCAGCAAACCAGTGAAGACCACCGGCGTCGGCTTCGGCAACGGCCCGACTGCGGTGGCGTTCGCGCTGACCACGGTTGTGCTGGTCACGTACCTGGCGATCGCTCGGCCCGACATCCAGCAGTCCGTTGGGCCCACCGGCGAGGACAAGCGCTCGGTGACCGCCACGCCCGAGTACCGCATGGGGACACCAGAGCTCGAGGTCGATTAGCTGACCCGGCTCGGCAAGCTGTGGCTCGGGCCGCTGGTTGGCGATCGGCCCCTCAGGCGTCGCGGCGGACGAGGAGCAGCCCGCCGATGAGTAGCGAACTGGCAGCCCATCCTGCGAGGACTGCGATCCCAGCCCAGGGGGCGATGGGCAGCGAGCCGAGGTTGCTGGTGGCCTGGATCGTCAGCCCGGCGGTCATCGGGGCAATCTGTTGCAGGTGTCGGCGCAGCGGGTCGCTGACCGCGTCGGAGAGCAGGGGCAGTATGTAGAGCAGGCCTAGTACGACCCCGATCGATACGGCGGTCTCGCGCAGGGCGGCGGCGACGCCGAGCGCGAGGAGGGCGACGAGGACGAGGTACAGGACGGAGCCGATGGCCGCGCGCAGGGTCGGGAGGTGGGCGATGGACAGGAGCCCGTATCCATGGGAGGGACCGAGTCCGGCGCGCGGGAGCAGGAGGCGTCCGGCGATCAGGCAGCCAGTGACGGCGATGACGCCGGTTACCGCGGTGAGGCCCGCCAGGTTGATGGCTTTGGCGGTGAGGAGCACCAGGCGGCGGGGGACCGCCGTGAGCGTGAGGCGGATCATGCCGGTGGCGTATTCGTCGGAGAGGGCCACGATGGCAAGGACGGCCACGACCGCCTGCCCCAGGTCGATGCCGATGAGGGCCAGTTTGGTCGGGTCGCCGCCGGGCGAGGATTGGTGGGAGGAGGCGACCGTCGCGATGCTGACCGCGACGGTCAGGGCGACTGCGCCGGCCAGCAGCCGAGCGGTCCCGGCCAGGGTGCGGAGCTTGGTCCACTCCGCTCGCAGTGCGTCGGTCATGCGTCCCTCCGAGTCACGAGGAGGGCGGCCACGCCGAGGGCGCCGGCGGTGTAGAGGCACAGGACGGCGAGACCGGCCAGAGGAGACACCGGGTAGTAGCCGTTCGCGAAGGTGTAGGGGTAGCTCACCGTCGCCGATCGGGGGAGGATTCCGAGGACCGAGAAACCGGCGGCGGGGGTGAACCGGAACAACCATGTCCCAGCGCCGTCACCGCTCATCGAGCCGATGAGGTACGGCACGATGAACACGATGATGCCGGCGGTGACGGCCCCGGCGCTGCGGCGCAGGATGGTGCCAAGCGCGAGCACGGCGACAGCGGTCAGGGCGACGAGAGCGCCGCTGCCGAGGATGATGCGCCCAATGGTCAGGGTGCTGGCCGGGAAGACGTAGTTGCCGTTGGACGCGAGCAGGTGATTTCCAAGGGGGACGCCGACGGCCGCACCCAAGGCGCCAATGGCGAACGTGATCGTGCCGATCACGAGCGCTTTGGCCGCAAGGACATGCCGTCGATGCGGTGTGGCCGTGAAGGTGGTGCGGATCAGTCCGCGGCGGTACTCACCGGTGATGAACATCGCGGCGACCACGATGAGGGCGATGAGCGCGACGCTGAGCCCCAGCAGCAGGCAGGTGGAGGCGGTGTCGCCGCCGGCCAGGGCAACGGCGGCGGCGATGTCACCGGACCCTGTGAGCCGGAAGAGATCTCCGACGCGTTGATAGCTCCCGGCCCCAAGCGTGGGGTAATAGTTGCGAGGGTCGTTGCCGATGGGATGGCTGCCCCAGCCACTCACGCCGGGGTGGCCGTTGAGCGTCACGTGGTCGAGGATCGCCGTGGCTTGGCTGGGAGCGCCGTCGTACGTGACCGGTGAGGTGACGAACAGCCCGACGTCGACGGTGGCCGGCAGCGCGGCGAGCCGGGTACTGCCGACCTCGGTCCACCTCCCTCCGCCGAGGGAGTCATAGCCGGTCACCGTGTCACCGAAACGGGTCAGTCGAAGCCAACGCGGGCCGCTGGCCGAGACGCTCCCGGGCTGGCCCGGCTCGTCGTGGGTGTAGTCGTGCTGGAAGCGAATACCGTGCCCGGGCGTCGTCATCACCGCGGCGTAGGGCGATCCCTGTCGGGTGCTCGGCGTGATCATCAGGCCTGCCTTGGCCCATGCCGCCAGGCCCGGTCGTGTGTTCGCCAGCGACGGCGCCTCGTTGCGGGGATTGGTGGAGATCAGGCCGGTCAGGGAAGTGACCCGGGCGGTGAGGGTGCCGTTGCCGGTGAGGGGCCGATCGACGAACTGGTAGCTGTCGGCCACGGCCTCGCCGCTGGGTCCGGTCGGGACGAAGGGATGGCCGGTGTAGCAGTCAGATCCCGGCGAGTTCGGGCCCGAGGCGGACGGCGGGCCGAAGCAGCCGCCCTCGTGGCTGCCGTTGGCAACCAGGAACGTGAACGTCGCACACAGGGCGAGGGCACTGAGAAGCCCGATCATCCAGCCTCGGACCGTGCGGAACTTGGTCCATTCGCTGCGCAGGACTCGCCCCCAGCGATCGCCGCTCGGCGGCGGCGTGCTCGAGCGGCGCGCGGCCGACGTGCTGACGGCGGCGCTCATACTCGTGCCTCCCGTTCGCCAGCGGCTCGGAATTCGACCTCGCCGCCGGTGAGCTGCAGGTAGACGTCCTCGAGTGAGGCCCGGTGTGCGGCGACCTCCGAGAAGGGCACCCGCGCCTGGCTGAGCACCTCGACGACCCGCTGAGCCGCAAGCCCCGACACACTGAGCCTTTCCTCGTCGAGGATCGTCGGCGCGGTCCCGGCCCGCCGCAAGGCGCTCGCGGCCTGGGCCGGCGATGGCGCGCGCAGCAGCACATGGTCCCCTGAACCGCGGGCGATCAGCTCTTCGACGCTGGCGTCGGCGAGCACACGGCCGCGGCCCACGACGACGACCTGATGGGCGATGTCCTGGACCTCGCCCATCAGGTGGCTGGAGACCAGGATCGCGCGCCCGTCGGCCGCCAGCGAGCGCAGAAGCTGGCGCATCCAGATGATCCCCTCCGGGTCCATGCCGTTGAACGGCTCGTCCATGATCAGGACCGGCGGGTCGCCGAGCATCGCGGCGGCAATGCCCAGTCGCTGGCGCATGCCCAGTGAGTACCCGCCGGCTCGTCGGCGGGCCGCCGAGCCGATCCCCACGAGTTCGATGACCTCATCCACCCGCCGCGCCGGCAGGGCTTGGGAGTGCGCCAGCCACAGCAGGTGGTTACGCCCCGAGCGGCTCGGCTGCAGCGCGGCGGCGTCGAGGAGCGCTCCGACTTGGTTCAGAGGTCGGTGCAGGCGCGCGTACGCCTCTCCACACACCAGCGCGCGGCCCTCGTCGGGCGCGTCCAGCCCGAGGACCACACGGATCGTCGTGGACTTTCCGGCCCCGTTCGGGCCGACGAACCCCGTCACCCGGCCAGGCCGGACGGTGAAGGTCATCCCGTCGAGCGCCTGCGCCGATCCGAATCGCTTGCGCAGACCGAAGACCTCGATACTGGGTTCACTCACGGGCTCACTGATCCTTCGTCGTCGGGGACGGTTGGACGGCGTTTGTACGCGCCCTCTGGTGTCACCCCGGTGCCGGCCGCCGACACCCGACTGACACCAGAGGGCTGTCATCGTTCGGCCCGTGTCCTCGCACCCCAGCCCCGACAGAGCCCGGGCGGCCGAGCCCCGACCCCGGGCGGGAGATCGCCGATGAGGGTGCTGGTCGTCGAGGACTTCGAGGTGCTCGCCCGCTCGATTGGAACCGGTCTACGTCGTGAGGGCATGGCGGTCGACGTTGTCCTGGACGGCAACGAGGCGCTCGGCCATCTGTCCCTCACCCGCTACGACGTCGTGATCCTCGACCGCGACCTGCCCGGCGTGCACGGTGACGAGGTATGTCGACAGATCGTCGCTCAGCGCGCCGAGAGCCGCGTGTTGATGCTGACCGCGTCAGGCACGGTCCGCGACCGGGTCGAGGGACTCGGACTCGGCGCCGATGACTATCTGCCCAAGCCGTTCGATTTCGCCGAGCTCGTCGCTCGCGTCCGGGCGCTGGCGCGTCGCTCGAATCCAGCGACTCCGCCGACGCTCGAGGCCGGGGACCTGATCCTCGATCCCAGCCGCCGCGTCGCCGTGCGGGCCGGGCGACGACTGCAACTCAGTCCCAAGGAGTTCTCCGTACTCGAATGCCTGCTCGCCTCCGGCGACCGGGTGATCTCCGCCGAGGAATTGCTCGAGCGCGTGTGGGACGAGGCAACCGACCCCTTCACCACCGCGGTCAAGACGACAATCCGGCGCCTACGCGCCAAGCTCGGCGAGCCGCCGATCATCGAGACCGTCCGCGAGGGCGGCTACCGGATCGGGGCCCAGTGAACCGCGCGCGCAGCCTTCTCGCCCGATGGCGATCGGGACGTCCGACCCTGCGCATGCAGCTGACCCTCCTCTACGCCGGGCTCTTCTTGGCCCTCTGCGCCGCCGTGCTCCTGGTCAGCGGTCAGCTCATCGGGAGCCAGTCGATGGCCGCGCCCGGATTCCACAGCTCCACGGCACCTTCCGGCCCTGCCGCTCCGGGCCACCACCTCAACGTCGGCCCGGCCTTGGTCGGAATCGCCGCGGTCCTCGTGGCGCTCGCCAGTGCGTGGTGGCTGGCCGGCCGGCTGCTACGCCCGCTGCGGGCGATCAACCAGACCGCCCGGGAGATCTCGGCCACGAACCTGCACCGCCGTCTCGACCTGAGCGGCCCGAGCGACGAGATCACGCAACTCGGCCGGACCCTCGACGACCTGTTGGCGCGTCTGGAGGCCTCCTTCGACTCCCAACGTCACTTCGTCGCCAACGCCTCGCACGAGTTGCGCACTCCCCTCGCTGGCCAGCGCACACTCCTGCAGGTCGCGCTCGCCGACCCACGGGCCAGCGGCGAGAGCCTGCGCTCCGCGTGTGAGGAAGCCCTCATGCTCAGCGGCCAACAGGAGAGCCTGATCGCGGCGCTGCTCACCCTGGCCAACAGCCAAGGCGGCGTCGAGCACTGGGAGAGTCTCGACCTCGCTCCCCTCGCCGAAGCCGTCCTGCTCGCCCGGCGAGAGCAAGCCGACCGCTGCGGCGTCCACCTAGACGTCCACCTCGAGGCGGCCTCGGCGGTGGGCGACCCGCGTCTGGTCGAAAGCCTGCTGGCCAACCTCATCGACAACGCGATCCGCCACAACGCCAGCGGCGGACGGGTCGAGATCTCAAGCACAGCGGCGGTTGAAGGAGCCGCCATCGTCGTGACCAACAGCGGCCCGCTCGTGCAGCCCGATGAAGTCGAGCGGCTCTTCCAGCCCTTTCGCCGGACCGGGAGCGACCGCGCCGGCCACTCCCACGGGCACGGGCTCGGACTGGCCATCGTCCAGGCCATCGCCGACGCGCACAGCGCCGAGATCTCGGCCCGCGCCCGGCCCGAGGGCGGCCTCGCGATACGCGTGTGTTTCAACCGATCAGCACCCCGCCCGGGTCGGCTCGCACACGAGCACAGTTGAGCGCGGGGACACGGCCGGATCCCGCTTGGCCCCGTCCGTGCGCGGTTGCAGCGCGCCAGACCTCGATGTCCATCGAGGTGAGCACCCGGGGCTTCCCCCTGATGGCCGGTCTGGATACCAACATACGCTGGTCCGAAGCCGCGTTCGAACCCGTGGGAGATCCTGCGAGAAAGGAAACTCAGATGATTGATCAGCTTCGCGGTCCGGCCCGAGATCGCCCGTCACCCTGCTGACGTGTTCGCGTACGTCACCGACCCGGCCGAGCACGCGACGTGGCAGACGAACACGATCTCCGCGGTGGCCGAGGAGGACGAGGCCAATCGGCCTCGCTACCGCGCGTACGCGAGGTGCACCGCGCCCCGGGCCTCGCCTGTCTCGTCGAGGTCTCCGAATACGAACCTGATCGGGTGTTCGCGCTGCGAGTCCTCGAAGGAGCCCTGCCGATCCATGCCCGGATCACGTTCGAGCCCACGGCACTCGGGACCGCCCTGCAGCTCGACGCACACGGGCAGCCGGGCGCCCTGATGCGTTTCGTCCAACCCGTCCGCGCCTCACCCTCAAGCACCGGTTCGCCGGCTACTGCACCATGCTACGGCTGCACGAGAGCACCTCACCAACATCGTGAACATATGCGCGCTCGCGACCGGGACCGGTGACGCAGCCCCCGCACAGGGGTACGCGCCGCTGGATCGTACGAGCACCGGCAGTCCTGGGCGTCGGGTTGGGCGATGGCTTCGGTTGCACTCACCGGCTGGCGTCCGCTCCTGATGCGGCCTTTATCGCGGGCATGCACACTGGGACCTCTTCGTACGCGAGTCGAATCGAGAGTGTCCATGAGGACCCACGCGCATCACGGATCGAGAAGCGATGACACGGCGGTCGCGGCGCGACAGCGCGACCGCTGTGGTTCTGGCGCCCACCGGCAGCACGATTGGAGCTGCCCGGTCTTGATGAAGCTTGCCCCCGACTCGGTGGCATGGACGTGCGCCGGCTGCGGCGCGATTGTCACCACCCCGGTTGGGGCGGCCCGACCGTCTGCGTCCGCCTCTGTGGGAGGCTGACCTCGGCCAGAGCATGAGGCGCAGCCGCGGTCTGGTCAGGGGTGGCGCGTGAGTCCCCTCAGAACAGCGTCCGCGTCGCGGTGGGGTGCGCGAAGCGCAACGCCGACGATGTCGAGATCCACCGCGGCCACGCTCCGCACCGCGGCGCGGTTAGCCGTGTCATGCCCCGTGGCGAACATCTGTGCCGTGTAGAGCGCGATCGGGACGCTCCGGCGCTCAGCGCGCTCTCGCACGGTTTTGAGCTTCTGAGCGCTCGCCTCCAGCACCAACACCGGCTGCACCAGCAGAGGCAGGTATCTGTTGCCATCAGCGTCGAGGTAGTCCTCGCCGATCGCCTCGTGTCCTGCTTCACCGACGACCCCACTGATCACAAAAGCCACAACGTTCAGTCGCTGCCATGCGGCGAGGTCGTCACGGACGGCCACTGCGACCTTCGTGTCGAAGTCAGCGATGCCCACGACGCCAGCATGGACTTCAAGGCAGCTGCTGTCTTGAACGAAATTGCGCTCTAGTGGTGCCTCCTGTAAATCCGGTCGTCGATTCGCGAGCGAAAATCGAGCATGGCCAGGACGCAGGGAGCCGGAATAGCAGCGCTATTTCGGCTCCCGAGGACGCCGCCAGGCGAAGATTTGCAGCCGCGAAGCGGGAG
>DATAWZ010000253.1:0-10137 GCA_036266975.1 Solirubrobacteraceae bacterium
CCCGCGCCCTGCTCCAGGACGCCTTCGTGGCCGTGCGCCACCGCACCACGCTGGAGGGGTGCGAGGCGCAGCGCCGCGGCAACCACGGCCACGTGCTCGCCTCCCCGCGAGCCATGGCCGCCCGCTTTGCCGACCATCCCGACGCGGTGCTCGAGACCGCCCGGGTCGCGGAGATGCTCCAGTTCCGCCTGAACACCGACCTGGGCTACCGCTATCCGGGCGCCGAGGACCCGCAGGCCCAGCGCCGGCTGGTCGAGCTGTGCCAGGCGCGGCTGGCCGAGCGCTACGCCGATCAGCCCGCGGCCGCGCGCCAGGCCGCCGGCGAGCGGCTGGCCGAGGAGCTCGCGCTGATCGGCACGCTCGACCTGGCCGGCTTCTTCCTGCTGCACCACGAGATGCTCGAGCTCGCCCGCGAGGTCGCCCTGGAGGTGCGCGGGGCGGCGTGCGCGCGGGCGCTGCTGCCCCCCGGGCGCGGGCGCGGCTCGTCGGTCTCCTCGATCGTCTGCTTCTTGACCGGGCTCTCACACATCGACCCGGTGGCCAACCGCCTGGCGCTCGGGCGCTTCCTCAACGAGGACCTGCGCTCGCTGCCCGACATCGACCTCGACTTCCCGCGCGACATCCGCGAGGTGCTGATCCCGCGCGTGCACGAGCGCTTCGGGCGCGACCGGGCCGCCCTGGTGGCCTCCTATCCCTCCTACCGGTCGCGCGGGGCGATCCGCGACCTGGGCAAGGCGCTCGGGCTGCCGGCCGGCGACATCGAGCGCGTCGCGCGCGGCGCCGAGGGCTTTCAGCCGAGCGACTGGTCGCACGGGGACCGGCCCTTCGAGCGCCTGGACGGGGTCGCCGGCGACATCCGCGCGGCGATCGGGCCCGACCGGGCGCGCAGCCCGCGCTGGGCCTGGCTCGGCCGGCTGGCCGAGGAGGCCCGCGGGCTGCCGCGCCACCTCTCCCAGCACCCCGGCGGGATGATCATCGCCACGCGGCCGCTGATCGACTGCTGCCCGGTCGTCCCCGCGGCGATGGAGGGCCGCCAGATGGCCCAGTGGGACAAGGACTCGTGCGCCGACGCGGGCTTTCTGAAGATCGACCTGCTCGGGCTGGGGATGCTCTCGGCCGTCGAGCGCTGCGTGGAGCTGATCGCGCAGACTCGCGGCGAGCGCATCGACCTCTCCCGCATCCCCTTCGACGACCCCGAGACCTACCGGGCCATCCAGGCCGCCGACACGGTCGGGGTCTTCCAGATCGAGAGCCGCGCGCAGATGCAGTCGCTGATGCGCACGCGTCCGGAGAACCTCGACGACCTGACGATCCAGGTGGCGATCGTGCGCCCCGGCCCGATCCAGGGCGGCGCGGTCAACCCCTATATCGAGCGCCGCCAGCGGCTGCGGGAGAACCCCTCCTACCGGTTCGAGCCGTTGCACCCGTGCCTGGAGCCCGTCCTGCGTGACACGCTGGGCACGATCATCTTCCAGGACCAGGTGATGGAGGTCGCCCAGGCGTTCGCCGGCTTCTCCGCCGGCGAGGCCGACGGGCTGCGCCGGGCGATGAGCCGCAAGCGCGCGGGCGCGGCGATCGAGGCCTACCGCAACCGCTTCCTGGCCGGCGCCCACGCGCACCGCGGGGTCCAGGGGCCGCTGGCCGAGCGGGTGTGGGAGATGGTGGCCGGCTTCGCGGGCTTCGGCTTTCCCAAGTCGCACAGCGCCGCCTTCGGGCTGCTCGCCTACCAGTCGACCTGGCTGCGCGTCCGCTACGCCCCCGAGCTGCTGTGCTCGCTGCTCAACGAGCAGCCGATGGGCTTCTACGCGCCCGACAGCCTCGCCCACGAGGCCCAGCGGCGGGGGATCACGCTGTTGCCCGCCGACGTCGCCCGCTCGGAGGTCGAGTGCACCATCGAGCGCGTGCCCGAGGCGACCACCCAGCCCGCCCTGGCGGTCAGGTTCGGCCTGGGCTACATCAAGGACGTCGCGCGCGAGGAGGTGGAGGCGATCGTCGCCGCGCGGCAGGCCGGCGGCGCCTTCCGCTCGCTGGGCGACCTCGCCGCCCGCGCCGGCGCCGGCCGCGCGGCGTTGGAACAGCTCGCCTGGTCGGGGGCATGCGATGGATTGGTCTCGGGTGCGGGCCCCCACACGCGCCGCGTCGCGCTGTGGGAGCTCGGGATCGCGGTGCCGGGCCGGCGCGTGCCCGGCGGGACCCAGCTCTCGCTGCCCCTGGAGCTCCCCGCCGCCCCCGGCCTGCGTCCCCTGGACCGCTGGCAGGAGCTGGTCGCCGAGTACGCCACCACCGGCGTGACCCTCTCCGGCCACGTGCTCTCGGTGCTGCGCCCGCGCCTGCCCCGCGAGGCCGTCACGAGCGCCGAGCTGGCGGGCCTGCCACACGGCACCACCGTGGCCATCGCCGGCCTGGTCGTCGCCCGCCAGCGCCCGGGCACCGCCAGCGGGATCGTCTTCATGCTCCTGGAGGACGAGACCGGCACGGTCAACCTGATCGTCCCCCCCGCGCTCTACGAGCGCCGCCGCGGGCTGGTGCGCACCGAGCCGCTGCTGCTCGCCCGCGGGCGCCTGGAGAAGCTCCCCGCCGCCGGCGGGGCGATCAACGTCATGGTCGCCGAGGTGCAGGCCGTCGAGTCCTCGCTGTCCGCGCCCCGCCGCGAGCGCGACCTGCAGCCGGCGCCCCGGCCGCCGGCGACCGTCCACCGCCTGCCGGCCGGCGCCGACCCCGGCGAGGACGACGAGGCCGCCCGCGTGGCCGCGAGCATGCGCGCGGTCGCGCCGCCGGTGATGAGCTTCGCCGCCGGGAGGCGGCGATGAGAGGCTACGCTGCTCGGGACCGTGGCCGTGTGCGAGCTGCGCCGGAACCTCAGCCGCTACCTCACGCGAGTGAAGCCGGAGAGTCACTGATCGTCACCGAGCGCGGCCGTGCGGTCGCGGTGATCCGCCCACCCGGGAGCGACAAGTGCCTACGCCGAGGTCGCGGAACACCACGGGACGACGATCCCACGAGGTCGGCTCGAGGAGACAGCCCGCCGGCTCGCCGGTTCCGGTGCACCGCCCGGGACCACCGACGCCTTCCTTGACGAAAGGACGCCAGTGCTCTCTGCTCGAGAAGCGCGCCGGGTCGCCCGGGCCATGGCAGCAACAACCATCCGGGGCGGGCTCGCGCCTGTGAGCGTGCGAGCTGGCTGGATTGCCGTCGCGACCGGCTCTGTGACGCCATGGACGCCTCAGTCGGCGACCAGGGCCTGCTCGCGCGAGGTGTCTGGCGATCGCGTTTGGCCGGAGCGCTACTCACAACTCTGCTCACGATTGCCGCCCGCTGCTACCGTCGCCTTGGCCGGCACGATCACGCCGCCCACGCGAGGAGCACGCGCGCGCCTCGCGAGGAAAGCCGGTCGCTCGTGGCCGGCTTTCGCGCTGCGAGCGCGCACGTCCGTCCGAGCCCTTAGCGCGGCGTCCTCAGCTGTCAGGCCCCACGTATCGCAGGTACACCTGCTCGCTGGAGGGCATCGGGAAGACGGCGCCGAGCGCGAGCTCGACCGGCGAGGCCTGCGCCGGGGTCAGCCAGACCGTACGGGTCGGGGCCGAGGTGGCGGCGTACTCGGGGGAGTGGTTGCCCTCCTCGTAGAGGGTCACGCCGGTGATCGTGAGCGCCCCGACGGTCACCGTCGACAGGCTCGAGGACGCCGACGTCGGACACGCGGGGTGGCCGCGGCCGCCGCAGCCGATCGGCACCTGCACCGCGACGCTCGGGACGCCCGTGTCCAGCGGGTCCAGGTCGGCGTCGGTCGAGGTGAACGGGATGTAGTTGCCGCGCGAGCTGCCATCGCCGACCTGCGCGGGCAGCACCGAGGGAGCGTCGTTGTAGGCGAGGTCCTCGATCAGGCGGATGTTGTCGATCTTGCGGTCCCAGGTGACGACGTCGCGCGCGCCGGAGTAGCCGAAGCTGCCCTGGCGGCCGAGCGGCTGCAGGTTGGCCGCGTCGGTGTCGAAGTAGACGTCCTGGCCGGCGTCGGTCATCGTCGGATCCAGGCTGTCGCCCTCCCCGACCCCGCCCCATGAGGACTTGCTCACGCAATAGATCCCGTCGCCGTCGTGCAGCAGCCCGGTGCGCTCGACGATCTGCACGTGACCGTCGGCGCAGCCCCCCATCAGGTCGCTGGCCTGGGTCTGAAACGCCACGTTCTCGCCGTCCTGGCCCACCGACGGGCTCGTCGAGGGCCCGTTGCCGGCGGTTCCCCTCGGCGTGACGGATACCAATCGGGTCGTCAAGCGCAGCACTTGAAGCGTCGCGTGGCGACGGCGGCGCACGTACTGGCGCTGGAGCAGCCGCTCGTAGATCTGCGAGATCGCCCCGCCGCTCGATGACGGCCCGGGCTCTCCGCCCAGGTTCGCCGCCGTGGAGGCGAACGCGAGCGCCTGCCCGTCGCGGCTGAAGGACGCCTGGCTGCTGCTGCCTCGGCCGGGATGACCACGCGTCGCCGAGGCCAGGAAGGTCAGCCCGAGGAGCCCGCGATCGAGCGTGGCGTAGTCGCCGACGCCGATCTGGCGTACGTAGACCTCGCTGACGCCGGCCGGAGCAGGCGCGGTGACCGCGCTGCGCCAGCGCGGGTTGCGCGTGTGGGTGAGGGCAAGGTTGGTCGCCGACGAGACGAAGGCCACGCGCGTGCACTGGCCGTTGACCGTCACCTGGCTGGTCGGTCCGTTGGCCTGCTGGCCCTGGGCGTTGACCGATACGCGGATGATGCGGCCGGTGGCCAGGTAGCGCACGAACGCGTCGGGCTGGCCGTTGCTGTCCCCGGACACGAGGTTGCTCGCCGAGGAGATGAAGGCGACGCAGGTGGGTGCGTCGCTGCTGTCGCCTGAGAGCGCCGGGCCCCAGGAGTCGCCGTTGGCCGACGCGCCGCCCATGCCGAGGGACGCGAGCGTGGTGCCGCCGTACTGCCAGGGCGTGCCGATTGGGTGCGCTCCGGTCTCGTAGGGGCCCGCACGGGCGACGAGGTACACGTTGCGAAAGCCGTCGGTGGGCTGGACGACGATGTTCGTGGCCGCCGAGTCGTAGGCGGCGACCCGGGCGATGCGGTTATCGCGCGAGATCACCGGGTCCAGCGACGGCGCGTTGGGCAGGCCGCCGCCCAGCGCCCGGGAGAGGAGGATCGTCGTCGAGGGATCCGCGGGGTCGGCCGGGCTTCCCCACGCCGCGCAGGGCGATCCCAGCGCGAGCGCGAGCGCGCCGGCGAACGCGACCCTGCGAGCGAACGCTGCCATGCCAGACCAATCGGCCGCCGCGGCGCCGCGCTTGAGCGCTCCGGCTCACCGCGACTTTACAGCTCGCTGACGGTTTAGAGGGAGGAATCTGCGGTTAGCAGTCAGACACATGCGACGCCTCATCCTCACCACCCTGCTCGCGCTCCTCGTCCCCGCGACGGTCGCGCTGGCCGAGGCCAGCCACGCCGGCTGGCCGCAGATCAACGGCGTGAGGCTCATGGACAAGGGTCCGCCCGGCGAGAGCCACGTCCTGCGCGGTGATCCGAGCAAGCACAACGAGCTGCTCGGCGGGTATGGCAACGACACCCTCTACGGCGGCCAGGCCGGCGACGTGCTGTGGGCCGACTACCAGCCCTCGGGCCAGCCGGCCAACCAGGTCACCACGATCTACGCGGGCAACGGCAAGAACTTCATCTACGCCAGCCATGGCACGAACTACATCTTCACCGGGACCGGCCCGAGCTCCGTCCTGGCCCATTACGGGCGCGGCGTGATCCACTGCCAGTCCGCGCGGGTGAGCGTGACGGTCAGCCACATTAGCCGTGCGCACTACAAGCTGCCCGGCTGCAAGCACATCCACATCGACTGAGGGACTGCCGGGGCCCCCGCGCGGGTAGTGGCATCTCGTGTCGTTTCGAGGGGTCCCGCTGCTCGCCGCAGCCGCGCTGCTGGTGGGCGTCGCGCTGCCCGCCGCCGCCAGCGCGGCCTCGGGCAGCGAGTGCGTCGGCGGCGGAGGGGTGCTCGCCTCCTCGCCGGCGGCGGCGATCGACTCCTCCGGCGACCAGTTCGCGTGGTACATCGCGCCGAACAGCTCGCTGAACGAGTACGAGGACACCGGCACCGGCTGGAACAGCGCCGCGCTCGGCGGGAGCGCCGCGTCGGGCACCAATCCCGCGGTGGCGATCGGTTCCAGCCAGGACCACATCTGGTACGTCGGCAACCAGACCGGCGACCTCTTCCAGATCGTGCTCGGCTCGGGCGGTCCGACCGACACCGGAATCGGCGGGCAGCAGCTGCCGGCTGACTCGACGCCGGCGGTCGTGCTCGGGCCCATCCAGCAGCACGTCTGGTACATCGACTGCAACGGCGCGATCGAGCAGCAGGTCTACGGCAACGGCGCCTGGAGCTCCTCGCCGGTCATCGGCGGGAACGCGGCCGCGAACACGAGCCCCTCGGCGGCGGTCGACTCCTCCGGGCACCAGTGGGTCTTCTACATCGGCTCAGGGCTGCACGTCTGGGAGTGGTACTGGACCGGCTCGAAGTGGGACTCGCTGGACGTCGGCGGAAACGTCGCGCCGAATTCGAGCCCGTCGGCGGCGATCGACTCCGCCGATCACCAGTACGTCTTCTACGTCGGATCCGGCCACGTGATCTGGGAGTCGTACTACGGCGGATCGGGCTGGTCCTCCTACGACCTCGGCGGGTCGGTGGCGGCCAACACGACGCCCTCGGCGATCGTGAGCCCGGGCGGCACCACCCAGGACGTCTACTACGTCGGTGCCGACCAGACCGTATGGGCGCTTGGCTGGACCGGGAGCGGCTGGGCGCGCGTGCACCTCGGCGGGAGCGTCGCGCCGAACACAAGCGTGAGCGCCGCGGTCGGGCCCTCCGGGCAGCAGGCGGTCTTCTACGAGGCGCCGGGCGGCGCCCTCTGGGAGTGGTACTGGGACGGCTCCAGCTGGCGCGACCTGAAAGCCGGAGGCTCGATCGCGTCGGCGACCCCGCCGCCCACGACGACGCCGACCACCCCCGCCCCCGCGGTCCCCACCGGCGCGCAGAGCACCCCGGTGGCCGTCGCACTGCCCGTCGCCGCCGGCCGCCACCGCGTGCACGTCAAGCTCGTCGCCCGCTGGACCTGGGACGGCGCGGTCACCGTCCTGCGCGACCTCGGCCTGGCCCCGCACTCGCCACTGCCCGCCCATGCCACGCTGGCGATCTCCTGCCGCGGCCGGGGCTGCCCGCGCCGGGCGCACGCCGCGCGCGGCGCCATCCGGCGCGAGCTGCGCGTGCTCGCGGGTACGACGTTCGCCGCCGGGGACCGCGTGCGCATCACGGTGAGCGCACCCGGGCGCCGGTCCGAGCGCATCCTGGTGCGGGTCCGCGACGGCAAGGCGCCGTTGGCGCGGCTGCTCTCCTGAGCGCTCAGGCGGGCCGGCGGGCCTGATCGGAGACGATCAGCAGCAACCCGAGCAGCACGAAGTTCATCACCACCGAGGAGCCGCCGTAGGCGACGAGCGGCAGCGTGACCCCGGTCAGCGGGATCAGGCGCGTGACCCCGCCGACGATCACGAACACCTGCAGCGCGACCACCACCGAGAGCCCGCAGGCGAGCAGCTTGGAGAACGAGTCACGCGCAAGCGAGGCCGCCTTCAGCCCGCGCGCGACGAACATCAGGTACACGCCGAGCAGCGCCGCGGCGCCCGCGAGCCCGAGCTCGTTGGTGATCACCGCGTAGATCAGGTCGCTCTCCGGGACGGGCAGGATGACCGAGTGCGTCCCGGGATACGTGAGCAGCGACTGGCCGAAGCCGGTCCCCAGCACCCCGCCGTCGGCCTGGGCGAACAGTCCCTGGGCGAGCTGGTAGCTGCCCTGGGGAGCGTTGTAGAGCGAGACGTTGAACGGGTGCTCCCAGGCGAGCACGCGCTCGTGGATGTGGCCGATGTGGGTGCCCAGGTACCAGGCGCCCAGGGCGAAGAGCAGCAGCCCGATCACCGGGTAGGACAGGCGCCCGGTGGCCACGTAGAGCAACACCAGGAAGGCGCCGTAGAACATGATCGAGGTGCCGATCTCCTTGGTGATCAGCAGCGTGAGCATCGCCGCCCCCCACACGACCAGCAGCGGCCCGAACTGCTTCATCGGAGGCAGCTTGAAGAACAGCACCTTGCGGCCCGCGGTCACGAGCAGCTGACGGTTGTCGCGCAGGTAGCTGGCCAGGAAGATGACGATCGCGACCTTGCCCAGCTCGGCCGGCTGGAAGGAGATGCCGGCCGCGTTGATGTTCAGGTAGGCGCCGTTGACCGCGCCGCCGGTCACGCGCGGCAGCAGCGTGAGTCCGATCCCCCCCAGCGCGATCGTGTAGCGGTAGCGCTCGAGCACCGCCAGGCGGGGGCCGCGCAGCATGATGATCGTCGCGGAGAAGAGGATCAGCCCGAGGATCATCCACTGCGCCTGCTGGCGGGCGTAGGTCGGGTCGATGCGGTAGAGCATCACGATGCCGATGCTTGCCAGCACCGCGGCGAGCGGGAACAGGTAGGGGTCGGCGTCGGGCAGCGCGAACCTGATCACCACGTGGGTGGCCACGCACAGGCCCAGGAACAGCAGCCCGTAGGTCAGCGACGCGCTCGAGGCGTGGTTGAGCGTGACGCTCGTGTCGCCCCCCGCCTCGTTGCTCTGCTGCTGGACGAAGATGGCCGTAAAGCCGGCGATCACGAGCAGCGCGGAGGGCACGAGCCCGAGCAGCTCGCGGTTACGCGGACTGAGCACGTGCCCAGCGTATGGGATCCCCCGGGTGACTCCGGGAACCTCCTGCCGCGCGGGTCGCTACCCTTTCCGGACGCCCAGGGCGCCGGGGGACCCTCGAATCCACCGTGCGCCCGCGTATGCGCCACATGAGGAACGACTGCGCCATCCCCGCGGGCGCCGTCCGCCGCCGAGTCCGGTCTCGTGGCTGACGACGATCGCCCACCCCACCTCGGCTGGAGCCTGTTCCGGCACTTCGTGCTGGGCGGGCTGGTCATCGCCGTGCTCACCGGCGCGGTCGCGGCGACCGCGGCGCTGGAGAAGGTCAGCACGATCGCCCACGAGGTGTTCCCGACCGCCAACGAGATCCACGCCCCCAGGAACGTCATCGTCCCGATCTACAGCGGCCAGCCCGAGACCTTCCTGCTGATCGGCTCGGACAAGCGCGCCGAGTCCAAGGACGTCTACGACCGCGCCGATCCGCCGCACAGCGACACGATGCTGCTCGTGCGCCTGGACCCCGCGCAGGGGCAGACCTCGGTGCTCTCGGTCCCGCGCGACCTGCTCGTGTCGATCACGCTGCCAGGCGGCCAGGTCGACTATCCCGAGAAGATGAACGCCGCCTACACGCTCGGCTTCCAGTATGTCAAGGGCACCCGTGACGGCGGGGCGGTGCTCGCCGCCGAGACGATCGAGCACCTGCTGCACATCAAGATCAACGCGCTGATCGACACGACGTTCGGCGGGTTCGTCAACGCCGTCGACTCGCTCGGGTGCGTCTACATCGACGTCGACCACTACTACTACAACCCGCCCAACGACGGTTACGCCCAGATCGACCTGCAGCCCGGGTACCAGAGGCTCTGCTACGACAACGCGCTCTCCTACGTGCGCTACCGCCACGACGACTCCGACTTCGTGCGCGTCGCGCGTCAGCAGAACTTCCTGCGCTCGGCGCGCGAGCAGATCCCGGTCAGCCGGATCATCTCCCACCCAGACAGGATCGCCAAGGAGATCGGGGCCGGGATGATCACGAGCTTCACCCCGAGCACCTCCGAGTTCATCACGCTGCTCAAGCTGATCGCCTTCTCCCAGCAGAAGCCGCTGCGCCAGGTCCCCTTCCAGTACGCCAGCGACAACACGCTGGTTGGGCCGCCCGGCCAGCAGGCCGAGTACGTGACCACCACGTCGCAGCTCATCCAGGCGACCGTCCACGACTTCCTGTACGGCGACCAGCACCTGAAGATCCCCCACCAGACCGCCGTCGTCCTGCACCACGGCCACTCGCACAAGGTGCCCTTCGCCACGATCGCCGCGGAGTCCGGGCTCGTGCCCGAGAGCTCGGCTGACCGACAGCAGGCCGGCATCGCCGGGGCGAACGTGCCGTTCACGCTGATGTTCCCCAACTATGAGA
>DATAWZ010000254.1:0-10999 GCA_036266975.1 Solirubrobacteraceae bacterium
GTCCTCGGGAGCCGAAATAGCGCTGCTATTCCGGCTCCCTGCGTCCTGGCCATGCTCGATTTTCGCTCGCGAATCGACGACCGGATTTACCGGAGGCACCACTAGCATCCTCGCGAGACCCCGTCGCGAGGAGCCGCCACCGATGTCGCTTTCGGACCTGCAGAAGACCAAGGACGCTCTCAGCGCGCTCGACGCCGAGATCGCCGCCCAGCGCGAGCGATTCGAGGCGTCGATCGCCGAGTTGCTCGACCAGAAGCGTCGCCTGGAGCGGGAGCTCGCCGACGGCCTGCGCGCCGAGCTCGCCTCCCTGGGCGACACCGTGACCGGGGTGGCTGGGCGCGCCCGCGCGACCGCCTCGCGCGCCCGCGGGCGGATCGACGAGGAGCGGATCATCGCCGCGCTGCGGCAACGCTCGCCGATCGGCGCCCAGCACATCGCCGACCACATCGAGGCGGCCGCCAACGGGATCTCCTCCGCCGCGCTGTCGAGCAAGCTGCGCGACATGGTCGAGCGCGGCCTGCTCGTCAAGCAGGGTCAGCGGCGCGGCACCAAGTACAGCGTCGGCCCGCGCGCCTGAGCAGAGGACCAGACGCGCGCAGAGGACCAGACGCGCGCAGAGGACCAGACCCGCGCAGAGAACCAGGCCCGCGCAGAGAACCAGGCCCCCGCAGAGGACCAGACCCGCGCAGAGGACCAGAGCAGCGCGCTACACCAGCACGCGCCGGCGGAAGTTGCGCAGCCCGATGGCCAGAAACCCGGCGCAGAACCCGATCAGTACCGGATAGACCACGTACAGGGGCATGTGCGACGCCCGGGTGAACCCGGCACGCAGCCCCTCGTTCAGGTAGATCAGCGGGTTCACGAGCACGATGATCTTCAGCCAGTGGATCCCGCCGACCTTGACTGGGGTGAGCTTGGTCCACTGGTAGTAGGTGCCGCCCAGGAAGGTGAGCGGCAGCACGACGAAGCCGAACATCAGCCCGATGTTGCGCGGCTCGAAGGTCGTCCCGAGCAACAGCCCGAGCGAGGTCATCGCCACGCACGCGAGCGGGATCAGCGTCAGCACGACGGCCCAGTGCACGCGCAGGTGAGCGTGCACCCCAGTGGCGTGGACCACGGCGGCGATCGGGAAGACGATCAGCGCGGCGAGCAGCCCCTGGACGGCGCCCGAGAGCACCTTGGCCACCGCGACGAGCCAGATCGGGCACGGCGCCTGGACGCGATCCTCGATCTCGCGGGTGTAGCCGAACTCGGTCGACATCTGCATCGCGACCGCCTGGATGCCCTGGAACATGATCGAGATCCCGACCACCCCGGGAACGAGCACGGTGGCAAAGGCCGACTCGGTGGCGCGCCCGTGGCCGCCGCCGATCCCCTGCCCGATCGTCGGGAAGACGTACAGGAAGACGAACACGAGCAGGAACGGCTGGATCAGCGTGCGCGCGACGAACTCACCGAAGTGCTTGCGCAGCACGAGCAGGTCGCGCAGGATCAGCGCCTGCAGCGCCGAGCGGCTGGCGGCGAGCACCGAGCGGGTGGGGCGCACGGCGATCGCGTCGACCGGATTCATTCGCGCAGCTCCTTGCCGGTGAGGCTGATGAAGACCGTCTCGAGCGTCGGCTCGGCCACCGACAGATCCACGAGCTCGAAGCCGCCGCGCTCGGCGGCCCCGACCACGCGCGGGACGATCCGGTCGCTGCCCTGGACGTGCAGCTCCGCGCCCTGACCGTCCTCGATCACCCGGCTGCGCGTGACCCCCTCGACGTGCTCCTCCAGGTGGGCGGCGAGCGCGGAGGCGTCGCCGGCGACCTTGACCGTCACCAGCGTGTCGGCCCCGACCGACTGCTTGAGCGCCGCGGGCGTATCGAGCGCGAGGATCCGGCCGTGGTCGACGATCGCCACGCGGTCGCAGAGCTGGTCGGCCTCCTCCATGTAGTGCGTGGCAAGCACGATCGTCTGCCCGCTCCGGTTGAGCTGGCCGAGGATCTCCCAGAGCGCCAGGCGACTCTGGGGGTCAAGGCCCGCGGTCGGCTCGTCCATGAACAGCACCGCGGGCCGGTGGAAGATCGAGCGCGCCACCATCAGGCGCTGGGCCATGCCCCCGGAGAGCGCGAACACCGACGCGGTCGCCCACTTGCTCAGGTGGAACTGCTCGAGCAGCTCATCGGAGATGCGGCGCGAATCGGCGGCGCTGATGCCGAACAGCCGCCCGTGGAAGTAGAGGTTCTCCCACACGGTGAGCTGGCGGTCGAGCGTGTTCTGCTGGGAGACCACGCCGATGAGCTGCTTGGCCAGCGCCGGCTGGGCGATCACGTCGACGTCGGCGACGTACGCGGTCCCGGAGGTCGGGATCACCCGCGTGGTCAGCATCCCGGCCGTCGTGGTCTTGCCCGCGCCGTTGGGGCCGAGCAGCCCGAAGATCTCCCCCGCGCCGATGGTCAGGTCGAGGTGGTCCACGGCGGCGAAGTCCGCCCCCGGGTAGACCTTGGTCAGGCCGGTGGTGCGGATGATCGGCCGAGGGCCGAGATCGCTCGTCGTCTCTCCGCCGGCCGCGGAGGTGCCGAGCGCCACGCGCTCAGCCTCGCTGGCCGGTCGCGAAATTCAAGAGCGCGCCCATCGAGCTCAAACATAGCGAGGCCCACCCTCCCTGGCGTTACCAGGGAGGTCTGCCCCCAGGAATGCTCCGCTGGCGGAACAATGCACAGATCGCGAGCCAGACCGGCTTCGCCTCGATGAACGCCGAGCTCGGCCTGGCCCCCTCGTTCGCCTGGTCCTGGGGAACCGGGGTCGTGCCGTCCGGGTACGTTCCGGCCAGCGAGGCGTGGACGCTCGGACTGAAGAAGGGCAGGGTGGTCTGGGCCAACGACGACCTCACGCCGCCGCCGGGGTCGAACGCCGCGCACGGCATGCCCGAGCAGCCGATCGAGATCGTGATCGCCAAGGCCGGGCGCTTCTGGCGCTTTGACGTGCACGGCATGGCCTGCTTGCGCAAGCTCGCAGGAACGGTGCCGTGGAAGCCGGGCGACGCCTGGGTCCAGCCGTCGGGCGACTACTCGCCGCTGGCCAGCCAGGGCGCGACCGACCAGCTCGTGAGCAGCGGGAGCTGGACGACCTCCCAGACCGAGGCCATCACCGACACGGTCTCGACGGCGACCGACCTGCTCAGCGCGTTCAGCGACGCGGTCTCGCCGGGCAGCGCGGCCACGCAGCCCGCCTTCACGTTCACCGGGACGGTCACCAACCTGACCCGCGCGCCGAAGCCGCCGACGTTGACGCGCTGCGGCTGAGCCCGTGATTGAATGCGGCACATGAGCGATTCGCTGAGCGCGCAGACGCTGTACGTCAGCGGCCACGGTGGCGATGACATCGAGGCCTACCTCGCGCGTCCCGCCGAGGACGGCCCGCGCGGCGGGGTCGTGGTCATTCACCACATGCCCGGCTACGACCGCAGCACCAAGGAGATCACGCGCCGCTTCGCCGAGCTCGGCTACGACGCGATCTGCCCGAACCTGTACTGGCGCGACGCGCCCGGCGCCGCCCCCGACGACGCGGCGGCGACCGCCCGCGCCCAGGGCGGCGTGCCCGACGAGCGCCTGGTCGGCGACGTCGCTGGCGCCGCGGCCTGCCTTCGCGGCCTGCCCACCTCCAGCGGCAAGGTCGGCGTGATCGGCTACTGCTCGGGTGGACGGCAGTCGGTGCTCGCCGCCTGCCACCTCGACCTCGACGCCGCCGTCGACTGCTACGGCGCCTTCGTCACCGGGACCCCGCCGGAGGGGTTCCCGCTCCAGGTCGGCAACCTCGTCGACCAGCTGCCGAACCTGCGCGCCCCGCTGCTGGGGCTGTTCGGCAACGAGGACCAGTACCCGACGCCCGAGCAGGTCGACGAGCTCGAGCAGATCCTCAAGGACAACGGCAAGCCGTACGAGTTTCACCGCTACGACGACGCCGGCCACGCCTTCTTCTCGCCCGACCGCCCGTCCTACCGCGTCGCCGCGGCGAACGACGGCTGGGAGCGGATCGAGGCGTTCTACGCCACGCACCTGGGAGGCTGAGCATGTGCACCTACGCGACCGTGCGGACCGCGCTGGAGGGCAGCGCCAAGGGCCCGGAGGGCAAGTGGTTCCACGTCACCGACGGGACGGTCTACTTCGACCACCCGGTGCACGCGATGGCCGAGCACACGCTCAACATCGACTTCGCCGACCCGGGGCGCGGGCCCTCGGCGCGGGTGGCGGTCGAGCTGACCGCCGCCTCCGCGCGCGAGCTCGTGGAGGCGATCCAGGCCGCGCTCGCCTCGGCGCCCGCCGAGCTCGTCAGCTGAGCAGCGTGAGCGCCCCGGCGGGCCGCGTCGCCGTTGGCCGCGTGCGGCCGAAGCGCAGCCCCGGGTCGGCTACCGGGCCCTCGCCCAGCGTGGCCACGTCGGCCTCGTAGTTCATCGTCACCTGCCACGCCGGCAGCGAGCCCTGGCGCGGGAAGCGGTCGATCCCGCGCGAGATGTAGCCCGAGGACAGGCCGATGAACGGGCTCGTCTCGTTGGCCGGGTCCTCGTCGACCGGGACGCAGTGGTCGTAGCCGCCGGCCTCGAGCTCATCGAACAGCCGGCACAGGTGTTCGCAGACGAGATCGACCTTGAGCGTCCACGACGAGTTCGTGTAGCCGAAGACGAACGAGAAGTTCGGCACGTCGCTGAGCATGAAGCTCTTGTAGGCGACGGTCTCGGCCGTGTCGACGGCCACGCCGTCGACGATCAGCTCGGCGCCGCCGAAGGCCTGCATGTTCAGCCCGCTGCCGATCACGACCACGCGCTTGCCCGTGTAGTCAAGCTCCTCGGGCCAGTGCTGCGGGTGCACGATCGTGCCGCTGAAGCGCTCGGCGGCCGGGAAGTCGGGGGTGTAGCCCTCGTCGTAGCGGTAGTAGCCGGCGGCGGAGAACAGCCAGCTCGCGGTGAGGTGAACCTCCTCGCCGGTGGCGGTGATGACCGCGTCGACCTGCCAGCACGCATCCTCGCTGCTCCACTCGGCGCGGATCACGCGGTGCCCGAAGCGGATATGCGGCTCGATGTCGTTCTCGGCGACCGTCTCGCGCAGGTAGGCGAGGATCGACCCGGCGTCGGCGATCGCGCGCTCGTTGGTCCACGGCTTGAACGCGTAGCCGAACGTCTGCAGGTCGGAGTCCGACCGGATCCCGGGGTAGCGGAACAGGTCCCACGTCCCCCCGATCGCCTCGCGGCCCTCGAGGATCGCGAACGAGCGCTGCGGCTGGCGGTTCTTCAGGTGGCACGCGGCGCCGATGCCGGAGATTCCGGCTCCGATGATCAGGACGTCGAGATGGTCGATCATTTCGCGGTCTCCTCACTCAGTTGATGCACCGGAAGGTAGCCGCGCACGGGATTTTGGGATAGGGCCCGTGGCCTATATTCTTGCCCTCAATATGTTCTGGCGCACATGATTCCGGCGGGATCCGCCGAGATCGGCCCCCTGATCGCCGAGATGGCCGGCCGCCTGCTCGGGGACCTCGACGAGATCGTCCGCGAGATGGACGAGATCGAGTTGGCGGCGGTCCCGGCGCTCGCCGCCGATCCGGCCGTCGCGGCCGAGGTGAGCGCGAGCAATCGCGCCAACCTGCAGCGCTGGTTGGTGCTCGCCCAACGCGGCGCGGCGACGGCGGCCGATCCGCCGCCGGAGGCGCTGGACATCGCGCGCACGCTCGTGCGCCGCGGCGTCGAGTCGGCGGCGCTGTTCGAGGCCTACCGGCTCGGCCAGCAGGTCGCCTGGCGGCACTGGCTCGAGTGCGCGGCGGTCGTGGTCGGCCAGGGCCCCGAGCTCGTGGAGATCCTGCGCGTGTCGCTGACGCTGATCTCCGACTACACCGACGCGGTCCTTCACCGCGTCGTCGAGGAGGCCCAGCGCGAGCGCGAGGCGGTGCTCGGCGGTGCGCTGGCGCGCCGCACCGAGACCGCGCAGCTGATCCTCGACGGCGCACCGATCGAGCCGGCGCTCGCGAGCACCCGGCTCGGCTACGACCTCGACCGCCAGCAGACCGCGCTGGTGCTGTGGGGCGCCGAGGCGGGGCCGCTCGAGACCGCGGCCACGCTGCTGGCCCGCGCGGCCGGAGCCGGGCGGCCGCTGACGCTGCCCGCCGGCGTGACGACCCTGTGGGCGTGGCTGGGCACCGACCGGGAGATCCCGCTGGAGGCGCTGCGCGCCGCCGCGGTCGGTCCCTCGGTCGCGGTCGGCACCACCCGGCCCGGGCTCGCCGGCTTCCGGCGCAGCCACGCCGAGGCGCTCGACGTCCAGCGGCTGCTGCTCGGGCCGGGGGGCTTTGCCTCCTACCGCGAGCTCGAGGTCACCGCGCTCGCGGCCGGCGACCGCGAGCGCGCACGGGAGTTCGTCGCCGCCACGCTCGGGCCGCTCGCCGCCGATGACCCCAGCGCGCTGCGGCTGCGCGAGACGCTGCGCGTCTTCCTGGACGAGGCCGAGAATGCGCCGCGCGCCGCCGCGCGACTGCACACCCACCGCAACACGGTCCTGCAGCGGGTCGCCCGCGCGAGCAGCCTGCTCGGGCATCCGCCCGGCGATGACCGCCTCGCGCTCGCCCTGGCGCTCGAGCTCGCCCACCGCCTCGGCGAACAGATGCTGCGCTGAGCGCCGCTCAGCCGCGGGCGATCAGCGGGTGGGTGATCAGCGCGAGCGGGAGCGACTGCGACTGGTTGACCGCGGCGAACAGCACGAGCGCGCCGCCGGCCATGCTGACGTTCGCGAGGAACGCGTCGCGCTTCTGCTTGCGCGGCAGCCACTCCTCGACCTCCCAGAAGCGGTGCATCACGAACGTCACCGGGATCAGGAAGGCGAGCACGAGCAGCGCGCCGAGGTCGGGCCAGAGGCCCATCGCGATCATCAGGGCGCCGGCCATCGCCGAGACGCAGGTCGTGCGGATCGTCAGCACGCGCGCGCCGAGCGGCAGCCGGCTGAGCGTCGCCGAGCCCTTCATCGCCGGCGAGCCGGCGACCCGCGCCGCGGAGGCGATGACCCCGTAGGGGGTGATCAGGAAGGTGGCGGCGAGCATGATCCGCCCGACGAGCTCGACGACGTGCATGGGCGCGGAAGGATACGACGGCCTCGCTCACGCGGCGCGAGCCCGGTAGATCGCGCAGCGACCGACGCGGGTGCTGGCCTGCCCGACCTCGATCGGATCGACCAGGCCCGCCTCGCGCATCAGGGTGGGGAGCCGATCGCCGAAGCTGTCCTGCAGCCGCGGGCGGTGGCGCATGAGCCGCCCGGTCAGGCCGGCCGGGCGCCCGCCGCCCGCGCCGAAGTCGAGCAGGTGCAGCGCGCCGCCGGGCCGCAGCACCCGCGCGACCTCGCGCAGCGCCGCCGGGCGGCCGTCGGGCGGCAGGTGATGGAACATGAGCGCGGAGAGCACGTGATCGAACCGCCCGTCCTCGTAGGGCAACTGCTCGGCGAAACCTTGGTCGAGCTGAACGCTGGCGCCGGCGCGGTGGGCCTTGCGCCGGGCGCGGGCGAGCGCCTGGGGGTCGGGATCGATCCCGGCGACCTGCGCGGTGGGGCAGCGGGTGGCGAGCAGGACCGCGAGGTTTCCGGTGCCGCAGCCGATCTCCAGCACGCGCTCGCCCGCGCCCACGCCGGCGAGGCCGAGCAGGCGGCGGTGCGCCGAGCGGACGCCCAGCCAGCGGGTGAGAGGGTCGTACAGGGGCAGCAGCCATTGCTGGCCCATGCCGGGCAGGTAGTGGCGGTGAGGGGCGGTCTCGGCGTCGTGGAGTGAGGCTCCGGCGAGCGCGGGGACCCGTGAGCGGCGATGCATCAGCGGTCCTCCCGTTGACGATACGATGATTGTGCGGCACCGAGCTGGTGCCAAAGCCAATCCTGGCAACGCCCCGTGCGCCAATCGTTGGCGATGATGCAAGGATCTTTGGCTGACCGCGACCTCACCTCGATCACCCGCCGCCGCCCCCGGCGGCCGGCCGAGCGCGCGCCCGTGTACACCTACACGCGCCTCCCCGGCCGACCTGCGGTCAGCGTCGCGCGGCTGGTCGGCAGCGATTGGCCGGTCGGCGTCGCCGGCCGCGAGGACCACGCCCACGCCCACGACTTCCTCGTGCTCGCCTACTTCGATCGCGGCGGCGGCGCGCTGCGCCTCGACGGCCGCGCCTGGCCGGTCCGCACCGGCGATGTCTTCCTGATCGCCCCCGGAGAGGTCGTCGCGGTGGCCGACCCCGCCGGGCTGGCCGGCGCCCGCGGCTGGGTTGTGTTCTTCCCCGCCGAGGTCCTCGAGCCCCGCGACCCGGGCGCGCTGCTCTCCTGGCGCTCGCATCCGCTGCTGTTCCCGTTTCTCGGTCGCGCCGGCGGCGGGGTCGAGCGGCTGCACGTGCCGGCGCGCGAACGCCGCCAGTGGTCGCGGCGGCTTCAGGCGCTCGACGGCGAGCTGAGCGAGCTCCGGGAGGGGCACGCCGACGCGGTGCTCGCCCATCTGACGCTGCTGCTCGTGGGCGTCTCGCGCCTGGCCGCCGAGATCGGCGCCGAGCTGCGGCTGCGCGATGAGCCGCTGCTCGCCACGGTGTTCGAGGTCATCGAAGCGCGCTACCCGGAGCCGCTCTCGCTCGCCGCCGTCGCCGCCGCGGTCAACCTCACCCCGGGCCATCTCACGACGGTCGTGCGCCGAAAGACCGGCCGCACCGTGAACGAGTGGATCGCCGAGCGGCGGCTCTCCGAGGCGCGGCGCCTGCTCAGCCAGACCGACCTCACCGTCGACGCGATCGCCCGCCGCGTGGGCTATCGCCACCCGAGCTACTTCATCAAGCAGTTCAAGCACGCGCACACGGTCACCCCGCTGGCCTGGCGGGATCAGGGTCAGCGCGGAGCGCTCTAGGCTGAGAGGGGCAGATGGCCGATTCACCGGCGCACACCCCCGCCGAGCGCCTGCTCAGCGACAGCCTGATCGACGAGGCCGGGCTGCACCGGCCGCTGAGTCAGCGCACGCTGAATCGCCAGCGCTCGGTCGAGGCCTACCTGCGCGGCGAGATGCTCCCGCGCTACATCGTGCGCGCCAAGCAGATCGAGCAGGCCCGGCGCCGCCACGAGGAGGCGCTCGCCGCGGAGTACCGCGCGCTGCGTACCGAGTGCGGCGGCGACGGGGCGGCGTTTGCGTGGGCCTGGACCGAGCGGGCCCGGCGCTGGGACTTCGCCGACGTCAACGACCTGGTCGACGAGCACAACGAGTGGTATCCGGTCGAGCGCAACCTGGCGATGGATCCGCGCACGCGCGACTACGTGCGCATCGGCGGGCGCTCCTACCGCAAGGAGCCGCTCGGCCCCGCGTGGGTCCTGCGCCGCTTTCCCGCCTGGTTGCGCCCGTGAGCCCCGACGTCGACGTGCTCGTGGCCGGCGCCGGGCCGGTCGGATCGATGCTCGCCGCCGACCTCGTGCGCCGCGGCGTTCGGGTCCGGCTCGTCGACCGGGCCCCGGAGGCGTTCGCCGGATCGCGGGCCAAGGGGGTCCAGCCCCGCACGCTCGAGCTGCTCGATGACCTGGGGGTGGTTGACCGGGCGCTTGCCGAGGGCGGCGAGTACCCGCTGATGGGCGCCCATCTCGGCCCGCTGACCGTGCCCTGGCGGATGCAGCGTCGCCGCCGCCCCTCGCCCGACGTGCCCTATCCGAACGTGCTGCTGCTGCCCCAGTCGCGCACCGACGCGATCCTGCACGGCCATCTGGCGTCCCTCGGCGGGTCGGTCGAGTTCGGCACGGGAGTCGACGGCTTCGACCAGGACAACGAGGGCGTGAGCGTGGCCCTGCAGACCGCCGAGCGCGTGCGCTGCCGCTACCTGGTCGGCGCCGATGGCGGCGCGAGCACCGTCCGCAAGCTCGCCGGCCTGCGCTTCGCCGGCACGACCGACGAGAGCGACCGGATGCTGATCGCCGACGCCACCGTGGCGGGCCTCTCGCGCAACCGCTGGCACGTGTGGCCGCGCGCCGGTGGGCGCTTCGTCGCCGCGTGCCCGCTCCCGCACGGCGAGCAGTTCCAGCTGATGGTCCGGCTGGCGCCCGAGGACGAGCCCGACCCGAGCGAGGGTGCGCTCGCCGAGCGCTTCCGTTCGCTGACCGGCCTGTCGATCAGCGGCGTGACCTGGAGCTCGCTCTTCCGACCCAACGTGCGCATCGTCGAGCGCTACCGCGCCGGACGCGTGTTCCTCGCCGGCGACGCCGCCCACGTGCACACGCCGGCCGGCGCGCAGGGGTTGAACACCGGCGTCCAGGACGCCTACAACCTGGGCTGGAAGCTCGCCCAGGCGATCGCCGGCGCACCCGACGCGCTGCTCGACACCTACGACGGTGAGCGCCGGCCGGTCGCCGCGCGGGTCCTGGGCCGATCCAGCGAGCTGTACGCCGGCCTGGACGAGCGGCGGCTGTCGAGCCTGTTCCGCGGCGACGAGGAGCGCCAGATCAAGCTCAGCTACCACGGCGGGCCGCTCGCGCCAGAGAACGGACCACGCACGGCGGCGCTGCGGGTCGGCGATCGGGCGCCCGACGCGCCGTGTCGAGGCGTCGGCATCGCGCGCCTGTTCGACGCCTACCGCGGCCCGCACTTCACCGCGCTCGCCTTCGGCCCGGGGGCGCCCGAGGCGCTCGCTGCCCTGTCCTGGCCGGCCGCCGGCGCCGCGCTGCGGCGCTTCGCCGTGCGCCCGCGCGGGGACATGGGCGGGGAGGGCACGCTCGTCGACGAGCAGGGCCTCGTCGCCCGCGCCTACCGCGCCTGCGACGATGAGCTGCTGCTGATCCGGCCTGACGGCTACGTCGCGAGCGTCGGGAAGCCGGACCTGGGGCTGCTCGCGCCGAGTTGACGGCTAGTGGTGCCTCCGGTAAATCCGGTCGTCGATTCGCGAGCGAAAATCGAGCATGGCCAGGACGCAGGGAGCCGGAACAGCAGCGCTATTTCGGCTCCCGAGGACGCCGCCAGGCGAAGATTTGCAGCCGCGAAGCGGGAG